>DNGJ01000047.1 GCA_003486305.1 Cyanobacteria bacterium UBA11371
GCGCCGCTACTTTCTAACAATTCGCCTTCTAAGGTAACGATGCGATATTGTCCCAAATGTTGACGGGCGCTATTTAAATTTTCAAACACAACCGTATTACCGAATACGTAGCCAAAAATATCTCGGTAGCGCGGTTCGCATTCGATTAAATTTACCGCATAGTCTATATATCCATTCGCATAACGCAGCGCCACCGTTGTAGATAATTGACCGGCGCGAATCTTATTCATAGGTAAGAATGTAATCCTACCGGCGCGTTTTTGTTTTAAAATTTCAATTCCTTTGGCGGCGATACTATCATCTTCTACGACTAAATTTCCCAACCGCGCCCCGGCGGCAATTTCTAATGCGAGTTGATAGCGCGGTTCGACTTTTCCGAGTTGGGCTACTAATCCGCAAATTCCTTTTAGTCCGCTTTGGAAAATTACTTGCGCGGCGTATGTTCCCGATGCTTCTTGTTGCGCTTGCGTTTGGGCTTCTAGTTTATCTAGTTGGCGTTGTTTTTCCCGCTGTTCTTGTAGTAAGCGTTTCTGGGTATCTTGTTGAATTTGTAAGTCTTGTTCGGCGGCGCCTAAAGTTTGGGTTAAAGATTGAATTGTTTGTTCGGATTCTTGCAAAAGCAATTCAAAATCAAGCGCCAGGGATTGTTTGGAAGCAATTTGCGGTTCTAAGGATTGTAAAAGTTGGTTTTGTTCTTCAATTTGTCGCGACAAGTTAGCGAATCTTTCCCTGAGTTGGGCTTGTTCGGTGCGCTGGGGTTCGATTGTTTGGAGTAAAGTTTCAATTTGTCGATTGATCGCGGTTTGTTGCTGCACCCAAGCTTCGCTGGCAGATGCGATCGCATCCGCTTCTTCCCTACTTCCAATTAGTTCCCGCCGCGCTTCATCCCGCAACGAAATTAAACCAGCAAGTTGGTTTTCAACCGTTTCTTTTTCTAAATTTATTTGTTGTAAAGTTTGTTCTTGTTGTTGACTTTCTAGTTGATTTTGTTTTATATTATTATCAAGGGTAACTATTGATAAATCTAACTCGCGTTGCTGACGCTGAAGTTGACGCTGTTCGGCTTCTTGAGTTGCGAGGGTAGATTGCAAAGCTAATAATTCTTCTTCACCTAAAGCTTTGACGCGGGCATTTAACTGTTCGAGTTCGACAGTTTTTGATGCAATTTCTGCGGCGAGGTGCGTTAGCTGCGTGGTGAGGTCGGTATGAGAGCGATCGCCAGCTTCAATTTGTTCGCGTAAGTTCCAGACTTGATGAGTCAGCTGGCGCACGCCGAGGACGAGTTCCCATAGTTCTTTGTCTTGAAGTTCGGCGCGGAGTTTTTGGTATTTTTCTGCTTTAATCCGATCGGCAGAGAGGCGATCGCGCTGAGCAATTAATTCTGCCTCTACAATGCGATAGCGGTCTTCCTGCTCTTTGACAGTATTAAGCGTTTCCTTAGCTTGGGAAATTTTGCGGTCAAACGCCGCCACGCCTGCGAGTTCATCAATAATTTCCCGGCGTTCCCTAGCGTTCATCGTGATAATGCTAGTGACATCACCTTGCAGCACCACGTTATAACCTTCAGGATAGATTCGCAGGCGTTCGAGTTGTGCGTGGATTTCCGTCAGAGTGCAGGATTCGCCGTTGATATAGTAATTCGAGGTATAACTGCCCTGCTGGGTGACGCGCAAGCGGCGGGTAATACTCCAGTCGGTAGATTTTGGATTTTGGACTCCCCCCTTGTTAAGGAGGGGCGGATCGCTCTCTTGCTGAGAGGAAGGGGGCGGGTTTAGTTCAATTGTCTGTTGTTGAGAAAGATTATCGGTGAAACCCGCCCCTACAGAACTCCCCTGCTCTTCCTCCAAGGTTGCTGGAACATCGCTGAGATCAAACGTAACGGTAACGCTCGCCTCGACGGTACCGCGATGGTTGTGACTGTTGTTAACCAAGTCTGGTAAGCGTTCGGCGCGCATTCCCCTAGAACTGGCGAGTCCGAGACAAAACAGCAGCGCGTCGAGAATATTCGACTTACCCGACCCATTGGGTCCAGAAATCACGGTAAAACCGGGCAAAAACGGAATTCCCGTGGTGTTGCCGAAAGATTTGAAGTTGGTGAGTTCGACGCGCTTGATATGAACCATAGGCGCGATGTTAGCTGGGTTTGGTAAGGTACAAGTGTATCAGTCTGTTTGACGATTCTCAACAGGTTAGCACAGTTGGTCTGTTGACGTGACTTTTACCCCATGAGGAAATTTTAGCGATCGCTCGGCGATGGTGTTGAGGATTGAAGCAGGACGATCCTAGAAACCGGGTTTCTGTGTAGATATCTAGTTGCCTTTCCCGACGATTAATCAATAGAAACCCGGATGGGTGCGCGTAAGTCCTAACTTAATGACCGAACCACTCCAGGCACTCCAGAACGCTCCAGGTAAGAGATTTGAAGAGATAGGTAATTTTAGAACACCGAAGAATGACCAATTACCAATTACCAATTACCAATTACCAATTACCAATTACCAATTGACTTATTGTTTTGGCGCGGGTTCTTGCTGCAACTTTCTAATTTGGAACTGGGCGTCTTTAAAACCTTGAGTGCTACCTTGTTCGAGCCTAAGTTTTGCGGCTTTCTGAAAATCTGCGATCGCTTTTTGTTTATCTCCGATGCCAGCAAGGATGCGACCTCTTTCATAGTAAGCACCTGCATCTTTGGGATTGGCGCGGAGTGCCAGGTTAAAATCTTCCATTGCGCCTTGTCTATCGCCTAAAGCCATGCGAGCGATCGCGCGGTTATGATAAGCTTCTCCCAGGTTGGAATTGCCCCCACCGGAATTGAGCCGAATCGCAATGTTACTATCTTCAATTGCTCTTTGATAATTGCCTAATCTAAAGTTAACCAAGCTGCGGTTGAGATAAGCTTGTACCTGGTTGGGATTAATTTTAATTGCATAGGTGCAATCTTCAATAGCTCCTTTGCGATCGCCTGCATTTGAGCGGGTTAAACAGCGATTTATATAAGCGTCGGCAAATTTGGGATCGACTTTAATTGCCATTGTAAAATCTGCGATCGCGCCTTTTTTATCCCCAATTTTTTCCCGGACGTGTCCCCGACCGTTGTAAGCTAGTGCATGTTTGGGATTGATCGCAATTGCTTGGGTGTAGTCTGCGATCGCTCCTGTAGAATCTCCCAATGCTAAACGGGCAATTCCTCGGTTAGTGTAGGCTTGATATGCTTGAGCAAAGTTAGTTTTTATTTGCAGTGCTTGGGTGCAATCTTCCATTGCTCGCAAGCGATTTCCCTGCATTAAATAAGCATGACACCGCTTGTTGTAAGCTTCGGCATATTTCGGATTGATGCTAATCGCTTCTGTTAACTCTTTTATCGCAGCTTTGTAATCTTTTCTATCTATTTTTTCCACTCCCCGATTGTACAGGTAAGCTGCTTTGACTGCTTGCGGTAATTTTTTATAAAAAATCAGCGGCAGGAGCGCAAAAATGATTGCAAATACCCCGCCAAACATCAGGCGACGCGGTCTTATCACCCAGCGTTTTAACTGATTCCAGTTAATTCTAACCGCGCTATTAATATTCTTCAAATCCGCCAAAACTTCAGTTGCTGACTGGTAGCGCTGACGGCAGTCATAGCGCACCATTTTGTCAATAATATCTGCTAGGTTTGGTCTAATTTGTACTTGGTTACGCCAGAGAACTTCACCCGTGTTAGGATTGTTGGGGTCGCGCAGTCTGATTAATTCGCTAGCAGATAATCCGGCTACTGCTTGGATTCCCAGCATTCCCAAAGCGTAAATATCGCTGTTAAATTGGGGATAGCCGTGGAATTGTTCGATCGGCATGTAACCGTGGGTTCCCACTGCAACGGTGGGGTTAATTTCTCCCTGAGAATTAACCGTTGGACTGGTTAGTTCTTTGACTAAGCCAAAGTCAATTAAAACTAATTTATTGTCCGAGGAGCGTCTAATTAAATTAGCGGGTTTAATATCCCGGTGGATAATTCCTTTCCCATGTACGAATGCTAAAATCTCTAACACTTCCTCTAAAATGCAAATTACTTGGTCTTCTGGTGTGGGGTGACCTGGTGTAATTTCCTGGGTTAAAGGATGACCTTCAATGTATTCTTGAATCAGGTAAAATTCACCATTTTCTTCAAAGTAAGCATAGAGAGCGGGTAGCTGGTCGTGTTCGCGACCTAGCCTTTCTAAAATTTTGCCCTCGCGTTCAAACAAGCGTCTAGCATTTTCCAGAGTGTAGGGGTCGTCACTGGGGGGACGCAGGTGCTTGACGACACATTGAGGGGCGCTGGGACGGTGCGTATCTTCTGCTAAATAGGTTTGTGCAAAGCCGCCGGAACTCAGTTCAACAACGATGCGGTAACGTCCTGCTAAAAGTTGATTAATCATGCTTTTACCAACCTTTTTGGGGTAGATTATGCCATGAAATCCCGCCAAGGCGTGCATGGACTTCCATCCTCAATCTTAACCGCGCGTTCGCTCCCAGGCTAGCTGGTGACAGCTTGCGCCACCGATTGCGATCGCATAGCCTGTCCGAGTGAGGCATATCGCTTCCCCCACAACTAACTTAAGAAAGATTTTTCTTAAACTATATAACGCAAGTTGCTACTTAATAGTTGTGGCAGTGGTAATTGGTAATTGGTAATTGGCTTTTGCCGTGAGCGTCAGCCGAACGGTAATTGGTAATATTTCCATTACCCATTACCCATTACCCATTACCCATTACCAGTGTCATTGGATGTAACTAGCAACTTGAGTTATATAATTGTACTTGACTGTTATAGAAAATTTAGCTTTAAAATCTGCCTATCCTACGGTAAGGCTGACACCTACAACTTTGGTTAAAATTATCCCAAATTGTGTTTTTGGATAGACTCTAATAAATAATGGATAATCGTAGAAATAAAATTTGCTATCATGACATCGCCGCTGCTGAATAACCGCTATCGTATTATTCAAGCTTTGGGAACTGGTGGGTTTGGCGAAACCTTTCTGGTAGAAGACACCCACATGCCTTCTTGCCGTCGCTGTGTCCTCAAGCAACTAAAACCCGTAGCAAACAACCCCCAAATCGCCGAATTCGTACAACGGCGATTTGAACGAGAAGCGGCTATTTTAGAACAATTGGGCGCAGAAAACGGGCAAATTCCCAAGTTATACGCTTATTTTACCGAAGCGGGAAGGTTTTATTTAGTCCAGGAATTGATCTCAGGGAAAACGCTGTTTGAAAAAGTGCAGCAGCAAGGTTTTTTAGATGAAATTGCCGTTAAACAATTTTTGGTAGATATTTTACCAGTTCTGGAATATATCCACAGCAACGGGGTGATTCACCGCGACATCAAACCTAGCAATATTATTTTCAGAGAGCAAGATGGCAAACCCGTTCTAATTGATTTTGGTATTGCCAAGGAAATTATGAATGCGGCAGTCAATGCACGGGGAGAATTTACCACCTCGGTCGCTATTGGGACGCGGGGTTATATGTCGCCAGAACAAGCGGCGGGTAAACCCGTATTTGCCAGCGATCTTTATAGTTTAGGACTAACGGCGATTTATTTACTCACGGGGAAACTGCCGCACCAACTGGAGAATAATTTAAAGACGGGTGAAATAAATTGGCGCAAAGATAATTCTAAAATCGGCGATAGTTTGGCGGCGGTAATTGATAAAGCAGTCAGGACATTGGCAAGCGATCGCTTCTCCACCGCCGCTGAAATGCTAACCGCTTTGCAGTCAAAGGATATGGTTACAGAAACCGTCGCCTTACCTGTAAAAACCCCAAAAATCTTAGGTGCAAAACCTCCCAGCACTCCCCAAGAATATCGCAACCGTCAAATCTTGCTAAACAAAGTTAAAAATTACTGGGTGAAAGGTGTTTTAGAAACATCAATTCACGGCAAAGCGATGATTTCTCTCGGTTTAGAGAAACGATTGGATGCCGTAGATCGTCCTTGGGGAATAGTTTGGGAAACCCCCGAGCAAACCAGGCAAACCTTGCCTATTAATACCAAAATTATCGACCAATTCGACCAACTAGGAGACGGACGAACTTTATTAATTTTAGGCGCTCCAGGTTCGGGTAAAACTACAACCATGTTAGAACTTGCCCGCGATTTAATTAACCGTGCCGAACAAAACATTAACCAACCGATTCCCGTTGCCTTCAACTTATCTGCTTGGACGAACGATAAACTTAAAATAGCTGATTGGATCGTTCAAGAATTGAATACAAAATATCAGGTATCCAAACCAATCGGTCAAGCTTGGGTCAAAAACGAACAACTGCTACTTTTACTCGATGGTTTAGATGAAGTCAGTCCCCCGCGTCGCCAGTCGTGCGTTCAGGCGATTAATCAATTTATTGGGTGCCACGGCGCCACTGAAATTGTCGTTTGTAGCCGCATTAAAGAATACGAAATATTATCAAATAGCCTGAAATTTCAAGGCGCAATCTTTATTCAACCGCTAACTTTTGACCAAATTCAAACTTATCTTTACCGTGCCGGAATCGAACTCGCAGCAGTCAAAACCGCACTGCAAGCGGATACGACGCTGCAAGAATTAGCCAAGTCACCTTTAATGCTCAATATTATTACCTTCGCTTACCAGGGAATGCCAATGACAAATTTACCTGGTATGAGTTTGGAAGAACGCCGCCAACATCTGTTAGACCGATATATTCAACGGATGTTTGAACGCAGAAATGCCAATCCTAAATACTCAAAAGAAAAATCCATGCGCTGGCTAAGCTGGCTGGCTAAAAACCTATCTCAACAGTCTCAAACTGTATTTTTAATCGAGCGAATGCAACCGAGTTGGTTGTCTAATAAATGGCAAAAACAACTATATTTTTTGATGACTCTGCTCAGCTTTATAGTACTTGGGGCAGTGTGGGGCGATATGCTATTGCCTATTAGGCGAGTGTTCGTTCTGCAATTTTTTGTCGGGTTTATTTTTTGGTTTGTTTTCGGTATTAATAAAATTAAACCTGTAGAGAATCTCAAAATATCTTTAAGGAATACTACTTATAACATAGTATTAGGTATAATATTAGGAGCTTTGTCGGGACTGGTAGTAAAAGCAATTTACGATCCGCTGTTTCATCCGATGGGATGGAAAATTTATAGCGCTAAAATGCTTGATATGCAATTTGAGTCGTTGCAACGCGGTGTCGTATTTGGCCTCAGCGCCGGAACGATTATAGGGCTAATTCGCGGGTTAACTAGCCCTTCGATTAAAACAGTTACAGTACCGAATCAAGCGATGCGTCAATCGGCAAAAAATGCGCTGGTTTTCGGGTTAATTGGATTTTTGGGAATGGCGCTAGCGGCGGCATTATTGCGGTGGCGAATATTGTTTTGGGGGATATTTGGGGTAGGATTTGGCTTAGTAGCGGGGGGCGGCGAAGCTTGCGTGAAACACTTTATTCTGCGGGTTATACTTTACTGCAACGGCTGTATTCCTTGGAACTATTCCCGCTTCCTCGATTACGCCACAGAACGCATCTTTTTGCAAAAGGTAGGCGGCGGTTATATTTTCGTCCATCGACTGCTGTTAGAACATTTTGCACAAATGCGATAATGGGTAATTGGTAATGGGTAATGGGTAATGGGTAGTTGCTATTACCTGTTACCCATTAGCAATTAGCAATTAGCAGATATGATAATTATCTAACTAGAATTTGCGATCGCTCTCGACTATGTCAGATGAATCCCACCACACTTTAGCCGCTATCGCGTTTACCAAGTCAGCGAACTTCAGCACCTTGATAGCGGAAGATGAACAACACACCCAGACTATCCTGAGTCGCGATATTGAACTAATCACCGAAATCTGTCATGATTTTGAAGGATCGGTCTTAAAATCGACCGGCGATGGCTTATTAATGTACTTTGTTAGCGCCCTCAGCGCTGTCGCCTGTGCTGTAAAAATTCAAACAGCTTTAACAGCAGCAGCAGAAAACCTGCCTCCCGAAGATATACTACAACATCGAATTGGCATTCATTTAGGGGATGTATTTTTTTGCGACAGCGATGTTATGGGTAACGCTTCCCTCGTGGCGGCGCAACTGCAAGAAATCGCCCCAGCGGGTGGTATTTGTATTTCCCAAACCGTCTACGATGTGGTTAAAAATGGTTTGGCGCTCCAAGCAACTTATTGTGGAAACAAAGAGTTAAAAAATATTGCCGACCCAGTACCAGCGTACCAAGTTGTGCTACCGACAAAAATTGCTGGAGGTGCAGCAGAGGAAAGGGTAGCGGATGTGAGAACTTATTTGACTAGAGAAGAGTACCGCGATCGCATCATTTTAATTAACAAAGTCAGGAAGTACTGGATCTGTGGAGTTTTGGAAACTTTTTTGCGCGATCGCGCGTTAATCGCACTCGGTTTAAACCCTCAACTCGACGCCTTAGAATTACCTTGGACAAACGCCGACGCAACTTTCAACCCCCTACCCCCAGCAACTAAAATTATCGATAAATTTAAACAATTGCCAAAGGGAAGAACCCTGTTAATTTTAGGCGAACCTGGCGGGGGAAAAACAACCACGCTGCTGGAATTAACGCGCGAATTACTAATTAGTGCCGAACACGATTATACCCAGCCATTACCCGTTGTGTTCAACCTATCTTCTTGGGAAACAAAGCAAAGTATTGCCGACTGGTTGGTGCAACAATTGCATATTCAATATCAAGTATCCAAAGAAACTGGTAAAAATTGGCTGCAAAATCAACAACTATTGTTAATGCTAGATGGCTTGGATGAAATCAACATTCTCGCTCGGGATGCTTGCGTTCAAGCTATTAACCAATTCAGCCTAGAATTCGGACAGACAGAAATTGTTGTCACCAGTCGCCTGCAAGATTACGAGCTATTATCCAATCGCTTAAAAGTTGAAGATGCTGTTTATTTGCAACCGCTTAGTTTAGAACAAATCGATGCATACTTAACCAAAGCTGGAGGAGAACTAGCAGCCTTTAAACAAGCGCTGAAACAAGATGTTATCCTGCAAGAATTAGCGCGATCGCCGCTCATGCTCAGCATAATAACCCTCGCTTATCAAGGCAAGTCTTTTGAAGATGTGTCTCAACTGTATTCGCTTGAAGAACGCCGCCAACACGTACTTAATGCCTATATCGAACGCATGTTGAAACGCCGGAGTTCCAAGCAATACTCCAGAGAAAAAGCCCGACGCTGGCTGATTTGGTTGGCGCAGCAAATGAGAGATAAATCTCAAAGCATATTTTTAATTGAACTATTACAAAGTACTTGGTTGCCGAACCTTTGGTACAAATTAATTTATGCTATTATTATCGGTGTAATAGCTGGGCTGCTTTGCGGAATCGGTGCAGCGCTAAATGTAGGAATTCTAATTGACGACTGGCAATTAGGAAAAGTAGCTGGATTAATTATAGCACTGGGAACGGGAATAATAGCTGCAATAGTTTTTGGATTGATTTATTCTAAAATTAACCCGGTAGAAACTATAAAATGGTCATGGAAAAAAACTATAAAAAATCTAATACCGGGATTAATTGTCGGGGTAATTTCTGGTACAATTTTGGGGCCGTTTGGGGGGTTATATTATAGATTTGTTTTGAAACTAGGAGATGGTTGGACTGAAGCTTTATCCTTTGGATTAAGAACGGGGCTGGGTGTAGCGCTAATTTTTGCTTTGTTGCGCGGACTGAACGAGCCTAGCATTGAAACCAGTACAATTCCAAATCAAGGAATTTTGCAGTCAGCTAAAAATGCGATAATTTTTTTCCTATTAGGAGCAACCGGAATGGGGCTAGTAGCTTTTATACTAGGTTTACCAGTTTTAGTAGGAGCAATTACCGGGTTGCTGTTTGGCGTGTTCGGTGCAGGAGAAGCTTGTATTAAACACTTGGCTTTACGACTTGTCCTGTTCTGCAACGGTTCTATTCCTTGGAACTATGCGCGTTTTTTAGATTGGGCAACCGAACATATTTTATTGCAAAAAGTAGGCGGCGGATATATTTTTATCCACCGCTTACTGTTAGAGCATTTTGCTGAAATGGGTAATAGGTAATGGGTAATGGGTAATGGGTAATTGAAGGATTAACCAATTACCAATTACCAATTACCGTTAGCGCCGAGATTTTTTATCTCGGTCTTGCCGTCGGCGATCGCGCCATTCTACTATCGTTAGATAGATGACACCACCCGAAACGGCTAGCAGCAGCCCAAAGGCGGCTAAAGCGAATACGTTGAGAATTGTTGTTTCCACTTTCTAGAAACCGTTACGACCCCAAATGACCATTGAAATAGAGTATGTAAACAGAACCAGTACCGAAACCCAACCCAAGGTGAGAATATCCATAGCCGTGCTTGCAAAAAAACGATACAAAACTATTACACATTTAATGATACCAAGCTGGGGAATCGAACATTGGACAACTTGCAAGCAGAACGGATAGAATCTCTCAAAGCTGGCATCCTGGCGGCTTTTTGCCTCCTGGTGGCGGACGGCTTGGCGACGCTTTTCAACCAGGTGGTGTTGGTCAGGCAGTTTGAACCCCTTGCCAGTCTGGCACTTAGCACCAGTTTAAGCTTACTTGCTGAGTTTGCGATCGCTTGCATCAGCGGTTTTGTTTTCGGTATTACCTACCGCTACGCCATCCGCAGCGATGATAACTCCCACCTCGGCGATGGTGCAGTCTTCGCGTTTGGTCTAGTGCGGGGACTAGCACAACTAGAAACTGGTTTAAATTATCCCGCCGTTTTGTGGTCGAGTGCGGTGCTGGGGGTAGAGAGCCTTGTGTTGTTTGCGATCGCTCGGTATATTCTTGACTGGGCGATCGCAAACCGTTGGGTTAAATCCCTCAAGTAAGGTTAAATTCCTTACATCTCTATCCGCAACACTCCTCTACAGTCCTCTGCAATCGGGCAACCGTGGCTCTGATTTCGCCCCAGAACTGTCTTGAATGATACAAGTACATGTCGAGCAGCAGGTAAAAATGACGGCTAGACAAATCGTGAGTAGCGTACCGCAGCTTGATTTCAAATCTAATATTATGTTGGGTCGATTACCCATAATTGGCAGTCGGGACACGGCACGATTAACGTCCATTGTTTATCCGAGATATCTCTGATGCCGTGTCCCTACGCAACAACAGAGTGATGTTTTTTTATTATGGGCAATTCAACGAACATGATGTAATTAGTAGGGGCTAAGGCTAAATAAAGTTGGTCGCCAAGCTTTGAATTCCTCGCTTGCCGTGTCCCTACGCAACAACAGAGTGATGTTTTTTTATTATGGGCAATTCAACGAACATGATGCAATTAGTAGGGGCTAAGGCTAAATAAAGTTGGTCGCCAAGCTTTGAATTCCTCACCTGCCGTGCCCCGACCAATGATTCAGATACATTCCCGATTTGATCAAAGTAGGGGCTAAGGCTAAATAAAGTTGGTCGCCAAGCTTTGAATTCCTCACCTGCCGTGCTATCTGGTGTGCATCCGCTCGATTTAGATGTTTTGAAGCGTACCGCAGCTTGATTTCAA
>DNGJ01000480.1 GCA_003486305.1 Cyanobacteria bacterium UBA11371
ATGAGCCAAAACATTACCAACAAATCGACAACAGCGGTGAGGTTGACTCACAACTTGCTCTTCACAAAATCGAATTACGACCCAACCTGCTTCTACAAAAAAGCGATTTCGGTAGTCATCTTTCCCCGCAAAGTGAATTAACGTACCATCCCTAGCCATCGGCTCATCAAGTTCGACATCAATATGTAGATTGGTTATCGGTTCGCGAATCAAATAATCCACTACAAAAGGTCGTTCCTGTTCTGGTACTATCACCTGCTGCTGAGGGTAAACCCAGTCTTTGAAGTAATAATTTAAGTAACCTAAAAATTCTTTTTCCGATACGCCACAGCGCACGTCACCCATCCCAGAAGTAGCAATTTTGGGCGAGAGGTCGGGCAAGGTTGCGTTTTGAGCGGGTAGTAAAAGAATTGGGTAAATCCCCGGATTGTTGCTCATAGATTGGTTTAATATCCTGACTCAATTAATCCTGGTTTCAATTCAAGAAATCAAGAGTTTTAAAGGATAGTAATTGATCGGATACCTAGAAGCCAAGATATCAATTGATAGAATTTGTTCGCCACCTATATACAAAAAGATATAAAAATAGTACTAACTTATAACTTTCGTTACTATTGACCAGTTTCAAAAATCAATAAAATCAGATTGTTAGCCCAGGAATATTGCCATGAATCATTCTGACATTTCAGAAATAGCAACTTTGATTAAAGCAGCGCAACCGCTGATTGCTTGTGAATCCCCTATCCAAGAGCGTGAGCGCATCCTTACTTACATTTTGAAAATATGCACCTCAATCCCTCTCCCCTGCTATCTTTGGAATCTTGGCTCAAATCAGATCTTAGAATTAAAACTCAGCGAATTTGGCAGCTTAGAATTTATTCAAGCACAGATCGCTCTAACTAAATCGCAGCTACAGGTTGCCAAAGATTATTTTGATATCCTGCCTATCTGGAACAATTATCAAGGATCGGGTGTATTAATCCTAGAAAATATCTATCCTTGGATTAAAGCTAGCATAAATCAAGATGCGGAGTTTTTAATTTTATCAGAATGGGTTAAATCAAATTTAATTAATCTCTATACAAACAGCAGAACAATGAGAAAGACTGCCATCCTTTTGGGGGCTAGGGCAGAAATTACGCCAGAACTTGCGCCACAAATTCCTTTATTCACTCAGGAATTGCCGGAAATTCACGAAATTATAGACGCTCTCAAATTAGAAGCTGTCGAGGGATTGCCACCGCACCTTAGTATAGGAGAATTGGAAGCGATCGCGCACAGCAGTATCGGTCTTTATATCTCAGATATCATCAATGCCATCACCGCGATTCACCACCGACATTCGCCCCAAAATGCTAAAGAACTGGCAGAAAAGCTATTTAACTACAAAGTTCAACTTTTCAATCGACTCTATGATATCGAGTTTTTACCTGTTCCTCAAGTCCCTTTAGGCGGGTTGGATCGAATGCTGGCAGCGTTTAAAAAATTCAAACGATTATTAAGTCCCCTGGCGAAAGCCTATAAACTCAAAGTACCAAAAGGAGTATTGCTAGTTGGCCCTCCTGGTACTGGGAAATCTCACGCGGCTAAAGTTTGCGCTCAAATTGTTGGAGTTCCTCTGATTCTGGTAGATTGGGGTAATTTTAGAGGTTATGGTAATGAAGCCGAACCGAGGCTGAAAAAACTTTTGAAACTCACTGATAGACTCAATCGAGTTGTAATTTATTTTGATGATTTTGATAAGAGTTTTGCGGGGTTTGACGACGGCGGTTTGGGTCAAAGGCTGGCTGGAACTTTGCTGACTTGGATGCAAGAACGTACCAGCGATGCGATTGTTATTGCTAGCGTTAACCGCATGGAATGGTTGCCACCGGAACTCACCCGCGCCGGACGCTTTGACTACATCTACAAAGTAGATTTGCCCAATGGTGGCGAACGCAATACTATTTTTAATCTCCACTTAGCTCGATTTGATGAGCGATTCAAAAATGGTGGCGATCCTTATACTCACGAGTCAAGAAAAGAGGTGATTAAAAGAACCCAACGCTGTGTTGGCTCTGAGATTCAAACGATTGTAGAACGAGCAGCGGCTACTACTTTTTATCAGATGTTTCCCGATGAGAATGCGCCTATTCCGTCGGTACTTCCCCCGTTGGAAATATCTCCTGAAACTCTGCTTGAAGAACGGAAGCAAATTAAGCCTCTGGCTATTCGCGAAGCTGACCGGGTTGAATCAATGCGGCAATATTGCTGATTTGCAAGCACTTCCGTCTTCTAGTGCTGATGAATCTGTCTTTGCTATTAGTAATGTGGATATTTATGGGGATTGAATGGGTTTCGGTTTTCATTATTGTTTGAGGTTTTTAGCTGATGATTGAGCGAGAGCGATCGCTCTGGCGAGTTGATTCAATTTCTGCCCATGCCTCAATAGCATAATATCTTCGGATGAAAGGCGATCGCAAGTCTGCACTCCTGATGTGTGCTTTCCCAGTTACAGTGATGTGCAGAGCGATCGCTTAGCCGAAGGGAGGCATATCGCGCTGTCATTCGCCATCAAAAAAATCGCACCCCAGAGAGTTTGAGATGCGATTAGCCTGGGATATCACCAGTTTTGCTTTATACCTCTAGATAAACTTTGACGGTGACGCCAAAAGCTTTCCTGAAAGCGGATTCAACTGCGGGTATTTTTTCTTTTGCCAATCGGAGAACTGGTAGCGATGATACCTTAATCCATGCTTGACCATCATTGAGGGCTACCAGTTTCCCATGTTGGCGCATTAGCTCTTTAGTGGTGCGTACAGAAATATTTGCTAGTACAGATTTCCAGGCTAGGTCTAGCAGGTTTTGAATAGCCTGCTCGGTTTGCTGGAGGGGGTTAGCTGTTCCTTGCATAAAAGGTAGTTCCAACTGGATAAAATTTTGAGATGGCATTGTCTTAATCCTGATTTGGAGTGGCTGTACTTCTCTATAGTGCTTGAGCCGCATAGGTTTGACGGCTCTGGTTGAGTAGCAGTATTGGCTCTGCTTGCAAAACTGAGCCAAAATTGAGCCAAGTCGGAAGTTGGTTAATGCTAAAAGTTAATTAGAGGTAGGTAGAAATTTAAGGATAAGCATGGCAGCGACTCTTAGAGCATCCCAACGAGGACTAGAAATTATTGATAGGGCTAGGAGAAAGGAGGGTTTGAATAAACAAGCTGCTATCTGGGCTAAAAATTATAACTTGAAGCGCTTTTGGGCTGGTATACCGATTGATCGAGATGTCTTTATTGAGATTTGTAAATTTGTAGGAATCGAAAACTGGGAGGACATAGTTGATGACAGCCCAATTCAGCCAACAGCTTCTTCATACATAGAGTTTTCAGTCCTTGACGATAACTGGGTAGGGGAAGAAAGGGACAAACTGATTGAAGCCTTGAGCAATAAGATCTGCAACTCTTGCCGCGTCTTGATCCTAGTTGGCATCACAGGGATTGGCAAAACTACTTTTGCTGAGAGGTTAGTTAGGGAGTTGCGGGGAAACTGGAGGGAAGATAAGGAGAATTTTGACAGCAGGGAGCAAGTTCCAGATTTTGCCAGTGTTGCGCTTGAATGGCTGGAGAAGTGGAAAGAAGAAGTCCCACCAGATAAGCGTAAGCCACAGGATCTACGACAACAGTTAGTCAAACGCTTGTGTAATCATCAGCATCTAATCTTAATGGATTCTATTGAGTACTTACTTACGGGAAACCAAAATGATGGATGGGGTGATTTTGCGGATGAGGAGTGGGGGAAGTTCTTTGTAAGTTTGTTGTCTGAACCATCTTGTAAAAGTCGGTTCATCCTCACATCTCAAGATTTACCAACTAAATTTGAGACTGCGGAATGCGAGCGCTACAAAAATCTCTGGCATTGCCAACTATTGAGAGGATTAGAAACTTCTGAGCAAATAGCGTTATTCCAAAAAGCTGAACTAGATGGCGATCTACAATCACCACATAGCCCACTGAGACTAATTGGGGAAGTTTACGATGGGCATCCTCTTGCTTTGCGGACAATTGTTGGAGAAATTAAGGGTTCCTATGGTGGGAAAGTCAGGGCTTATTGGAAAGATAATAGTCGTTACATTGAAGAGGTAAAAGATGCGATTGACGAAGCTCGTAAACAAGGAATAGTTAAAGGAGATGAGGATAGGTGGCAGTTAGAATCATACACGAAAGTCTTGCGAAGGCAAGTCAAAGAACGGATTGAAAAGACATTTGAACGCTTAAAACATGATGTGTATGATGCTTATGTCTTGCTTTGCACTGCCTCAGTGTATCGCTGCGAAGTACAAGAGAGTTGGTGGCTGAGTCATTTAGAATATCGGGGTTATAGTGAGGAGCAGCAAAAGGATGCAATACAAACTCTGCGAGAAAGGTATTTAGTTGAAGATGGAGGAATTGACGATGAAGACGAGCGATTAGTAGGGCAGCATAATTTAATTCGCACCGTTGCGATCGCTCACCGATTAAAGCTATTTCCAGGAAACTGAACAACTAGGATACAGTCACCATGACAACTAATCTGACACCTCCAGGTGAATTACTTCTTACCAAGCTGGGTATTAATCCCAGTAATCTCGCTGCTGATTTCCCAAGTAATAAGCTCGATCAGTACATAGCAGTAGTCAACTGGCTCAAGAAGTACAAGCCCAAGCCAGATGCTACTAATTTGGAGAAAGTGAAAGGGTGTTTGGAGGCGTTTTACCATCTCTGCAAATTGGAAGAATGGGAAAAAGCTAGCAAAATACTGTTTACTTGCCTCAACACTCCTACTAAGGACGAGTTACACAATCAACTAGGCACTTGGGGCTACTCGCGCGAACAAATTGACCTATACAGCAAAATATTGAGTAAGTTAAGTCCCAACTTGGACGCTATTTTTTTGAATGCTCTAGGAAATGCTTACGCATCACTCGGAAAGCATACTCAAGCGATTCAGTATCAGCAACAGAGTTTAGTAATTGCACAGAAAATTCAATATCCTTTAGAAGAATGTGTAGCTCTGAGAAGTTTGGGAACTACTTACGGTAACATGAGAAACTATGCTAGGGCAACTGAGTATCTGCAACAGAGTTTGGCAATCGCACACAAAATCAAAGATGCTCAACAGGAAGGAATTTGTTTAAGGGTATTGGGATGTGTCTACCACTTTATGGGAAACCATTCTAGAGCAATTGAATGCTATCAGCAGAGCTTGATAATTGCACAAAAAATCCAAGATGTTCAAGAACAAGGCAAATGTTTAAGAGAATTGGGAAAAATTTATTTTACAGTCTTAGAAAATAAGGGAATAGGAAATAAGTTTTCTCGTCAGTCTTTAATAGTTGCACGAGAATTGCAAAACCGTAGAGATGAAGAATTTTCTCTGATAAATATGGGATTTGACTATTATATTATTGGGGATTTTTCCAATGCAATCGATTATCTAAAACAGGGTTTTGTAATTGCACAGGAAATTGAAGAACCTTGGGGTAAAGTGAACGCTTTAGGCAAGCTTGGTCTTATCCACTTTTGCTTGGAAGACTATGCCAAAGCAGTTGAATACTTTCAGCAGGGGTTAAATATTGCACGTACCAGTCAAGACCGTTTAGGTGAAAGTATTCACCTGAAAGGTTTAGGTCTTGTCTATTATTCCTTAAAAAACCATACAAAAGCCATTGAATTTTATGAACAAAATTTAATCCTAACAAGGCAAATTTGCGACTACCAAGGTGAGGAAAAGGCTCTAATCGAGTTGATCAGTACTTACTCTTCTTTGGGTGACTATGATAAAGCAATTGCGTATAATCAGCAGCATTTAGCCCTTGTACAAGCAACCCAAGCAAGACTTTATCAGAGGTTGGGCGATCGCCATATCTACAAGCCTTTTTAACCAGTCTAATTGGACAGTCTAGCTAACAGTTCTTCATCGGATAATTGAGGCAACTGTTGCAACAATAATGCTAACTCTTCCGGCGATAATGCGAGTAAGTTTGTTGCCAGAGCGGGGATGCGTAATACATCCGGCACGCTAACGCGATCGCGCAGCGTGGCGTCAGCCGTATCGCCCAGTAGCCCAAACCGCATTCTCAACACACTTTCTGCTAGCAACCGTCTAGCTTGCTCAATACCTTGAGAATCGCCAGTTAGTGCGGATAATTGCAGCAATAACAAGGTAAATTCATTAGCAGGTAAAGCCGATACTGGGGCTAAAAAAACAGCCAAAAATGCGTCTAATTCACCAAACCTCACCCGCAGAAAGTTTTCTAAAATCGAGCGCTGTCCTTCTTCTCTTCCTTGTTGAATACCTCG
>DNGJ01000374.1:0-9597 GCA_003486305.1 Cyanobacteria bacterium UBA11371
TTGACAACTCCCCTGCCTAAAGGCGAGGGGATTCTTGGTTCATTGGGACCACCCATGTAGCTTGCCCTCCCCAAAATTCACTGCGATGTGCCCCACCGCTGTATATCCACGCTGCAAAACCACCTGTGCGGCTGCAATATCTCGATTTGTCTCATACCCACACATCTTACATTTATGCACCCGTTCAGACAATTCTTTTTTGCCTGTATGCGTTTGACACCTTGGGCAGGTTTGGCTCGTCAAGAGCGCATCTACTTTGGCGAAGTACGAACCACGCTTAAAACAGACATGATTCAAGATGTTGAGAAACTGCCCAAAGCCAGCATCCAATGCGTGCTTACAAAGCATTCCGGCTGACATTGCTTTAAGATTCAGATCCTCAGCAAAGATGGTTTTTCCTCGATCGCATAAATGATGAGCGGTCTTGAAATGAAAGTCTTTCCGACTATTCGAGATGTACTCGTGATGCTTGGCAATTTGATGTTGAAGTTGACGAAATTTTCTAGACCCTTTTTTCTTGCCTTTCAGTTGACGTTGCAGCGATTTCAGCTTGCTTTGTCCATCCACAAAGAATCGAGGTCTATCAATCAACTCACCATCGGACGTTGCCAAAAAGTGTTCTAGCCCTAAATCAATTCCCAATCCATGCCCTGATGGTGATGCTTGAGGGACTTCAACATCACACTGTAAAGTGAGCATGGCTACGTAGCCAGATGCCCGTTTAACAACGCGAATTTGTTTGACCTTAAACCCGTCTGGAATTGGGCGAGATAGATGCATTTTGACTAAGCCAATCTTAGGCAAGTTGACCCAATCAGCACCATCAAACCGTTTAACAGACTCTAGATTTAATTGCGGAAACACTACGGAGCGCATCCGTTTTTTGAATCTAGGGAACCCGTGTCCACGTTCCCACATCGCAACAAACGCCGCCTCTAATTGGCGCAACACCTGTTGCAAGACATGAGTGTGAGGCAGTTTTAACTCAGGAATTGACTTTTTTGCTTCTGCCAGTGTTTTGCACTGACGGGCAAATGTTGGGCGTGGTGTATCGGCAGAGATGATGTACTCTTGCTTGATGCTGCATGAGTTGATATCACCAGATCGAGAATTAACCCAATCCTTCCGTTCCCGCAATGCGAAATTATAGACCTTGCGGCAAATATTAAGCCACTGGTCGAAGATCTCGCGCTGCGCGTCGGTAGGAATGAGTTTGTACTCGTAGGTTAGATTCAACATACAGCCATTATATAGCCATTCTGAATAAATAGCATCATGTTTATTCAGAATCCTTTAGCAAGAATTCCCATGCAAAAGTCCCCCTGGAAGGGGGGGGCTTGTACCCATTTTCTCGGTCAGCCTGAATGCGATGTGCAGCCAGTCATTGGACGTGAGAAACATGACGCTCATGGCTCGTTCTCCTGGGATAGAACAGGATTTCAATCGGGATGCTCCCTCGCAATGGTAAACGCGAAGCCGTCCCATCTACGCAAACTTGATAGATTAAGCGTAGATTAATTTTAGGTTAAAAAAAGGTTAAGCACAAGCAATTGGGTGTTTGGCGATCGCAAACCAACAACCGATTTTGTCATGCATAGATAAAACCACTTGCTCTAGTTCAGACTGAAAAAATGTCCAGCTTAGGTTTATTAGTAGCTGGTATCGCTCACGAAATCAACAACCCGGTTAATTTTATTCACGGGAACCTGCAATACGCCAATCAATACGCTGGGGATTTGTTGGAGTTAGTAGATCTCTACCAAAAATACTATCCCAATCCCGCTCCAGAAATTTTTAAATATAGCGAATCGATTGATTTTGAATTTCTCCGCGAAGACATGACCAAATTGTTGTCTTCAATGCAATTGGGAAGCGAACGTATCATTGAGATTGTCCGGTCTTTGCGTCAATTTTCTCGCATTGATGAAAACAACGTAAAACTTGCTAACATTCATGAAGGGATTGATAGCACCCTAACGATATTACAACATCGATTAAAAGCTAAAAGCGATCGCGCTGAAATTGAAGTTATTAAACAATACGAACAATTGCCCTTGGTTGAGTGCAATCCCGGACTGATCAACCAGGTATTTATGAATATCATCGTCAACGGAATTGATGCGATTGAAAGCGACTGGGAACGGCGTAAATATCAGGATAAAGAGGCAAAAAAGTATCAGATTACAATCCGCACAGAATATTCAAATACTCATCATATAACTGTGATAATTGCTGACAACGCTAGTGGGATGACAGAACAGGTAAAAAATAAGTGATTTGACGCTTTTTTTACTACAAAACCCGTGGGTAAAGGCACGGGATTGGGACTATCTATCAGCTATCAGATTGTGGTGGATAAACATCAGGGTTTGTTGTGGTGCGAGTCAGCACTGGGACAAGGAACGGAATTTTTTATCCAGATTCCCGTGCGTCACCCAATTTGAGAACGAACGGCTTTTGGTAATTGGTAATTGGTAATTGGCATTAAGAGTTTTGAGTTTTGAATGCGTGAATGCGTGAGGAATGAATATAATAATTCTTTAACTCAAAACTCAACACTCAACACTTCTTCACTCTCCATTACCCATTACCTATTACCCATTACCTATTACCTATTACCAGTGTCATTGGATGTACAGCGGCTTGCAGCCCTTGTGAGGGAAAGCGTTATCGCTTTGTTTGTGTAGCGGCTGCCATTTTTGCTGCCGCTACTGTTTCGACTGTTGGCGATCAATCTATCTCTTCCGATTTTGGTGTCTTTTGTTTGCTATCTAGAAGATCGTTTTACGGTGGGTAAAGATAGCGTTGCGGCGATCGCCTGCGACATCACACCCGAAAATTAGAGCGATCGCCTTTTTCCCTTTTTTATCTTGACAAATATGTCTCTTTCTGATATTCAAACGACTAACTAGGGGCGATCTGTGAATATTCTTAAAAAATTACATAAACTCGATCAAGATACAGTACTTTAAAAATCAAGAGAGAATATCCGGTTAAGGAACCTATGGCGATAGCTGACAGTATCACAGAGTTAGTGGGACGCACGCCTCTAGTGAGGTTAAACAAAATTCCCCAATCAGAGGGAGCATTGGCTCAAATTGTGGTAAAGCTGGAAGGCATGAACCCAGCGTCTTCGGTGAAAGACAGGATTGGGGTGAGCATGGTGGAAGCAGCAGAAGCAGAGGGTTTAATCGAACCGGGAAAAACGGTTTTGGTGGAACCAACTTCTGGTAACACGGGGATTGCTTTGGCAATGGTAGCTGCGGCGAAAGGATACCGCCTGATCTTGACGATGCCGGATACGATGAGCAAAGAACGACGCGCCATGCTCAAAGCATATGGTGCCCAATTGGAACTAACGCCAGGGTCGGAAGGGATGAAAAAAGCGATCGCGCGTGCGGAAGAAATTGTCGCCAGTACACCCAATGCGTATATGTTGCAGCAGTTTCGCAACCCTGCCAACCCAAAAATTCATCGGGAAACTACAGCAGAAGAAATTTGGCAAGATACCAACGGTGAGGTAGATATTTTAATTGCTGGAGTGGGAACGGGGGGGACAATTACAGGAGTAGCGGAAGTTATCAAACAACGCAAACCGGAATTTCTTGCGATCGCAGTAGAACCCGCCAGCAGTCCGGTGCTATCGGGTGGCACTTCAGGTTCTCATAAAATTCAAGGTATTGGTGCGGGATTTGTCCCAGCAGTTTACCGTCCGGAATTGATTGATGAAGTGATTGCGGTGAGTGATGAGAATGCGATCGCTTATGGTCGTCGTTTAGCCAAAGAAGAAGGATTGCTATCTGGTATTTCTGCGGGTGCTGCACTTTATGCTGCGATTGGTGTCGCCAAACGACCAGAAAATGCAGGTCGCTTGATCGTGATGATACAGCCTAGTTTTGGCGAACGCTATCTCAGCACCTCATTGTTTAAAGAAGCAGAGGATGAATGGCTGGATAAAGTGTAGGTAATGGGTAATTGGTAATGGGTAATTGGTAATTGGTAGTAAGGGCGGGTTTTACAGGCAATGGATTAATAAACCCGCCCCTCCTTTATGCAACCGATTGCATAGGACATGATATTAGCCATCACCAAGCTAGCAATTAGCAATTAGCCATTAGCAATTAGCCATTAGCAATTAGCCATTACCAATTACCTATTCAATCAAAATAGTACTCAAAGATTCGAGAGGAACGGTGAAAACATAATAGCCAACACCAACTCCCAAGATAATTACAGCAAGGCTAAACACAATAATCCAGCGATCTGAGGGTTCGTAGGTATCGCGATCGATATCGCGACGGACGGCAAAATAGTGCTGAGTTGAAAGTACCACGGTGAGCAAACCCAACAAAGCAAAAGCTAAACCTAATTTCCAACCATTGCCAGGGGGTTGAGGTGCAAGGGGAGGACGGAGGATACGAAGGCGCACAATCAGAACGCCAAACCCCATCATTGCGATCGCGCTTCGCATCCAGGCTAAATAAGTCCGTTCGTTCGCCAGGTGTTCTCGGACGCGATCTGAACTCGGTTTCTTTGGTTTGTCTGACTCATTTTTCATAGGTTTAAAAAATAACTGCACGCGATAAAATTTCTCCCGATAGGGAGGCAGAGCCTCCCAGATCTCGTTCCCAGGCTCCAGCCTGGGAACGAGAATTCCCAGATCTCGTTCCCAGGCTCCAGCCTGGGAACGAATGTTAGAGGCTCTGCCTCGTCGATTTATCTATGAGGCAAAAGATCTACTAATCATCAATCGGTGCTTGAGCAATTCCTGCGTCAACAAGTGACTGTACGGTATCGGGAATCAACCAATTCGCTTCACCCGATTTGAAAAGTTTAGCAGGCGGAACGTTGAATTGAAGCTCGGAGGTTTCTGGATTCGCCTTAGCAACTAACCGAGTTCCATTCACAATTTTATAAGCTAAAGCACTGCTTGAAGAGCCTTCAGGCGTTTTCAATCCGGCTACTTTTGCATCGCTGGGTAGATAGATCCCATCGCAATCCCATCCATCATCGGTTGTTTCACCATCTGGGAGAAAATAAAGGGCATTATCGTAGGTGGATGGAGATTTTTTGGGTTTTTTACCGTAAATAACCAGTGTTTTTCCGGTTTCATTACGGCACTCTCCGTAGTTTTTTCCCGTTTCTATGACGTATTTTTGAAACTGCAAGTTAGCAATTTTTTGGACATTTTCGGGGGTAATACCTTCGGTTTGCTGTGCTTGCAAAGCACTATCTAAAGCTTGCGTTACTTCGATGTAGTCTGGATTTTGGGTAAATTTCTTACCAGCCCACGAAGGTTGAACAATGACTAAATTCAGCACAAGCACCAAAGCGACTAGAACAATTTTCACGAATTTCATGACTTTCTCCTTGTGAGAATTACAAGTTTTAAGGGGGTAGCTGTCTACGGTTTTGAACGTGAGGTTGCGACTGCGATCGCTCGCCACATTTTCTGGCTCAAATTTAGCAGATAAACACAGCCGATGGTGAGAGCGATCGCTACGATTGCACCATTTTCTAAAGCGTGACTTTCTGCGAAAATTAAAACACCCAAACTTATCATAACAAAGGGAACGAACTGATTACCGTAGCGGGTGATAGTGTATGCGATCGCCGTAATTTTAGTCAATCGATAAGCAGCATAGCACCAAACTCCTACGAGCGAGAAAAACACACTTAAAATTACCAACAGACTCTCCCAAGTACTGCTAGCAAACAACGGCACATATATGCCGATATTATCACCTCCATTCACTACTGTTAACGCTGCCACACTATAAGTTTGGGGAGACAAAAAGCTGCTGAACAGGGATTGCGTTTCCGCTTCTTTTTCCATCTCAACTTCCACATCATCTGCATCCCGATCTACTAAACGACTCATGCCAATTAAAATTGGCACAATCCCCAGCAAACCAATCCAGGATTGCGGTAGAAACATGCTGCCAAAGTAACTGGGTAAACTGGCAATAACTAAGGTAGTGAAACCCAAGTACTGACCCACAACAATGTGCCGACGCCGCAACATGAGATTTACAGAAGAGAACAACAGCAGCAAGACTACAATATCGTCAAGATTGGTAGCAGTGAAAGCCGCGATTCCGGTGGAAATTTGAGTCAATAATTCGCTCATGGTTGGATTTTACTCTTTTTTAATGAACCGCAGAGTACGCAGAGTACGCAGAGAGAAGAAAAAGAGCAAAGCCCTTTCTGTAGGGTGCGTTAGCGGTAGCGTAACGCACCATCCCAAATACATGTGGTATAACTGCCCTTGTATATTTTCAAGTTGTGTAGGGGCGGGTTTTACCAACAATTTCTGACGGTAATAGAGAGGCTGCATAAACCCGCCCCGGCTCCGATTCTTGCCGATGCAACCGGACATAATATAAGTCCTAAGATTAGAATTCATCTTCCATCGATGAAGAAATTCCACCTGAAGCAGCAGGAAGAAATCTATCGTGAATTTCGTCAATTCCTCGCTGCATCGAACGAACCACAGAAGGAGAACGCAGTCTTTGCATCACAAACCATCCGCAGGTGACAATCAAGTACATCAAGAACAGGTAAGGGAAGACATTATAAGGAGCTTCGGGAACTGGAAACATCGTGTTACCGGGAATTCCCACACTACCCAGAACAGGGATTGCCATGAACCCAACTGCTACAACTGAGGTCAAAATATTCCAATGACGCAGTTTTTTTATTTTGTACAGGTAAACCGGAGCAGCAATCGAAATCAGAACGTAGACAGTTAAAAATCCGTAGCTACAAATTGCCCCTAAATAACCCATACTCTCGAACAGTTTGATGTTAAATAGGGACATGACAGCAGGCACTAGAAATGTAATGAACGTACACATCGTCACCGCGACGTGGGGTGTTTTATTCGATGAGTGTGCTTTACCCAAGGAAGCGTGGAATAAACCGTGACGTGCCATCAAAAAGAATATTCTAGCGGCTGGATTAATACTGCCAAGAACGCAAGCAAAGAAGCTAGCTAAAGCACCCAAGCCAACCAGTTCTCCCAACCAACCCATTCCTACTTGTTGCGATAGAAAAGCTAGAGGTTCTTCAGTGTGGGTAATATCTGTGCCAGTACCGCTAAAACCCAGCACTTCGATATAAGTTGTGGAAATGAAGAATAAGCCAGCTAAAATCGCACTTCCGATGACTGCTTGGGGAATTGTTTTCAAAGGTTTCTTAGCTTCATCACCCAAGGATGTAGCACTTTCAAAACCAGAGAAACCAAACATTACCAGAACAAGTCCCATTGCTATGTTACCGGGCGTGACACCTGTGAGGGTTAATTGGGACATATCAAGGGCAAAACCTTTGTGCGCCCAAACAATGAGGCACAAAATTGCAATCATAGCGAGGGATATTCCTTCCATCCACAGCATCGCTATGGCTGAAAGTTGGATATCTTTATAACCTGCATACCAGGCAATTCCCGCACCTATTGCTAGCAAGGTAATGCTCGACGGGTGAATTCCCAAATGACCGATTAAGACACCGCTAAAATTGGCAAAACCGCACAATACCGACATCCCGGTTAATAAATATGCCAGCACCAAACTCCAGCCACAAATTACACCAGCCGTCGGCCCTAATCCCTTAACAATATAAGAATAAAGCGAACCCGGAGACGCCGAGCGACTGGCGAATTGGTTAATATTTATACTGACAAAAACTAGCCCAATTAAGCCGAGTAAAAAGCTAAACCAAGTGCCGTTTCCTGCAAGGGCTACGATTAAACCGATGTTGGATGCCGGAATGGTAGTCGGTGCAATCACGGCAAATGATTGTGCTAAAACTTCCCCAAAGGAAAGGCAGTTTTGTTTTAAACCGTGAGCGCTCTGTTTGTGTCTTTTTTCTTTGGTCATGAGTATGTCCCCTGCTATGTCAACATTCGATGCGAATTGAACTGGTATGCAAAACCTCTACAACAATCGTTAAGTTCACTTTATTGATCCCTATCAATAGAAGCAAACATTCTTTTTTTTCAAATCAATAGATTTAATTTATCGATGACTTAGCTAGCCAGGACTAGAGGATAGGGAAATAACCAAAGAGCGCAGCAATTACCAATTACCCATTACCATTTGTCATCTAAATTACACTATATCGATCAATTTACCGTATATTAAAGAAGGTAGTTTCAAACAGCGACAATGACGTTTGAACAATTGCGTATTTTTCTAGCGGTTGTAGAACACATGCACTTTACGAGAGCAGCGGATGCACTCTACCTGACTCAGCCAGCCGTGAGTGCAGCGATTCAAAATTTGGAGGAAGAATACGGGGTGAAACTATTCGATCGCTTAGGACGCCATATCGAGATTACCGAGGCGGGTAAGTTACTAGAAGTAGAAGCGCAAAAAATTTTGGATCAAGTCGCGTTAACCGAGCGGGGTTTGCGAGAATTAAATAACCTGCAACGAGGCGAGTTAAAGTTAGGATCGAGTCTGACAGTGGGTAATTATTGGCTCCCGGAAAAGATTAGTTCCTTTAAGCACAATTATCCCGGTATTGTTGTTAACTGTACTCTGGGGAATGCCGAAGAAATTTGTGCAGGGACAGCAGCGGGAATGTTCGATTTGGGTTTTGTGACGGGAGATGTGAAGCGATCGCTGCAAACTTCTCTAGCTCAAGAAGTAGTTGGAAGCGAGCGTCTGCAAATCGTCGTTGGCAAATCTCATCCTTGGTTTGGAAAAACAGAAATTTCCCTAGACGAGCTTCTAACCACAACCTGGGTGATGCGAGAACCTGGTTCTGGTCCCCAACAAATATTTGAGAAAGCTTTGCAAAGTTGGGGAATTGACCCAACTCAATTAAATGTTGTTTTAGTACTAAACAGCAGCGAAATGGTGAGAGCCGTAGTTGAAAGCGGTGTCGGTGCAGCCGCGATTCCAGAATTGATGGTAAAAAAAGAAATCCAACTGGGGATGCTCAGTTCTGTTAATGCGATCGCTACTAAAAACAATTCTAGAGAAATGCTCGATATTGTTCAACCCGTCTTAAAACTCAAGCATCGGCAACGATTTCAGACGCGAATTTCCACAGCCTTTGAGAAAATGTTCTGTTCGTGAGTCAATCTAGCCAAATAAACCGATGAAATTAAAACTTGTTTCCTATCTCGCTCCCAATTGGTTTTGGTTCTACGAAGCTGTTGCAGCTTACTTGGGTCGATTCCTTAAAACCGAGACGCAAATTATCTCAGGTGAGGGCGATCCTTTGCTAGAATTGATGTGGTTACAAGATGAATTCGATTTAGCATTTATTTGTGGTTTGCCGTTCATCCGGTATTGTCAAATGGTGCCGAATCATTTGCAAGCAGTCGTTGCACCTGTAATGCGTTCTCCCCGCTATCAAAATCGTCCGATTTATTTTTCGGATATCATTGTCAATTTTACGTGGACAGTCGCTTCTTTCCAACCAATCGCATTTTCTAAAGAAAGATAATAAGCCGCCGCATAAGCGTGCGCTATAGCACAAGTCGGATCTGCCCCTATTGCTTCTAATATTGCTGTTTCTGCATCTTTACCATAGGAAAGCGTTTGCTCAATCCAGCGATTTATTGCTGCGTTCGCGTAGCGTGCC
>DNGJ01000374.1:9989-10177 GCA_003486305.1 Cyanobacteria bacterium UBA11371
CCTGCAAGATCAAAACCGCTATTTCGGTTATGTACGGTAATTAGAGCGGAAAAATGTATTTTTTTATTAAAAGTCTTGCTTTATCCATTCCGATGTGCCATAATCCTAAATTATTAACAGTAAATACGGTAAGCATACCGATTTACAGTAGATTAAAAAAATAGACACTGATAAACGGGCAGAATGCC
>DNGJ01000374.1:10413-10684 GCA_003486305.1 Cyanobacteria bacterium UBA11371
CTTGTGGGGTAGGCGACACGAGCAGCCGGGGAATTTGCTCAAAGTAACGAGAGCAAGATGTATATTTTTGCTCTGGGTCAAGGGAACAGTGGAATAATTAGAATTAGGAGAGATGAGGCGATGTTGTACCAGCAAATCGGCGAGAAATTAGACGAAAAACGCGATTGGGCGTTGCGGGAACAGCTAGGCATTCCTAATACAAAACATGCTAAAGTTTTGACATAAGTTGAGCTGGAAATCCGCTTGCCAGTAGCAGGTGATTGGCTCCTTT
>DNGJ01000365.1:0-8066 GCA_003486305.1 Cyanobacteria bacterium UBA11371
TCAATGCCGCTGACAGCTTCCTGAAACAGTTTATATAGCGGATTGCAGACGCATGAGGTACCCCTTTGTTTGTATAGCGGCACCCTTAAGGGTGCCGCTATACAAACTTGCGCGATAACGCTTTCCCTAGACGAGCTTGCAATCCGCTGTAAACGGAAGTTGCTTTTGACCAAAAGCTCAAAACTATTGACCAAAGCGACTTTGAGCCTCTTTTCAGTCGCCAGTACATGGCTACAATCGATGCAACCTTGATTTATATAGCGGATTGCAGCCGTATAAGGTACACCGAAGGTTTGTGTAGCGGGTGCATTAATGCACCCGCTACACAAACGAAGCCTACTGGCTGTACTTCACTCACTTGCAATCCGCTGTATCATGTCTGGTGGCATCGGTTGTGCAAGTGGAAGAGTTTTTTACCCAATCTGCCTTGTCCTCCTTGTCCCATTGTTGACGATATTAATGCAACCGGACATGATATCGGATGCCAGCATCCGATCTTAAATCTAATACTGGCATTTTCTCCCTATACTTAATCAATCATAAAATAATCATCACCTAAACATAAGCCGAATCTACGGGGAAATACTGAGCTATTCAACCGTCGATCCCACATCCGCCGCCGCGACTTGTTCCCGGCTGGGTAACTCCAAACAGTAACCAGCGCCGTAGACGGTCTTAATGTAGCGAGGGTGACGCGGATCGGGTTCCAGCTTGGTTCTCAAGTGTCGGATATGCACGCGAATCGTTTCTATATCATCATCTGGGTCATAGCCCCAAACTTCCTTGAGAATTTCGCTGGGAGAAACAGTTTGACCGTGACGCTGAAGCAAGCAATGTAACAATTCAAACTCTAGGTGAGTAAGTTTAATCGTTTGAGCGAACCACAGCGCTTCAAACCGTTCTGGAACCAGGGTCAACGGGCCATAGTTAAGGATCTCGCTATGCTTGGCAGCTTGAGGAATGCGATCTGTGCGTCGCAGTAGCGCCCTTACCCTTGCCAGCATTTCTTCGACTTCAAATGGTTTGGTAAGGTAGTCATCCGCACCCGCATTAAATCCTTCTACCTTATCTTGGGTTTGACCTAAAGCCGTCAGCATTACCACGGGGATGTCTTTGGTACGCTCATCCCGACGCAGGCGCTGGCAAACCGTAAATCCATCTACCTTAGGCAGCATCAAGTCTAAAATTATCAGATCTGGCTGGATTTGGAGCGCCAGCGCCTGACCTTTAATGCCATCTTCTGCTTGGCTGACATCGTATCCAGCCATTTCCAGGTTGACGGCTACTAATTCTGATATTGCGCGATCGTCGTCGATAACAAGTATGCGAGGCATCATTAAAGAGCTTTGACTCAAGTTTTTTTAAGGTTCGATAAGAAACTGTTGCAAGTGGCAAAGTTTCCTGTACAGATTATAAGCACGATTCTAAAAAATTACTAAAGTTGATAGACTTTTACTGACAGTTTGTACAAAAACGCGAACTTTGCTACGCTTATAGGTGCTGGAACTCGGATGGCATCGAAAGGGTGACTCTTGGAGGATCGGCAATAGTTTGCGGCGTTTGAAACCGAAAAGCTTCAGATTTTGGCAAAAATTTTCAGTTTTTCTCAAATCAAACTATAATAAGCAGCGTTTTGTCGTCACCTGCACAATGTCCCATCTTCCTTACTCTCCACCGGGGTGGCTGAGAAACGGTTTGGCAATAACGCTTTACACAGCGCTCTTGGCAAGTCGCAACTGGGAAGCAAAGCTACAAGACCCAGAGCCGCCTTATCAGGAGAAAATCTTTACAGGTGCTGGCGGCGTGCCGATTTTTGGCATTGTAGCCATTCCAGACAACCCGCGCGGTACAATTGTTGGCACTTATGGAATTACCGGCTCTCTGGATAACCAGTGGTTTCTGAGACTGCTGGGACGCAAGGCGTTTGCTAAGGGTTATGCAGTTGTTTTATTCGACTGGAGGGCGCACGGCAAAACAGCTGTTTTATCTCCCACCTTGACTTCCGATGGTTTGTACGAGGGAGAAGATTTTGTTTGCATTGCTGCCGAGGCTAAGGCGATGCGTTGTCCTGCACCCTTTTGGTTTACTGGGTTTTCTTTGGGGGGACAGCTGGCGCTTTGGGGAGTGAAAGCAGCAGGGGAACATCTGTTCTTCCCACTCGCTATTGAAGATATTGCTGGTGCGGCGGTAATTTGTCCGAGTTTGGATTCTAACCGTTCGCTTTCTTATTTAGTGAAGCATCCGGTGGGGAAGTATTTGGAGAAGGCGATCGCGCGCGCACTCAAACAATTAGCATGGCAGCTTTCCAATCTTCACCCAGATGCCATCGACTCCGCTGCCATCGAACGGGCGAACAGCATTGCCGGTTTTGACCGCGAATTGGTCATCGAACGCTTGGGTTTCCCTTCGGTGGAAGCGTATTACCAGGCAAGTAGCGCTCTGGGAATATTGCCCGATTTAAATAAACCCACGCTAATTATCTACGCCGAAGACGATCCTTTATTTGACCCAACGCTTGTCCCCGACTTAAAAGCAGCTTGCGCGAGCAATCCCCACATCGACTTGATGCTAACTCTTTATGGCGGGCACGTAGGCTACATCAGTAGCAAAGCGAACCAACTACAAATCGGAGATCCCGATCCTTGGTGGGCGTGGAATCGCATTTTAGAATGGTGCGATCGCTTTGCTACTTGATTTATTCTTGTTCCCGTTTTTTGGGTACAAAGCTAGTCCCGTGCTGGGTGACGAGGTACTCCCCATCTGACTGCATAACGACTATCTGAACAGCATCCTCATCGTCTATATCGTCAACGATTTCATGCTCGTTGCAGTTCTTCAGCGCTGCAATCGCTTTGGGATCTCCCTGCTGTGCGAGTAATGTAAGCAAATTATGAACGGTTCTGGAAACTGGTTCTGACATAGGGTTTTTCTCTTGAACAAGCGATCGCTGTCGGGTTAATTATCGTATTAACTCAAGTTGCTAGTTATCTCTCAAAAAGGAGCTAATGGCTAATGGCTAATGGCTAGCGTCAGGAAAAATGCTGTATTAGCTTTTCTTGCAATTAGCTTTTCTTGCAATTAGCTTTTCTTGCCAGTTTATAACTAGCAACTTGCGTTATTAGTTAATTATCCAGCAAAACTCGCGATTTTTCCGCATCTCCCACCTAGTCATCTCGTTACCAGGTTCAACCTGGTAACGATAATACAGAGGCTCCGCCTCAAGGTGTAATATATCAGCTTATCGAGTTTTCCTTTTCCCGCTTAGCCGTAGCAGAAACCCTTGCCATTGAGAACGTTTGGATCTGCGTCGATCTACCCTTGTGCTGCGGTTATCCTGTCCCCCATCCTCAATATCCGATCTGCGGGGTATTCCTTGTTGGGCGCGGGCTTCCTCTGTAACGGGTTCGGCATGTTCATCAGGTATAATTTGAGAGCCATATTTTCTGGCATAAACTTGGGTAAACTCGGCTCCGAAAAATAAAATTTGAGCTGCATAATAAACCCAAGCCAGGATAACTACAAGCGATCCAGCTGCACCGTAAGTCGAGCCAAAACTGCCATTTCCCAGATAAGCACCTAACAAAAACCTACCGATACCGAACAGGAGCGAGGTAATCGCCGCCCCAATTAAAACATCTCCCCAAGTAATTTTCGCATCGGGAAGAAATTTAAAAATCATCGCGAACAGGAACGTAGTAACGCTGAACGAGATGATAAAGTTGGCAATTTGCCACAGCAAGTCAAAACCGGGTAACAAACCGCTGAAATAGCTGTTAATTGCTGCCAAAACCGCGCTAATAATTAGGGAAACCAGGAGTAAAAAGCCAATGCCCAATACCATTGTGAAGGACAAAACGTTTTGGCGAATAAAGCCTTTGACAGGGCGTCCCGGCTTTGGCTGCACTTCCCAAATAGTGTTGAGGGCATCTCGCAGCTGAGAAAATACGCCAGCAGCACCAAATAATAGAGCAACGATACTTATCAGCGAAGCAATTGTGCCGGTGGCGGGCTTGTTAGCATTTTCTATTGCCGTTTCGATGACTTCCGCCCCACTTTTGCCAACTAAACCTTGTATTTGACCGACTATTTCGCCTCTGGCGGCTTCTTCACCGAATATACTGCCTGCGATCGCGATCGCAATAATCAACAGCGGTGCCAGGGAAAATATCGTGTAATACGCCAACGCCGCCGCCAATCGCGACGCTTTATCCTCGTTCCATTCATCAAACGTTTCTTTTAGCAATCCCCCAAGTGTTTTTAAATTTAGAGGCGCTGCTTTTTTTCGCGATTGCTGGCTATCTGATGGATTAAAAGTGCGTTGCGGCATAGTTTATTAATATATAAATCAGTTTAATTTTGCCTTTTTATTTTTTACTCCTTCCAACCAACCCAGGTCATCTGTCTTAAGGTTGACTGTCCCTTGCCTAAAAAAATTCTATCTTTAGGATGAATTACAAATTGATTTGATTAGGCTTTGATTAAACTTGGGTACATAGTCAAAAATTTTCAATTACCTATTACCCATTACCCATAAATAATTATGCAACTTGCAGGTAAAGTAGCGCTAATTACGGGAGCCGGTTCTGGAATTGGTAAGGCGGCGGCAATTTTGTTAGCCAAAGAAGGTGCTAAAGTAGCCGCGTTAGGCAGAACAGAAAACGATATTGGTAAAACTGTTGCCCAAATTGAAGGTAATGGCGGTGAAGCCATGCCGATAGTCGCCGATATTTCCCAACCAGAGCAGATGCAACAAGCAATCGAAAAAATTGCGGCTCAATGGGGAAGAATTGATATTGTATTTGCCAATGCAGGCATTAATGGCGTTTGGGCACCCATCGAAGAATTAACGCCCGAAGAATGGGATAAAACTTTAAACGTCAATCTTAAAGGAACGTTTTTAACCGTTAAATATGCCGTACCTTACTTGAAAAAACAAGGCGGTTCGGTAATTGTGACCTCGTCGGTTAACGGCACGCGCATGTTCAGCAATACAGGTGCTACCGCTTATGCTTGCTCTAAAGCTGCTCAAGTAGCTTTTACTAAAATGATAGCCCTAGAACTTGCCGAACATCGGGTGCGCGTTAACGTTATCTGTCCAGGAGCAATTGAAACCCAAATTGACGAAAATACCAACCGGCGCAACCTGGAAAAAGTTCGCGAACCCGTCGAGTTTCCCGAAGGAGAAATACCGTTAACCGACGGCGAACCGGGAACTTCAGAACAGGTGGCGCAGTTGGTATTATTTTTAGCATCAGATGCTGCAAGTCACATCAGCGGTACGGAAATTTGGATTGATGGGGCGCAGTCATTGTTGCAAGGGTAGGGAATAATTAAGAATCCGGGTTTCTCAAAGAAACCCGGATTCTATCGCCCACCTATTTACCTAATCAATCCTTTTTGCACCTGGGGTTTTCTGTTCGTTACAGGAGTTTTGACATGACGGCTGGAAAGCCAAGACTTTCCAGCCGTAACTGGAAAACCCGATCGGGTCGTGACCAATTCTGGAAACTCGGATCAAGATCGGCGAACCGTGAGTATTTAGCCGTGTGAAAGCGACCAACTTTTTAGATAATTCCCTTGTCATGAGCGGAAAAATTTACCCACGGCTGATGAAGTTTATCCTTGAGAAATTCGGCTTGCCAAGCATACTGAGGCTGTTCTTCTAAAAATTGTTTAGCATTGAATGTTGAGCCGTCCGGATGTCCGTAGCGACCCAAAAAACTCATTTGTTTAGCCATAGTACTATCCGTTACTTTACCATCATTAGCTCCATAAGGATAGTAAGGCCCAAATTCTAGAGGGGTAAAGGGAGCAGGATCGCGATCGAACCTAGCACAGATGGTGCGGTTAGATGAATTGTGTTCTTTGAGGTAAACATCATAATCATCGGAAATCATTGCCTTTGCAGACTCAATGTCAATTTTCCCGCAGTACTTAGCAAGAAGTTGCTCCCAACGCACCCGACGACCTCCACTTTTGAGTACGTTAGAATATCCTACGTTGTCGCATTCTTGATTGCGAATTCTGGGATCTTCAACGACATTACACCCCCAGAAATATCCTTCTTTCTTGCGGGTTATGCCGACATATTTTAATCCCAATTCCAGCCGCGCAATCTCGCCCGTGCGGATATCTCCAATTAACCAGCTATTGGCATACCCCCCGTTATTATTATCCTGCATTATCTCCATCCATTCATCAAGGCTTTGGGCGTATTGCATCGCCTTTCTGACTCGATAAAATTCCGGAGCTTTCTTTTCATCATATCCAGAAAATCCAGCAATGCTCGTTTCGGAACCAATAATTCCAATACCTGTTAAAAAGAAGTCTGTACCGCTGTGCAAAAAACCGGGCGCACTCTGCATTAAAATGCTATTCCCATTGTCGGGATGAATATCCATGACAATATTGGCAGAGTTACTGTTTATGTAGGTATCCCAAGTATTGTGAGCGAGAACAATTCCTCCGTCTGCGGTTATTTGATCGCCCGTAGCGATGAAGGAATTGCAATGATGACCTTGCATGAATTCTCCGGGTTGTGTATTCCTATCTAAAGGCCACCAATTACCCAACAGTTCTATATTGGCATTCCAAGCTAAAATCTCCGGATAGGAAATCTCTACACCTGCCTTTAAAGCTCCGGAAACTATTCCTTCAAGTTCAGTTTTAAATTCTCCATCTAACTCGTTTTCTAACCAATGATTATACAGGCGTATGGCTGCATTTTCAAAGTAATTAAATGTATCTCCTGTATCCCATTCACTCGTAAATTTAATTGTTTTTAAGGCTTCGGCTAACTCCTTGGCAAGCAAATAGCCGTGCTGAAACCCTCGTTCAAATGGCGCCCCTTCTATATGTAAAAATATCCAACCTGCTCGTTCAAAGCGATAGGCTTTAGATAAGTATTTTTGTTCATTTTCGTTAAGATTATCGCGAGTAAATTTCATTTATTCTTCCTGTGTGAATTAGGGGCCAAAAGGTACGAGAATATGTCGCGACCAAAACCATTGCAACCTTTGCCAACAAATTGGCAAAGGTTGCTGTTTTGACCATTGCTGCATCAATTCCAAGACAGTTTGTCCGGCAATTAATTCGTCGAGGAAGCTGGCGATCGCAACATTCCCCAAATAAGCTACAGGTCGCTCTAACCCTGGATGGTGCAAGGCTTTAACGTTTTCAATTAAATTCCCTTTGATGACAGGTGCGAGCATAACTTTTGCCGCAGGCGACAACTGAACGCGACTGTTGAGGTTAAAGAGAGATGTATTAAATTGCCATTGAGGTAGGTTTTGAATTGGGGTTTTATGAGCGCGACTTTGCCAAAAAGAAGTAGGAGGATAAAGATCTTGATCGGCATAAAATTGAGCGGCTGTTTTTTGATTGCGTTCGACGGTTTCTTTCTGTCTGTCGCGGTAAAAAGCGATCGCAGCATCGGTGCGATCTGGCTGGGTTAAAATCGTGTGTACTGCAATGCTGCCAGTAAAAGCAGACATCATTGCCACTTGTACGCCTTGGGAAGACAGCGGATCGATAGAAAATGCTGCTTCACCAACTCGGATAAAATCTGGCTCGATCGGGTCTGTGACAAAATAAGATGAAGCATCGCAAACCTGTACGGGAGTTTCTAAAGAGCCATGCAAACAACCTTGAAATAGAGTAGTTTTTGCTAGTAGATCTTCATAGAATTGTTGGCGATCGCATCCAATTTGAGCATACCGTTCCCTATCCAGAAAAACCGCCGCATTGAAAGTACCATCCGGTAGAGATGCGCCCCAGAACCATTCATTTTCACCTGCTTCCACGCGACTTTCTGCACCCTGAAAACTCGGATTTTTCCAATAACCGTACAATGCCAATGTCGCCGCCGAATAACGCTGTTTTTTCCTAGAAAATGGGCTGTGTTTTCCCGTCGCATCAACCAGAAACCGTGCTTTAATAGTGTAGTGGCGATCGCTCAAACGAACGGGAACCAACCATTGATATTGTCCTTGCCGGGAGCATGTCAACTTTGTAGCGGACACCCTAAAGGGTGTCGCTACACAGACAAAGCCTGCCTTCGCAGGCTT
>DNGJ01000365.1:8342-22013 GCA_003486305.1 Cyanobacteria bacterium UBA11371
TGGGGGTGTCGGCGTAGATTTGCCTTCCTGACATGCTCCCGTCCTTGCCTTTGGGGACGAAAGGCACGTGCCGGTTGCAAAACTCGCACCCCGACTTCTTTGGCTGCTTCTAATAATAACTGGTCAAATCGACCGCGATCGACGTGAAATCCAGATTCTCCGGGGTGCGAATCCCAACTATTGCTATTACTTGACCAAAGAATTTGCGCGCGATCGCTTCTCAAAAAACCCGCGGCTTCGATAAGCGATCGCACGCCCAACAATTCAAACACCCGTATAATCGATGGCGGCAATGACTCCCCAATATGCGGGCGAGGGAATGCGGCTTTTTCGATTAAACAAACATCATGACCTAAAAGTGCCAGCCTGCGAGCAATACTAGCACCAGCGGGTCCACCACCCACCACACAAACTTCTGTTTCGATCGGGAAATTAGCTGTCATTCGATTTTAGATTTTAGATTTTAGATTTTAGATTTTCCCCACAAATGAATCCGCTTTCTTTGCGTAAGTCTGTGTAACTCAGAAAGGAATGCGATCGCCGGTAAAATAATCCGGGCATTTTTCTAAGAGACTGACGTAAGTTTGCAAGCAAAAATGCAACCAGCCCCGAATATAATCGCAAGCAGGTCTACCGCGATGGATCGCCTCATAATGACACCCACCTCCGCAAAGATAACGCGCCCAACAGCTATTGCAAGGTGCTTGGCGATCTACTTGTCGTTCTTCCAACCACCGATCTTGCCTTTCTCGATCGATGCCGTTTTTTAGGCTACCCATAAAACCAGCTTCATCATCTACAAAGCGATGGCAAGCAGAGAGATTTCCCTCCGCAGATACTCCCATATATCCTGCACCTGCACCGCAAGGGTAAGGTCTATGAGTGCCTCGATGAATTTGCTGCATTGCTGAGGTTATGTTGGCAAAAGGATAGCGTTTTCCTGCAATTGTTTGCCGCTCGAATTCTTGCCCGCAATCAATCATTTGTGCGAGCATCACTTCGAGAGCTTCTGTTTCCATTTGCTCGCGTCCTGTTGGCGAACTCAGCATGGGAGAAAAACCGATACTGTGAAATCCCAAACTGATAAAATGCTCCAAGGTTTCTCGCAGGTACAAATTTTTAGGTGTAACCGTAACGCGGGCGGAAACTTGCATCCGCCGCTGCTGGGATAGTAAAGGTTTAATATTAGCTATTACTCGGTCGTAACTGCCTTTGCCGCTTTTGAACGAACGGATGCGATCGTGAACTTCCCCCACGCCATCCAAACTTACCGTCACGGCAAATCCATACCGTTCAAAAAAGTCTGCATCTTCCGGTTCAAGTAAAGTGCCATTCGTTGTAATTGAAAAGCCAATTTTCACCCCTTTTTTCTGGGATAAATCGAAAGCTAACTGAGTGGCAGCATGAATTAATTGACGATTTACTAAAGGTTCGCCCCCCAAAAAAGAGAGATTCACTCGCTCTTCAGCTTGCGCTTCCTCAAATAATCGCTCCACAGCCGCTTTTGCTACCTCCCAAGACATATTTTTAGCAAACCCCCCGAAACTGCCTTCTTGGGCGTAACAATAAGTGCATCCCAGGTTGCATTTTTGGGCAACAGCGAGGGACAGTGCTTTTAATGGCGGTTGTGACAATGTTTGACCGTCAATAAAGGTTTTGGCGGTCAATCCGTATTGTCTGAGAAGGCGATCGACGGTATCGGTATTCTGTTTGGCTGCGGCTTCTATTTCTTGTTGCAATTCTGGATCTATTGCATAAACTTGAGAGCCATCGGCAATCAGCATGTGTAAGCCATATTCTGTGTCAAAAAAATGAAATTTTGACAATACTTGCGAACTATCGTTAAAGCAATTAAAGCGCATAAAATTTTCAAATTAAGTAGAAAACTCAACGAGGCAGAGCCTCGATATCTCGTTCCCAGGTTGAACCTGGGAACTAGGGGTGGGAGGCAAAGCCTCCCGATTATTGAGAATGGTGCAAGATCTCAGTCTTACCAGAAGGGAATACCAATGCCATGAATTGCCAGTTCATCGCCAATTTCATTCAGTTTGGTCATCGCCTGCCTAGCACGATTAGTCAGTTTGCCGCCTTCATGAAAGTCTTTTTCAGAGAAACTAGAGTAGGCTCTTTGCAGCCCAGGAATGATAATTCCCTCATACAATTCTAGGGCCTGACGAGCTTCGTCCTGCGTTCCTACATGGACATCGCGGAGGTAAAGATCAAGTCGCTCGACTGGGTAGACTTTAAGAGCCTGCTTAATATCGCGGAAGTGGCTGAAATGTTGTACGCCGTCGGTGTCAATCCGGATCGCCAGTTCGTATAAATGATTTAGATGTTGATATTCAGGTTGGCGCAAGGTAGCAACAACTCGTGCGTATGCTCCTTCAATAAATCCGCTCGGTTTTTCTACTTTAATAAAGTCATCTAGCGTTTCTAGAGTGAACGGGCGGAGTTGTCTTGGGCGCAGCTTTCCATGACGACCAATAGGAATTTCGGTAGCTGGGGTAAGAACGGGTTCGTAAGAGTTAATTAATCCAGCTTGGTAAAGTCCCCAAAGCAATTGATTGACCCAGCGCAGGTGAGTCATTTCACCTGCTGCTACCATCATGAGAAAATGCCGCATGAAAGTGACATCTGATTTTAGAGTAGGCCAGATTTCGCCTTCAATTTCTTCAGGTGTTTTAATCGAATAACGAGCATATAAATATTCCAAAGCCAGAACCATTTCTAAGGGAGCTAATTTCTCGCGGAGTTCTGCTGCCAATTCTTCGGGGGAACTAAACGGTTCGGGGTCAGGTTCGCGGGGTACAGGTTGGTAAGTTTCTCCAATTTCATAACCCTGCAAGACAATATTTAACTCTTCCCAGCGTTGGTTTATTTGGAAATGGTCGAACTGGAAGGGGCGATTTTTGTCGATTGTATTCATCGCCGCTGCGATACCAGAGGGCGATCGATCTTCGCGCAACCAGTCAATGGGAGTATTGGCTTTAATAGGATTAGCTGACTCGCCATCTGGCAGGATTTGTTCATCGGGAGCGATCGCACCATACACAACATCTGGGTGATTAGAAGCCCAATAATGGCAAGCACAATCCCGGAAATCATGGGTCCACGGGGAACAGAGACTCTGACCCAATTCACCAGGCGAGTAGGCAAGGTCGATAACTCCCGTTTTCGGATCGACATAACGCCGTCGCCAAGCTGTCAATTCGATTAATGATTGGGAGTCGGTATCGCGTCGAATCAATTTAATTTTCAAAGCCGCAGGTTCCGGTTTCAAACTGCTGACTAAACGCCAGACGACTAAACCTGTACAATTTCATGAACGCGACCCGCTTCTGAAAGAGGCGCTGCGGCTTCACCGGGGGGTAATGGAGAAGCTGGACCTGCGATCGCGCTGGGCGGGCCGTATACTTTTCCTTTAGCCGGAGTGAAGCGAACGCGCAATTGACTCAAGTCCACATCCAACTTCGTTTCACCACTCGGACGCATCACTTGGAAATCACCCAGGGGAATCGGACGGTCTTTCAAAACTAAAGGTGCTTGACCAGCAGTGTGACGACTGTATGCTAGCAGGGGGTAACGCTTGCAATCGTTGCCAGCCACTTCTACCATTGCGGTATAGGAACAAGCCGGATCGCCCGTGCGGAAGGAAGCTTTCCGATTACCTGCTGTTACCCGATACCGAATGTTTTCAGTAGAAGCACCCAACTCGACAAGCAATTCTAAGGTCAGCGGCACTTCCTTAATCGTGCCATCTTTGCCAGACTGAACTGTTGCCCATAATTCAAAAAAAGGAGCCACAGGGCGCAAAGACTTACCATCCCGAAAGCGAATCAACTGAGGCAAGTAAGGATGCAGAGAGCCATCTTCTCTCACTTCTAAGCTGACTTGGGGCGCTATAATTGTCATATCGCCACCAAAAACGCTGGGATTTTCTGTCCAAGTGAAACTTTCCATTGGCGTATCGCTGCTACCTAAACGCGCGATCGCCATCGGTGGTAGAAAGTACACCTCTAAAATTGTATGCATCAAAAACTCCGCTATGATACCCGTTCAGTTTTATCCTTGTACTGACCAATTTTTAGATTGCACCCATTAATTTACCTACCTGCCAAAAATATTACTCATAGAAGTTATTAGTCACCTTTATCAAGCAAAGAAGTTTATGGATATTTAATGAGCAATAATTTTTTGTTAAAAAAGTTAATATTTTGTATTTCTCTAGAGTTTTTTGGTAAAATTACTAAATATTGTAATTTTTTAGAGCTAAAGACCGATTATTCTATCTGGTATCAACTTGATGATATAGACATCCTCGGTAAGCACATTAGTTTTCGCTAAAGGGTCGCGATCGCACAGAAAATTCTCAACAATTAAGGGAACCAAACCTTTAGCCCACTCACGGGGGGTTTGAATGGCATCTTTAGGAACGAATAAGTATTCGAGAGCGTGAATCTAAGCCGTCGCGCGTTTAAAATACAAAGTAGAGAAAGCTGGTATCGGGGTGCGGGGTGGATCTGCCACAGAGGATTCGATCGAATTTTTCTCATTTGCCGAATATACGCTGATACAGCCCTACGGCGGATGTATATTCATTAAACAAGAACCAAAACCGTAACTTCCCAAGATTGAGCTAAAATGACAACTATAACAATCCCTGGCTATCGCGTCAACGAACAAATTTACAATGGTAACAGAACCCAAGTTTGGCTAGGGGTTAAAGAGTTAGACAATCAACCAGTTGCAATCAAACTGCTTCAGTCTGAATATCCAACCTTCACCGAACTGGTACAGTTCCGCAATCAATACACAATTGCCAAAAATCTCGACTTGCCGGGAATTGTCAAACACTTAAGTTTGGAAAACTATCGCAATGGTTTGGCCCTAATAATGGAGGATTATGGCGGGATTTCCCTGGCTAACTACCTCACCGCCGCTGGTTTGGAAAAAACTGGGAAAATTACCGATAACCTCGCTGATTTTTTTGACATTGCTCTTCAAATTGTCACGACGTTAGAAGGACTTTATCGCTGCCGCATTATTCATAAAGATATTAAACCCCAGAATATTCTAATTAACCCTCAAACTAAACAAGTCAAACTGATTGACTTCAGCATAGCCTCGCTTTTACCCAGAGAAACCCAAGAAATTCAAAACCCCAATCAGTTAGAAGGAACCCTCGCTTATATCTCCCCGGAACAAACGGGACGCATGAACAGAGGGATTGACTATCGTACTGACTTTTACTCTTTGGGCGTAACTTTTTACGAACTGCTAACGGGTCAGCTGCCTTTTCAATCAACAGACCCGATGGAATTAGTCCACTCTCATATTGCCCGTAAAGCCATTCCCCCCATTGCAGTAAATCCCGCCATCCCCCAAATTTTAAATGACATCGTAATGAAATTGATGGCAAAAACCGCTGAAGACCGCTATCAAACAGCTTTTGGGATTAAATACGATTTAGAAAAGTGTTGGGAACAGTACGCAGCTAGCGGCACGATTGCGCCCTTTGAATTAGGAAGAAGGGACATTTCCGAACGCTTCGTTATCCCAGAAAAACTTTACGGCAGAGAAACCGAAGTAGAAACCCTTTTAACAGCCTTTGAACGTATCAGTGCTGGCAATTCAGAAATCATGCTAGTAGCAGGATTTTCTGGAATTGGCAAAACTGCCGTTGTCAATGAAGTTCATAAACCCATCGTCCGCCAACGGGGTTATTTTATTAAAGGGAAATTCGACCAATTTAAGCGCAATATTCCCTTTTCAGCTTGGGTACAAGCGCTGCAAAATTTAATGCGACAACTGCTGACTGAAACTGCGGCTGTTGTGCAGGAATGGAAAGCAAAAATATTAGCTGCTTTGGGAGAAAACGGGCAAGTCATTATTGATGTTATACCCGAACTTGAACTTTTGATTGGCAAGCAACCACCCGCCCCCGAACTAGAAGGAAGTGCGGCTCAAAATCGCTTCAATTTGCTATTTCAAAAGTTCATCCGACTCTTCGCGACTCAAGAACATCCTTTAGTCATATTTTTAGACGATCTACAGTGGGCAGATTCAGCTTCTTTGAAGTTGATGCAATTGCTTTTAAGCGATGGGGATACCCGTTGTCTGTTGCTAATAGGAGCTTATCGAGATAACGAAGTTTCTCCCGCACATCCGCTGATGCTGACGTTAGATGAAATTCAGAAAACCGAAGCAACAGTCAATCAAATTACCTTAGCACCTTTAGACAAACCTTCCTTAAACTGCTTGATTGCCGATACTCTGAGTTGTCCGCCAGAACGAGCAATTTCTTTAACCGAACTGGTACTCGCAAAAACCAAAGGCAATCCTTTCTTTACCAACCAATTCCTCAAAGCGCTTTACGAAGATGGATTAATATCGTTTGATTTTAGCTGCAACTATTGGCAGTGCGATATTGCACAAGTTAAGGCAATCTCCGTCAGCGATGATGTTGTCGAGTTTATGGCAACTCAGTTGCAAAAACTGCCGGAAAATACTCAAGCAGTATTGAAATTAGCAGCTTGCATCGGCAACACTTTTGACCTTGCTACCTTAGCAATTGTCCATGAAAAATCCCAAGCCGAGACGGCGGCAGACTTGTGGAAAGCTTTGCAAGAAGGTCTAGTGATTCCGATTAGCGAAGTTTACAAATTCTTCCAAGATGAGTCTTCTGTCAAGGGTCAAGAGAATGTAGAACTAACAGTTCCTTACAAATTTCTCCACGACCGAGTGCAGCAAGCCGCTTATTTTCTAATTCCAGAAGACCAAAAACAATCAACTCACCTGAAAATTGGACGACTGCTATTGACAAATACCCCGGAAACCGAACGGGAAGATAAAATTTTTGATATTGTCAACCAGTTGAATATTGCCGTTGATTTAATTGACAGTCAAACAGAAAAAAATGAACTGGTGCAGTTAAATTTAGTTGCGGGACGTAAAGCCAAAGCTTCTACAGCGTATGCGGCTGCAATTGGCTATTTATCTGTAGGGATGAAACTGCTAACGGCAGATAGCTGGCAAACGAATTATGACCAAACGTTGGCACTGTATGAATTAGCCGCAGAGTCAGCTTATCTGGGCGGTAACTTTGAGCAGATGGAGGCGTGGTCAGCACTGGTTTTGAACTCAGCTAAAACCTTGCTCGATCAAGTGAAAGTTTATGAAGTGAAAATTCAAGCCTACATGGCGCAAACCAGAGGTTTAGACGCGGTTAAAACAGGGTTACAAGTGCTGAAGCTTTTGGGGATAAATTTTCCCGAAAATCCACAACCTTCAGATATTCAGCAAGCAATGGTGGAAACGAGAGCGAATTTGGGTTCTCGCCAGATTGAGGATTTGATTAACTTGCCACCGATGACCGACCCAGAAAAATTGGCAGCGATGCAAATTCTTTCGAGTTTATCTTCTGCCACCTATATTTCTGCGCCTCAAATGTATCCGCTGACGGTGTGCCAGCGGGTTAATTTATCGCTGCAATATGGCAATGCTGCTTGGTCGGCTTTTGCTTATGCAACCTACGGATTAATTATGTGTGGAGTCGTAGGAGATATTGAATTTGGCTATCAATTTGGTAGATTGGCTTTAACGGTGGCGTCGCAGTTCAACGTTAAAGAAATTAAGCCGAAAACATTCTTTATTTTTGGTGGCATGGTCGCCCATTGGAAAGAACCAGTCCGAAAAACATTAAAACCTTTGCTTGAGAGTTATCAAATAGGACTGGAAACCGGAGATTTAGAATATGCGGCTTATAGTGCCTGTTACGCCTGTCACCATTTATATTTTGCAGGGGCGGAACTAACCGAATTGGAAGAGGAAATGGCGTCTTACAGTCATGCGCTCAAACAACTCAAACAAATTGCCTCGTTTAATTATAATGAGATTTTTCGGCAGGCAGTGCTTAATTTATTAGGTGAGTCGGAAAATCGCTGCCTGTTAGTGGGTGAAGCTTATGATGAAGAAGAATTACTGTCGCAACATTTAGAAGGGAATGACAGAAACGGATTGCATTATTTGTATTTAAACAAGCTAATTCTCTGCTATCTGTTTGGGGAATTGCCGCAAGCGGTGCAAAATGCAGCCAAAGCGGAGGAATATATTGATAGCGCGATCGCTCTGCTTTGCGTACCCCTATTCCATTTCTACGACTCCCTGGTACAGCTAGCGATTTTGACCGATCCATCCACAAGCGATCGCGAGCGAATTTTAGAAAAAGTAACACAAAATCAGCAAAAAATCAAGACCTGGGCAGAACGCGCGCCGATGAATCACTTGCATAAATTTTATCTAGTCGAGGCAGAGCGGCATCGGGTTCTGGGTGAAAATGTACAAGCAATGGATGATTACGATCTGGCTATTAAAGCAGCCAAAGAAAACGAGTACGTCAATGAAGAAGCACTAGCCAACGAACTTGCCGCCAAATTTTACTTAGCTTGGGGCAAAGAAACGATTGCTCAAACCTACATGCTAGCAGCTTATTACGCCTATTCTCGCTGGGGTGCAAAAGCAAAAATTGCAGATTTGGAAAAATGCTATCCTCAATTACTCGCCCCTATTTTCAATCGAAATATTGCTTCACAGATTGGCGATACAATAATTCAGAGTACTCATGAAATCGCCACGAGCCAAGTTACAAATACCACTGGTACAAGTATTTCATCCGCTCTAGATTTAACCACAGTCATCGAAGCCTCTCAAATTATATCGGGAGAAATTAATCTCGATAAGTTAATCTCAACTTTAATGCAAGTCGTGATCGAGAATGCAGGAGCAACAGGCGGCGCTCTTATTTTAGAACGATCAGGTGAATTATTCATCACCGCTCAATCTGTTGGTAACGAGTGCCACTTGCAATCTATATCAGTTGACAACAGCCAAGAAATTCCCGGATCGATCGTCAATTATGTTTGGCGCACGGCTGAAACTATAGCAATCAATGATGCAATTGAGTCAGCTAATTGGGCAGCAGATCCTTATATTATCCAGCATCATCCTAAATCGGTACTGTGTCTCCCGATTCAACATCAAGGAATGTCACTTGGCATTCTTTACTTAGAAAATAATTTAACTGAGGCTGCATTTACTTCCGACAGATTGAAACTTTTAAAACTCTTATCTTCTCAAGCTGCTATTTCAATTCAAAATGCTAGCCTCTATCAAACTTTAGAAGATAAAGTGCAAGAACGCACGGCTCAACTAGCTGAAGCTAACCACCAACTCGCGCTTGCCAATCAAGAAATTACTACCCTCAATTACCGCTTGAAAGAAGAGAATATCCGCTTAAGTGCCGAATTAGATGTAGCGAGACAATTGCAACAAATGGTGTTGCCAAAACCATCGGAATTTGAGGGGATTAAAGATTTAGAAATTGCTGGTTTTATGGAGCCAGCCGACGAAGTTGGTGGCGACTATTACGACGTTCTATCTCAGAATGGAAAAGTCACTCTCACCATCGGCGATGTTACGGGACATGGGTTAGAAAGTGGCGTGTTAATGATTATGGCGCAAACGGCTGTCCGCACGCTTCAAGAAAGCAATGAAACAGATCCGGTGAAGTTTATGGATGTGCTAAATCGAACGCTGTACGGCAATCTCCAGCGGATGAATTCTTTGAAAAATATGACATTGGCGTTATTAGAGTATCAAGATGGCATCCTCAATCTCAGCGGTCAACATGAAGAGATAATTGTGGTGCGTACTGATGGTAACGTCGAGCGGATAGATACGGTATCTCTCGGTTTTCCCATTGGTTTGGAGGCGGAGATTGCTGATTTTGTTGCCCAAACTCAAGTGTTGCTGAATCCGGGGGATGTAGTGGTGCTTTATACCGATGGGATTACTGAAGCGGAAGATATCAATCGCAGGCTATACGGTTTGGATAGACTGTGCGAAGTAGTCAGAAAAAATCGCCACCTAGTAGCAGAGGAAATTCGGCAAGTTGTAATCGAAGATGTGCGCCAGCATATTGGCGAGCAAAAAGTTTTTGATGATATTACCTTACTCGTGTTGAAGCAAAAGTAATATCACGTCCGGTTGCATCGGCATCCCACGGGGGGCGCACTTTAACGAGATATCTCGTGCTTCCACTTAATTGGCAGGTAAAACCCGCCCCTACAAAACAATTAACTGTGTAAGTCCGATGCTAACGGACACGATATAATTCGTCCGATCCCAAAAATTAATCCCACACCGCCCTATGGCTTCGGCACCCTGCGTGAAGCGGTCGGAAGTGGTGCTTCTTTTGCTCGCGGTTGGCTCATTTTGATCCGAGTTTCCAGAATTGGTCGCGACCCGATCGGGTTTTCAAGTTATGTCAAGTCGGGTTGCATCGGCATCGCACGGGGGGGCGCACTTTAACGAAATTTCTCGTGACCTCCACCGATTGATTGGTAAAACCCGCCCCTACAACACAATCAACTATATAAGTCGGATGCTAACGAACATGATATGACGGCTGGAAAGTCTTGGCTTTCCAGCCGTCATATCAAAACTCTTGTAACGAACAGAAAACCCCTGGTGATTCTACCTCTAGAGGCCGAGATTTGACAGTAATCTATATATAACTTAAGTTGCTAGTTATAACTTGTAACAGCGGTAATGGCTAATTGCGAGCTTGCTAATTGCTAATTGGGTGAACAGGCTTTTGCCGTCTTGACAACTACCTATTACCCATTACCCATTAGCCATTACCGCTTGATATAACTAGCAACTTGCGTTATATAGAGTACTGTCAAATCTCTAAAACCCGAATAAAAATGAGCGAACCGTAAGTAAATATGGGGGTATTTTCCAAAGCGGCTTTGGTATGCGACGGGCTACTTGTTCAAACTTAGCTTGCGCCCAACTCACATCAAGCCCTTGTTGTTGCGCCTCCCACAATAAACTTGCTGCCAGTTGCAATAATAAAGGATGCCCACCACCCCATTCTTTAGCAAGGTGTTGCTCTTCCGTACTTAATGCAGCCTTTGCCCCCATTCTCTCAGGCAAGCTTACCAGTTCCCTCGCTTCTTCTTCTCTCAATTCCCCCAAAGGCAGAACTTGTTCAAAGCCATTGAAAAAAGGAGAAGTCAGCTTATACCGACGCTTGTAAAATTCTAACTTTCTGTGGGAAGCTACCACCAGCCTCAAGACATTGCTGTTCATCAAAAAGCGCAAATTGTCAAAAAAACCATCGTTAAATTGTTTTGGATACCGGAACAAAGCTTCAAACTCATCCAGGCAAAGCACAGGATATAATCCCTGCCGTTTCCACTCTCCAATTGCCCCTGAAAAGCTTTGGCGATCTAAAGATTTAATATTTTTCCAGGGTCTCATTAATTCTGGTTTCGCTTTTACCAATGGGTGATTGAGCAATTGTCGCGCGGCTGCCAGATAAAAGGCATTTTCCCCCTGACAATGAGCTTGTTGCAAATTCAGGTAAATTACTATAAAACGGCGGGGATTGTCTACCCGCTGTTCGTAAGTCTGGCAAAAGCGATAAAGCAGAGAAGATTTTCCAATTCCCTGTTTCCCCACAACGTTAATGCTGCTAGACCCCATACCCATTATTCGCGAGGTAATGTAGTCTAATTCAGCTTCGCGCCCAACAAAATGCTGGGGCTTTTCAATCATCGGTCCTGCCAAAAACGGACAAGGAGCAAGCAACTGAGAAGTCATATGAAAGTTTCGCTACCAGTCGAGACGTAGTAACAAGATGAGCGATATTACTTCTGCTTTCATACCCGTAACTGTGGGATGTAACTCCAGATTTACGGGTAGTTGCGATCGCGCAGCTAGCCGCAAGGCAATATCGCGCAAGCAAAAGCTACTGATACTCCGAGTTCCGACAGGGACTATACCAACCCTTAATTTCAAAGCCTTTGGCTTTAACCTGCGGGCTTACAATTTATTGGGTGGCATACTAAATAAAAACCAAATTTGACTTTAGGTAGAAATTTGAATGCTACCTTTTATAAGTAATATGACTTATAGCTGCAAGTTGCTCAACAGTGAAATTACGGATTTCGCGATCGCTTAATATCAAACCGATTTAAGTACTAATCGGTAAAACTGAAATCTCATCAGTAACATTACTGATGTCAGCTTCGCTTAACAAAGGTTTACATTTTGAGTAACTTTGTGAGTGCAAAGGCCAAATATTCATATTCTGAAAAGGTATTATAAATTTGCGCCGAAATCCGCATCTGCCGAAATGGGTATTTAGGCCAATAAATTATCGGCACTTCAATTTTAAATTGTTCCCACAGCGCATCTTGCAGTGGCACAATTAACCGCGTTTTGACAAATTCGGTTGTATCGTCTGGTAACGATATAACAGCCATCGAACCAATCATCCGATCGGGACAGGGTGGTGCAACACCCAACGCCTCGCACAGCATCTGCCTCGCTGTCAATACCATTGTCCGATTTTGTGCCATTAATTGGGGCCATCCACCCACAAGCAGCGAACCCATAAATTTAATTGCTTCTGGTACGCATAAATATGCTGTGGGATCGTCAGTTCCCATCCAATCAAACTCTAATTGAAAGCGGGATTTATCGGTGCGGGGCGAGTTAGCACCGTGACTGATAGTCATCGGACGAATCTCTGATTGCTTATCTTGTCGCACGTACAAAAATGCCGCGCCTTTGGGCGCACACAACCATTTATGGCAATTTCCAGTGTAGTAAGTTGCGCCGCAGTTATGCAGGTCTAGAGGAATCATACCGGGCGCGTGAGCGCCATCGATTAGGGTATCGACGCCACGCCGTGTTAGTTCTTGAATTATTTCCCGAATTGGTAAGATTAAACCTGTTTGGCTGGTTATGTGGTCTAACAGCGCCAGCTTTGTCTTGGGTGTGACGCGATCGCATACTGCTGCTATTATCTCTTGCGGCGAACCCAAGGGAAACGGAACTTCTGCCACCACTACTTTCGCCCCGGTGCGCTCTGCTACAAAGTTCAGCACGTTGCGACAGGCATTATATTCGTGATCTGTGGTGAGTAATTCATCCCCTGGATTGAAGGTAAGCGATCGCAACACCGCATTCACCCCCGTCGTCGCATTCGGCACAAATGCCAATTCCTCAGCATCCGCACCCACAAACTCAGCTAATTCGCTTTTTGCCTTATCCAGCAGTTCCTCAAACTCCCGCACGAAAAAGCGCAGGGGTTCGCTTTCCATCTGCAAGCGCCAGCGCTGCTGCGCCTCCAGTACACGAATTGGACATGCCCCAAACGAACCGTGATTGAGAAACGTTATTTCCCGATCCAGCGACCAATACCTACTAAATTTTGAAGGGTGAAGATTGAAGTTTAATTTCTCATCCTTCATGCTTCACCCTTCATTTTGTATTTAACTCCCCAGGCCGGATTCGAACCAGCGACCAATCGGTTACACTTATCCCCACGTTTCCGCGAGGGGTGGACTATCTCATCATCCCTTTGGGATGTCGGGCGCTCTAGGATTTATTGGACAGGCTCCTCATCCTTAGTCTCTGCGCCTTTCTGGCTACTGTGGAAACCACCGCCTTTTGCCAGACTTGGCTCAGGATTACCGCCACCCTTAGTGCTGCGGCTTCCCTGAATTCACCCGATTTTTCACTACTTGTTACCAAGTAGCGCTGCTATGTCACTCAAGATATCAGTTAAAGCTGGTATCTTGCGTCCATTACAGCCGA
>DNGJ01000474.1 GCA_003486305.1 Cyanobacteria bacterium UBA11371
TACCGCGTAGTCAGAAGGGATGGGGCCAGTGTATTCTGTTGAAATTGACTGGTTGTGTTTAAATGTGGTGAGATCCCGATCTATTTTCTGTCGCTCCGGTGAGTGAGCTAATATTTTACCTCGGAGCGTGTTCCATTCATCATCTGATTCTGGATCGGCAATTAGCACCCACTCGCAAGGGTAGCGATCGCGGATTTCTGCAATGGTTAAAATTTCCCCGGTTGGTTTGTCAAAAGTGTCATTGTTCTTTTGAATCTGATGTTGTGAAAACTGGGGTGCTTCTACTTGGGTAATCTCGTCATTTAACAGTTGCCAAAGCCTGCGCTTTTCTTCCAGTTCTAAGGAAGCGATCGCATCCTTGAGCGCTTCAAATGTAATTTGTAATTTTATAGTTTTTGGGTTCATAGTGTTTCTCAGGTTTCTGGTGTTAAATTATCACGATCGCTATCCCTTTCCTACCCTATAATTGAGAACAGAAGCTAAAATGAGAGAGCTATGTCAGACGATGTTCGCCACTTATACGTCATAGTTTAGGCTGATTCGCCCTTGTAATTTTTCCTTCAATTGCTGACATTCTTTGGCTAGGGGTATGCCTAATTCTGTGGCAATGGAGAGGGCGCGATCGCAATACTCAAGAGCTAGAGTGCGATCGCCCAACCTCTGATAAAGTTCTGCTTGGGTTGCTTGCACGATGGCTAAATGTTGCTGATTGTATGCGATCGCTTTATCGTAATCTCCCAAAGCACGGTAAACTTTACCTAGATGAATTAAAGCATACCCCTCTTCTTGGCGATTTTGGAGTTCCTGCATAACGCCTAAAGACTCTTGAAGCAAATTAATTGCTTGGGGATAATCTCCTATAGAGAAGTAAGCATTTCCTAGATTTCCTAACGCTTTTCCCTCATCAAGGCAATTATCAATTTCACGAAAAATGGTCAAACTCTGCTGGTGATGCTCAATCCCTTTGAGATGGTTTCCTTGAAAACGATACGCATTCCCCAAATTTCCCAGTGCAATTCCCTCACCGTTACGATCGCCTATCTCTTGAGTAACTACCAACGATTGCTGATAAAACTGAATTGCTAGTTCGATTTGTCCTAAATTAAAGTAAGCTAATCCCAACTCACGCAAATAGGTAGCTTCACCTTGGCGATCGCCCATTTCTCCTGCAATTTCTAACCCTTGCTGATAAAACTCAATTGCTTGGTTGTAATCTCCTAAATAGCAATAAGCATCAGCGAGATTTGACACAGACATACTCTCGCCTCGGCGATCTCCTAGCATACTTTCAAGCTGCAACGATTGCTGATTGAACTGAATTGCCCGCTGGTATTCTCCCAAATTGAGGTAAGCAACACCTAGATCCAAAAGTGAATCCGCTTCACCTTGGCGATCACCTATCTCTCGTGTAATTTCCAGTCGCCTCTGATGAAGTTCAATTGCTTGTTGAACTTGCCCCAAACAGCGGTAAGCATTAGCTAAATTGCCTAAAGAATTCGCTTCACCCCAACGATCCTCTCTTTCGCGTCTAATCTCTAATGACTGCTGATGGCATTCAACCGCTTGCTGGTACTGCCCCAATGAATTGTAAGCAGCTCCCAGATTTACAAGAGATATAGCTTCAAACGAGAGATCGCCACTTTCTCGCGCAATCTCTAATGCTTGCTCCAGTAGTGGAATTGCCTCCTGAATTTGCCCTAAAGAACGGTAAACGTTACCCAAAGCACATAAAGAATGACCCTCACTGGTACGATCGCCAATTTCTTGCGTAATTTCCAATGCTTGTTGATATAACTGAATCGCCTGTTGAATTTGTCCTAGACAGAAGTAAACATTGCCAATATTATGCAGAGAATGAGCCTCAAATGAGCGATCGCCAACTTCCTTGTTAATCTCCCTTGCCTGTTTAAAAAATTCAAGAGCTTGCTGATATTGCCCTAGTTTTTGATAAGTTTCACCAATCTCTGTTAGGAAAGAACCGTCAAGGCTTGGGTCAATTTTATTTAAAAGTGCCTTATTTAATTCAATCACTTCACGGTAATATCCCCAAAGGCTCAATTGATTATGCAGTTCTGCTTTGGCTGGTGTATCAAGTATCATGTAGAAAATAGTACCTGCTGCCATCCATTCTTCTATTTCACAAAGATGATGAAATGCCTCCAGATATCCCCGCACCTTTTCTAATTTGGAAGCGTCCGACTTAGTTTTGTATTTGGTGAGCCAGTTTATTGAGGCTCTGTAGTGAGTACGCTTCCAAAGTGGATTAATATTCTTGACAGATGATAAATTAATACTTAAAACTATTTTTTCACCAGATGGTGTATCGCTAGCGAACACAACTGAGTTTTCTGGTGGTATGAAGTTACTCATCATTTTCGCCCAATTGCTTTAAGTGTTCCAGTGCTACGCTGCGAATCAAATTATGTTGTCCCACCAACCGATTATCTTCATCATCAATTCCTCCATCTTCAACTAGATACCGTTCGCGCAGGGTTTGCATTGCATCCTTTTGCTGCTCCTCATTATAACCCTCATCTTCTAAATGACTCAGCCACCAACTCTGTTGTACTTCGCAGCGATATATTGAGGCAGTACAAAGCAAAACATAAGCATCATAAACGTCATTTTTTAACCTTTCAAATGTTTTATCAATCCGTTCCTTGACTTTCCTTCGCAAGACTTTCGTGTATGATGCTAACTGCCACCTATCGTCATCTCCTTTAACTATTCCTTGGTTGCGAGCTTCGTCAATAGCCTCTTTTACCTCTTCAATGTAACGACTATTATCTTTCCAGTAAGCGCTGAATTTCCCAGCATAAGAACCCTTAATTTCTCCAGCGATTGTCCGCAAAGCTAAAGGATGCCCATCATAAACTTCCCCAATTACTCGCAGGGGACTATGGGGTAATTCCAAATCGCCATCTAGTTCAGCTTTTTGAAATAACGCTATTTGCTCCGGTGTTTCTAATCCTCTCAAGAGTTGGCAATGCCAGAGATTTTTGTAGCGCTCGCATTCCGCTGTCTCAAACTTAGTCGGCAAATCCTGCGATGCAAGAATGAAGCGACTTTGACAATCTGATTCTGCCAACAAACTAACAAAAAACTTACCCCACCACTCATCAGCAAAATCACCCCAGCCCTCCTCCTCATTCCCTGTCAATAGGTACTCAAGAGAATCCATCAGGATTAAATAGCGATTTTCGCGCAAGCGTCTAACTAACCGACGTAGCAATTGTTCTGGCTTACGCTCCTCCTTTGGAACATTTTCCCCCCACTTCTCCAGCCATTGCTGTGCGACACTGGCAAAATCTGAAGCTTTATTATTATCTTCAAAATTATCCCTGTGTTCCCTCCAATCTCCTCGCAATTCCTCTACGAGGCGTTCAGCCAAAGCAGTTTTACCGATACCTGTAATGCCAACCAATAGCAAGACATGACAGGAAGAATTGACGCTTGCGCTCAACTGTTGAATTAGAGTTTCTCGCCCAACCCACGCATCGTCATAGACGATAAATTCCATATATGATAAAGCTTGCTGGGTTGGAGTGTTATCAACAATCTCTTCCCAGTTCTCTATCCCAACAGCTTTACAGATAGCAACAAAGTTTTCCTGCCGAATCGCTTGTTTTTGCCAAAATCTTTGCAAGGTTGAACGTGAAACGCTTCCGTTGGGAGTGGCTTGAAGTAGTTTGTTAGCAGCATCAATCCAAATAGGTGAGTCTTTATTCCATCCTTTCTTTTTCCTAGCTTGGTCAATAATTGCTAGCCCGGATTTAGATGCTGGAAGCGAATTTGCCATACATACCACAATTTGGCAGTTTACTAGCTTCAATTTTGACTCAGTTTTTCCAGCACCGCCACAAGTGAGGCGAAAGTCAGGCTGTGCAACCCGTTCAGCTAAGTCATTCTAAAAGAGTGGAAGCCAGAGTTAGCGCTAACAAGCTTCTCCTTAAAAATCCAGAAACAGGAGAAACACCATGCAAGGTCAAACCAATCCCATTATCTGCAAGGGGGAACCAGCGATCGCTGTACCGACCAATATTCCACCAAATATACCGCCACAGTACTGGGGTACCGAAACCGGATTCATTTTAGCGATCGCTCTCCTAATCCGCTCAGTTGCCTTACTGATACAGGTGCTAACCCCGCTGATGTTACGACAAAAGTCCAGTTCTTCTAAGAAGTAGTACCCGTCAGCTTGCAAGGAATGCCGCATCTCCTACTTGTGGGGGTGCGGCTTTTTGATGGCGAATGACAGCGCGATTCCAACGGATGCACTTCGCGCTTCGCATCCCGATACCAGCGCGATCGCTCTCGCTCAATCATCAGCTAAAAACCTCAAACAATAGTGAAAACTGACACCCATTCAATCCCCATAAATATCCACATTACTAATAGCAAAGACAGATTCATCAGCACTAGAAGACGGAAGTGCTTGCAAATCAGCTTTATTTCGCATTGATTCAACCCGATCAGCTTCGCGAATAGCCAGAGGCTTAATTTGCTTCCGTTCTTCAAGCAGAGTTTTAGGAGATATTTCTAACGGGGGAAGCGAAGACCCAATTGGCGCATTCTCATCGGGAAACATCTGATAAAAAGTAGTAGCCGCTGCTCGTTCTACAATCGTTTGAATCTCAAGCAAATTATATCAATTGATATCTTGGCTTTTGGGTATCTGATGAATTAATATGCTTTAAAATCTCTCGATTTATTGAATTGAACTTAGGATTAATCGAGTCAGACTATTAAAAGAATGTATGAGCAACAATCCGGGGATTTACCCGATTCTTTTACTACCCAATCAAAACACAAGCTGGCCCGACCTCTCGCCCAAAATTG
>DNGJ01000368.1:0-35763 GCA_003486305.1 Cyanobacteria bacterium UBA11371
GGCGAAGGCATCATGAACCACAGCTTCCTAGACTACCGCCCCCTCTCTGGCGAAGTCGAACTGCGTCGCAACGGCGTGTTAATCGCCTTTGAAGAAGGAGTTTCCACCTTCTACGCCATGAAAAACGCCGAAGACCGAGGCGTATTCTTCATCACTCCTGGTACGAAAGTTTACAAGGGCATGATCGTCGGGGAACACAACCGCCCCCAAGACCTAGACCTCAACATTTGCAAAACCAAGCAGCTAACCAACCACCGCGCCTCCAGCGGCGAAGAACTGGTGCAGTTGCAAGCCCCCGTAGAAATGAGCCTAGAGCGTGCTTTGGAATACATCGGCTCCGATGAATTAGTCGAAGTAACGCCCAAGTCAATCCGCCTGCGGAAAATGGCGAAAAAGTTAGCCAAACGCTAAACGCGAATTTTATAGCGCGAAAGCACCCGTATCAGGTACACCTTCGTTTGTATAGCGGCACCCTTAAGGGTGCCGCTATACAAACGAGAGCCTTAAGCCCCCGTAACCCTATTCGGTAGCGGGGGCTTCATACTATAAAAACATTTAAAAATCTGTATACTAGATTACAAATTTAAAAACTTTACATAAAAGCCGCAAAATAGCCGGAATCTCTTAAAGATTTAGTGAAAACGGTGTTTCCCTCCTAGCAACACGGGGAAATCTTAATTAGTATGGACGAGAAATTAGTTCGCGACGGTAGGGAAGTAAGTTGAAAGTTTCTGTAATTATACCAGTTTACAATGGTGGTGCAAGTTTCTATAGATGTCTTTCTAGTCTAGCAGAAGCCTTCCCCCAACCGACGGAAATCATCGTCGTAGCCGATGGAGATACGGATGGATCTAGCGAACTGGCTAAGGAATTTGGTGCGCGGGTATTTAGACTCCCCGTATCGCAAGGGCCAGCCAAGGCAAGGAATATAGGAGCGCGTGCCGCCACAGGCGATATCCTGTTTTTTGTCGATGCTGATGTGGAAATAGTTCCCGATACAATCGACCAGGTAGCAAAGGTTTTCGAGAGCGATCCGGATTTAGCCGCTTTGATCGGCTCTTACGATGATAAACCCGGTGCAGCAAATTTTTTATCCCAGTATAGAAACTTATTTCACCACTACACTCACCAGACAGCTTCCGAGGAAGCATCCACCTTTTGGGGGGCTTGCGGGGCGATTCGTCGAGATGTTTTTCTCAAAGTGGGTGGCTTTGACGAGGGTTATCGCTATCCTTCGGTAGAAGATATTGAATTGGGCTATCGGTTAAAAAAGGCGGGATATAAAATTCGGCTGTGCAAGACAGTGCAAGTCAAGCACTTAAAGCGCTGGGGTGCAGTTTCGATGTTGAAAGCCGACTTCTTTTATCGGGCGCTGCCGTGGACTGAATTAATTATGCGCGATCGCCAGCCGATGAACGACCTCAACCTGAAGTGGGAGAGTCGCATCAGCGTCATGTTAGCTTTCGGAGTAGCGATCGCTGGTATGATTTCAGCATGGTGGTGGGTAGCAGGAGCGATCGCGGCTGTACTAGCCTTATTGCTGTTAGCACTCAACGCACCAGTTTATCGCTTCTTTTATCACAAGCGCGGTAAAAAATTTGCCCTCAAAACCATCCCTTGGCACTGGCTTTACTACCTCTACAGCGGACTAGCATTTGCCATTGGCACAGTCCGTCACCTGTTTGAGCAGTCCACAGTGCGTGAAGTGAATCCCTCCCCAAGCAAAAAATACCGATTAGACAGCAGGGGAACTTAACTCCCACCTACAAGGTAGTTAACCGGAAATAAACGGAATACGGGCTACAACTGGTGGGAGCATTTCAGTGTTTTTAGCATTATGTTTCACTTATAGCCTGGATTAGATTAGGCGGAGAAAAGATTGGAAAAGACAAGCGACTTAGAGGAAGCTGCTGTGGAACGTTATCCGGCGATTATTATAGGGGCTGGGCCTGCTGGTTTAACCGCTGCTTACGAGTTGGTCAAGCAAAACATTCAACCAATTGTTTTAGAAAAAGCAGACAAAGTGGGTGGAATCTCCCGCACCGAAACATACAAAGGCTATCGTTTCGATATTGGCGGTCACCGCTTTTACACCAAAGTCGAAGCTGTCCAGCGGCTGTGGCAAGAGGTATTGGGTAAAGACTTCATCAAAGTACCCCGTCAGTCGCGCATTTACTATAAAGGTAAATTTTTTAATTACCCCCTCGATGCTTATAATACTCTATCCAATCTGGGGTTACTGGAAAGTTTACAGATTCTGTTAAGCTATTTCCAAGCCAAATTGTGGCCTTTACCCGAAGAAGAAAACTTAGAACAATGGGTGACTAATCGTTTCGGCGAACGTCTTTTCAAAACGTTCTTCAAAACCTACACCGAAAAAGTTTGGGGAATACCTTGCGATAAAATCCAAGCAGATTGGGCAGCACAACGCATCAAAGGACTATCTTTAAAAGCCGCAATCCTTAACGCTCTATTCAAAACCAATAACACCAAAACCTTAATCAAAGAATTTGATTACCCTATTTTAGGGCCAGGGATGATGTGGGAGCGGTGTCAGGAATTAGTAGAAAGCAAAGGCGGGAAAGTGCAACTCGATACCAAAGTCGTTCGCATCGAGCGTCAGGGTAATCGGATTAGCAGTATCACCATACAGCACGAAGGTAAAACCCGTCAGATTTATGGAGACCATTTCATTTCCACAATGCCAGTTAGCGCACTGATTAATCGCCTCGATCCGCTCCCACCCGCAGAGATAGTGCAGGCAGCAAATAGCCTTAATTATCGGGCATTTATGATTGTATCGCTCATGGTTAATCGCCCCCATCTATTTACCGACAATTGGATTTATATCCACAGTCCAGAAGTAAAAGTGGGACGCATCCAGAACTTCAAAAACTGGAGTCCGGCAATGGTTCCAGATCCTAACAAAACTTGCTTGGGGATGGAATATTTCTGTACCGAAGGCGATGAGATTTGGAAATTATCCGATGTAGAACTGATCGATTTAGCGACTCGCGAACTAGGTAGATTAGGTTTGGCAGCAGAGAGCGATGTAGAAGACGGTGTTGTGATTCGCCAACCCAAAGCTTACCCAGTTTACGACAGCGAATATCGTCAACATCTGAAAACAATTCAAAGTTTTCTCAGTACAATTGAAAACCTGCAAACAGTTGGTCGCAACGGGATGCATCGTTATAACAATCAGGATCATTCAATGCTCACAGCAATGCTAGCAGTCAGAAACATTTTGGGAGAAAACCACGATTTGTGGGAAGTGAATACAGAACGCTCCTACTACGAAGAGTTTACGACAGATACCTCGAAAAATAAAAGTAAGTCATATCTAAGCTCGAAGTCAAGCTAAAAATCTAGAAATTCAAGGTACTTCCTGCATAAAAAATATAATTTCGGCAGGAAGTCCTTCTAACCCCAGCGGATTCAATTCAAACAATCATCAGGATTTATGGATAATATAGTCAATCTAGAACTGCCTTTAGTTTCAGTCATTATTCCGGCTTACAATGCTGAAAGGTTTATTGAAAGAACGTTAAATTCTGTCCTTTCTCAAACTTATAAAAATATAGAAGTTTTGGTTGTTGATGACGGTTCCCAAGATCGAACGGCGGAAATCGTCAAATCAATTGCCGCACAAGACCAGCGGGTTATCTTGTTGCAACAGCCTAATTCAGGAGTAGCAGCCGCTCGAAATTTAGCAATTCAAAATTCCAAAGGTGAATTCATAGCCCCCATTGATGCTGACGATATTTGGTATCCCCAAAATATTGAAAAGCAAGTACAATGTATGTTAGAATCAGACGCTTCTGTAGGGTTAGTCTATGCTTGGTCGGTGGATATTGATGAAGAAGATATGCTAACTGGAGGAGTGAGGGTTTCCAACATAGAGGGAGAGGTATACGCAACGCTTGTATGTCATCACTTTTTAGGTAATGGTAGCGCATCTGTGATTCGTCGGGCTTGTTTCGAGAAAGTTAGCGGCTACAACTGCCAATTGAAGGAAAAAAACTTGCAAGGTTGTGTAGACTGGGATTTGTATCTGAGAATTGCTGAAAATTATCAATTTAGAGTAATCCCAGAGTTCCTAATTGGATATCGTAAGGTATCCAGCAGCATCTCTCATAACTGTGACGCAATAGCAAAGTTTCACAACTTTCTCCTGGAAAATATAGAACAAAGACATCCCGAGATTCCTCAACTTATCTATCGGTGGTCTCGTAGTAGCTTATATATGTACTTAGCGCGTCAAACTAATGGCAGCAAAAGACATAAAAATACCTTGATATGGTTATACAAAGCTTTACAAGCAGACTTAATTACAACATGTTTGCGGCCTGGACTGTATGTATTTTCAATTGTAAGTATACTGAAGTTAATCGCTCATTCAGTAAGTTATCGGATTGGGAAATACCCTTCTGACATGGAAAAGGTAAAGCGGCAATTTATTACTAGAAAAAGAGTAATTAATTTGGCTGATTTTAATGAAGAGCGATTGGATATAAAATTGAGGCTATGCGTGGAAAAGATATTACATAAAACCATCTTAAAAATGATGGAAAAATCCAGTAATAACAGCAAACATGTGAGAGTAAAATATGAAACAGTCAATTAAAATGATGGAAGATTACCCATTAGTTTCGGTAATTATACCTGCTTATAATGCAGAAAATTTTATAGAGCGAACCTTGGAATCAGTGCGAGCGCAAACTTACAAAAATATCGAAATTTTAGTGGTAGATGATGGCTCGCAGGATCGGACAGATGAGATTGTGAAATTTGTAGCCCAAAAAGAGCCTAGATTGATCTTGTTAAAACAGGCAAATGCTGGCGTAGCAGCCGCTCGTAATTTAGCAATTCAAAAAGCTAAAGGAGAATTTATCGCACCGATTGATGCGGATGATATTTGGTATCCTCAAAATCTCGAAAAACAAATACAGTGCTTCATGCAATCGGATGTATCTGTGGGTTTAGTGTATGCCTGGTCAGTTGATATTGACGAGCGAGACTCCCTCACCGGGGGATTTCATGTATCCGATGGAGAAGGAGAAGTATATGCGAAACTGCTGTACCAAAATTTTATCGGCAACGCGAGTTCAACCGTGATCCGCCGTACCTGTCTGGAAAAAGTAGGGGGTTACAACTGCGAATTGAGATCGCAAGGAGCGCAAGGTTCAGAAGATTTTGACCTTTATCTACGAATTGCTGAATGCTATCAGGTGCGAGTTGTACCAGAGTTCCTAATTGGTTATCGCCAGATCGCTAGCAGTATGTCTCAAAATTACACTTCGATGGCTAAGTCACATGACTTAGTCTTGGAAAAGGCGAGCCAAAAATATCCAGAAATTCCTGCTGCTATTTATCGGTGGTCTTCGAGTAATGTTTACGTACATTTAGCGTACAAAATAATTAAATCGGGTAAGCCTCGCGAGGCTCTATCTTGGTTGTACAAAGCTTTTAAGTTGGATTTAACTATGATGCTTGTGCGGCCAGATCTATATCTACTGATTATTCAGATTATATTTAGATTTATTCAAAGAGTTTTTGTAACGCCAGTTAATTATACTCCTGGCTTTCGCTATAAAAAACCGGCTAATGACAGCATAAATATAAATATTAATAAAATAAAATGGTTGATAACAATAAGAAAATATTTGCCGTCAAAAATTTATGAGAAATTTCGGTTTAACTGGATTTGGCAAAATCAAAAAAAATGGCTAATATCTAGCCAATCAGCCAAAACGACAAATGCTAAGCATCTTATAGAAGTCTGTGACCAATGAATTCAAAAAAACTGATTATTAAAGCAGGTCAAACAAGTAGCCAATATTGGAAAGATTTGTGGCGTTACCGAGAATTGTTGTACTTCCTGGCGTGGCGCGATATACTGGTACGCTATAAACAGACTGCGATCGGCATTGCTTGGGCGCTGCTGCGACCTTTTGTAACGATGGTTGTATTTACTGTAGTATTCAGCAATATAGCAAAATTGCCCTCAGAAGGTACGCCTTATCCAATTTTAGTATTTGCGGCAATGCTACCGTGGCAATTATTTGCCAATGCGCTGATGGATTGCAGCAACAGCTTAATTAACGATTCTAATTTGATTTCTAAAGTCTATTTTCCTCGCTTGATTGTCCCTACCAGTGCTGTAATTGTTAGTTTTGTAGATTTTTTAATTTCTGGAATGATTCTGTTAGCGTTGATGGCCTGGTATAACTTTGTACCCGATTGGCGAATTCTGACGCTACCATTTTTTATTTTAATTGCCTTTGCCCTGGCTATGGGAACTGGACTTTGGTTTGCAGCACTGAATGTCAAATACCGAGATTTTAGGTATATCGTGCCTTTTTTGGTACAGTTTGGTTTGTATATTTCACCTGTTGGTTTTAGCAGTAGCGTTGTGCCAGAACAGTGGCGATTACTTTACTCTTTAAACCCAATGGTGGGAGTGATTGATGGCTTTCGGTGGGCGATTTTAGGAGGGGAAGCAAAACTTTATTGGCCTGGATTTTTATTATCAGTTGCCTTGGTTATTCTAGTCCTTGCTAGTGGCATCTGGTACTTCCGAAGGATGGAACGTAAGTTTGCTGATGTGATTTGAGCAGGTACTGGGAAATGTCTGATACTGTCATTAGCGTCGAAAACCTGGGGAAGAAATATATTCTGGGACACCAGATGCAGGGAGAATATGAAACTCTGAGAGATAAGATTAGCAATGGAGTCAAATTTCTAAGTCGCAAATTGGCATCGACGTTGAATGGCAAAAGTATAACTAAGCATGGAACTGAAGAATTTTGGGCGTTGAGAGATGTTTCATTTGAGATTAAGCAAGGCGAGGTTGTTGGCATTATTGGGCGCAATGGGGCTGGAAAATCGACCTTATTAAAGATTTTGAGCCGAATTACCGAACCGACGGCTGGGGAAATAGCTATCCAAGGCAGAGTTGCCAGTCTTCTCGAAGTAGGAACGGGGTTTCATCCAGAACTAACAGGGCGGGAAAACATCTACCTCAACGGTGCCATTTTAGGCATGAGTAAAAATGAGATTAAGCGAAAGTTCGATGAGATTGTCGCTTTTTCAGAGATAGAAAAGTTTCTAGATACACCCGTTAAGCGTTATTCATCGGGGATGTATGTACGCCTAGCATTTGCTGTAGCAGCGCATTTGGAACCGGAAATTTTGATAGTCGATGAAGTCCTAGCCGTGGGCGATGCTGGTTTCCAAAAAAAGTGTTTGGGGAAGATGGATGATGTGGCGAGAGAGGGACGGACAGTACTCCTAGTCAGTCATAATATGATCTCTGTCCAAGGTCTGTGTAATAGGGCAATTTGGCTTGATGCTGGCAAAGTTGTTGAGCAGGGGAATTCAAATCAGGTAATATCTCATTACCTACAAACGTCGTTTTCCACCTTAACCCACAAGGTTTGGGAGGACAAAGCTAAAGCTCCGGGTAACGATGAGGTGCGTTTATACCGAGCCTGTGTTCGACCGACAAATGGTTCTCTTACCGAGCCAATTACCGTTTGTTTGCCATTTGTGATGGAGTTTGAGTTTTGGAATCACCAACCTAATGCTTATCTTAACGTCAGTTTACAGTTATACAACGAGCATGGAATTCTTGTATTTGAAACCGCACCAGTTCATCAAACTGGGTGGCTAGGTCGCCCTTTTCCAGTTGGGATCTTCAGGTATGCGTGCCACGTTCCAGGTAACTTGTTAAACAATGGGCTACATCGGGTTGTTTTGTTTATTGTTAAAAATGATGACATTCTCCTGCATAAGCAAGAAGATATTCTAATTTTTGAAATAGCTGATTCAATGGAGAATCGGGCAGGTTGGTACGGAAAATGGGATGGAGTTATCCGACCCATTTTAGAATGGGAAACAGAGCAAATAGAAGCAGAAAATCTAATGGGATCGCTCAGACAATAAGTCAAAAAATCATTTACTCAAGGGTCATTATGAGTTCATCAAATTTCTCTCGTCAGGTTTATAGCAAAGAAAATAAATTAAAAAATATTCAGCAGCTTCTGGTTTGTCCATCATGTAAAAGCCAGCTTAAGTTTTTCAACGATTTGATCAGCTGTAAATCCTGCGATTTTCAGGTTCGTCAAATTAGTAACGACTGGTTTAATTTGCTTGGCGATCGCCTGTTGAATAAGGAAGAAACTCAATGGGAAGAACGTCAACAGCAGATGGAAGATTGGTATAAAAACTTAGTAGCCTCTCCCACAGCGGCTAGTGACTGTCTAACCAATGATTATGCGCCGTTTGCTTCCTATTTAGCTACATTATCTGGAGCAATCCTAGACATTGGTGGAGGGGTTGGAGTTGTTCGGCACTATCTTGGCGATAACACTGACTATATTGTTCTTGACCCCAGCTTAGACTGGCTGGGGATCGAATGGACATCCTTAATAGATCGTTTTCCATGTCTAGAAACGAAGCCTTGTTTTGTGCGGGGCGTTGGAGAGTATCTACCCTTTGCTTCGCAAACATTCGATGCCGTGCTTTCGTTCTGGAGTCTCAATCACGCTAGTAACCCAAAACAAGTCTTTCACGAAGCTGCTCGCGTGCTGCGACCTGGGGGAAAATTTCTAGTCGTTTTGGAGGATATGATTCCCCAATGGCATGATTTCATTGACCCTGAATTTCCAGCTAGCCAAGTTTTCGAGAGCTTTTTCGATCCGGAAAAAGTTTCAAATGGAAAATATTCCCGATTTAAGCTTTTTTTCCGATACTTGAGGGGTCAATGGCCTTTGCAGAGCGATCATATCCGGATTCGAGAAGCAGATATTCTCGATTGGACTCGGCAAGATTTTCAAGTCTTGCGGCGAGTATGGATGAATCAGTTCCTCACGTTTGAGTTTAAAAAATTAGGTAAAATTTAGGAGGGTCGAAATGGAGGTAGGCGAACAAAAGACGAAGAAAGAGATGTTAGCGTCTATGGGACATACCTACGATCCGGAGAATTCGCTGGTATCGGTAATTATTCCTTGTTACAATCAGGCGCATTACTTGGGTGAAGCAATTGAAAGCGTGCTTGCCCAAAGTTACCCGCATTTTGAAATTATTGTAGTCGATGATGGTTCGCCGGATAACACGGCAGAAGTAGCGGAGCGATATCCAGGTGTACGCTACATCCGACAGGAAAATCAAGGACTTTCTGGTGCGAGAAATACGGGTATGCGGGAGAGTAAAGGGAAATATTTGGTATTTCTTGATGCGGACGATCGCTTAGTCCCCGATGCGCTACAAGCGGGGATAAACTGCCTTCACGTTCACCCAGAATGTGCTTTTGTATCTGGACATCACCGCTATATTAAAGGTGATGGCTCCCTCCTAAATGAATACCCGCCGGAACCAATAGATAGCGACCATTATATTGCTTTGTTGCAGCGTAACTATATCGGGATGCACGCAACGGTTATGTATCAACGTTATATCTTTGATTTAGTTGGAGGGTTTGATACTTCGCTCAAATCTTGCGAAGATTACGATCTCTATCTCCGCATTGCCCAGAAATTTCCTATCTATCGCCATAGTCAAATGGTTGCCGAGTATCGTTGGCACGATGGGAATATGACTAATAATTCGGAACGGATGTTGAAATCTGCTTTGACTGCCCTTGGTTCCCAGTGGGATTATGTTAAACAAAAGCCGCAATGGATCAACGCATACAAGGCTGGGATTAGATTTTCTCGCAATTATTTTGGTCAACTTTTGCTTCAAAGGTTGAGTAAGAGTTTGAGAACTGGGCAATGGCAGCAAGCTAGGCAAAGTGGAGTCATGCTTTTGCGGTACAGTCGGCTATGGTTTGCTGCTTTGTTTACAGAGATTTCATTATTTTGAGTTGAGAAGATAATATTTTTTTACCGCCAAGATCCCCAAGAAGAGAGGAATAGAGAAGTTTAAATCGTTATGTCAATAATTTAAGTAGATAATACTATGAAAGTCAGCGTGCTAGTGATGACTTATAACCATGTTAATTTCATTGCTCAGGCTCTCGATAGTGTCTTGATGCAAGAAGTTGATTTTGAATATGAAGTCTTGATTAGTGAAGATTGTTCAAATGATGGTACGCGGGAAATTGTTATCGAATACCAAAAACGATTTCCGGAAAAGATTCGCTTGTTGCTTTCCCAAAAAAATCTACATAGTAATGAGGTTGTTGCCCGAGGAATTAGAGCATGTCAAGGAAAGTACATTGCTCTCCTCGATGGTGATGACTATTGGACTTCTCCTCAAAAATTACAAAAACAAGTAGATTTTTTGGATAACCATCCTGAATGTTCTATGTGTTTTCATAATGCTACAGCTTTTTATGAAGATGGTAGTAAAGAACCTTGGACTTGGACTCCAGAAAATCAAAAAGAAATTTCTAGTTTTGAAGATATCTTGCTTGGCAATTTTATTGCTACTTGTTCTACTGTGTTTCGCAATGGTATATTTGGTGAAGTTCCAGTCTGGTACTCTTTCTTTCCTATTACAGATTGGCCTTTGCATATCTTAAATGCTGAACAGGGCAAAATTGGTTATATCAGTGAAGTGATGGGGGCTTATCGATACCATCGTGGCGGGGATTATTCACTATTGAGTCAAGAACAAAAATTGAGAACAACCTTTAATTTTTATCATCTTATAAATTATAATCTAGGGTTTCGGTATGACAAAATAATAAAAGCAGCCCTCTCTAATTACTTTTACGAATGGGCAGAAGAGTATGAAAAAAGGGGAGATTTAGAACAGGCTAAAGCTTGCTTTAAAACCTATTTAACAGGAAAAGCAATTAATAAATTTATATCACCTATAAAATTAGTGAATATGTGGCTGAGGCTTTATGTATTACCATTCATGCCAATCAAAAACATATTAATGGCTAGCAAATAGGAAGAGATTTATAGGAGCGATCGCCAATCAATTCAATCTATAAAATTTAGAGAAAATACAGATGCTCAATTATACAATTACTCAAGCCAAGATCCCACTCAGACTTCATCTGTTATTTGCCGTAATGGGTCTAGTAGGAGTTGCGATTATACTAATTGCTACCAGCAATTTTGGTGCAGGACTAACCCCCGATTCTATCGGTTATTTGGCTGCTACTCGTAGCCTGCTTGCTGGCAAAGGGGTTCTTTGGTATAACGGCGATCCGATTGATATTTGGCCTCCACTCTACCCAGTAATGCTGGCAATTGTGAATAAAGTTTTTGGAGTGGATTTTCTAGCCTCAGTTCATGTCATTAACGCCATATTTTTTGGGTTAATTGTCTACTTATCGGGAATATTATTTTTCAACTATCTAGTTTCTGTGCCTAGTTTGGCAATTTTGGGAAGCATCTACGTCCTGCTTTCCAACTCTCTATTTTCTGTTTCGGTAATGGCATGGTCAGAGCCTGTTTTTATCCTCTGTGTGCTGCTATTTATTTTAAGTATTGATGCGTATTTAGAGAAGGGAGATAGAATTTATTTTGTGATTCTTACCTTGTCGGCAATGCTGGCCTGCCTTACTAGATATATTGGAGTGACTCTGATAATCTCAGGTATTGCTAGTATTCTGATACTCGGCAAAACCAGCCTCCGCAATAAGTTGACTTTTTCATCGATTTTTGCATTCATTTCAGCCTTTCCTCTTGGTCTGTGGCTGATTAGGAATTATCTAGTTGGCGGGACTATTGCTGGTTATCGCGAGCCTTCTAAATATACCGTTTTTGATAATATAAGTTTTACCTTGGAAGCGATTATAAGATGGTTTTTACCGGGCCGATTGGTTTCCTTATTGAGCGGTCATTATTTGCTGGGAATTATTAGCGTAGGTTTTGTAGGTTTATTATGTATTTTATTGATTTCGTATAGTTCTAAACTTACGCTTGATATAAATAGGCTTGTACCAATAGCATTATTTACGACAATTTATCTGGCATTCTTGATTTATACTGCTACAAAAATAGCTTTTGAACAAATTGAAAACAGATATGTATCTCCGGTATTTATAATAATTGTTTTAATGGGGTTATTATTGATAGAAACCTTAGGGGAGGTTTTAAAGAAAACTGTAAAACTGCCATCTCAAACAATCAAGCGATTTATAAATATCGCATTCGCCACGTTACTTTTGTTACCACTCAGCAGTACGATAGTCAATTTAAACTATTGGAGAACCGAGGGAGGTGGAGGCTATAATTCAAAAATATGGCGAGAGAGTCAAACTATCGCTTATCTGAGAAATCAACCTTTACAGAAACAAGACAAAATATATAGCAACGATCCATATGCGCTGTATCTCTATACAGATATTATTGCCAAAACTGTTGGATATATCAAACGGGAAATTTCAAGTTTCAAGGGGTCTGAGTCTAATTCTACAAAAGCTTATCTGATCTGGTTTCATGACAGCCATCCAGGCTATTTTGATACGCCTGATGAGTTACAGTCGATCGTTAATGTGTCGCCGGTGACTCAACTGGGTGATGGGACAATTTATACTATTCAAGGAAAGAAGTAAAGTGAAAAAGTGAGAAAAGAGTAAGAATTTATGAGCGATCGCATCCTCTCCCATCCCCCCATCCCTCCCGTGACTGACGGCGAACATCGTCCGCTTTGGTCGGTGATGATTCCTACCTATAATTGTGCCAAATATCTGCGGGAAACCTTATTGAGCGTGTTAGCACAAGATCCGGGTGCTGAGGTGATGCAGATTGAGGTAATTGATGATTGTTCTACGGATAATCCAGCAGCGGTGGTGGAAGAAGTGGGGCGCGATCGCGTGGTATTTTATCAACAAAAAGAGAACGTGGGGCATATCAGAAATTTTGAGACTTGTTTGGTGCGATCGCGCGGAAAATTAATCCACCTTCTACACGGTGACGATTGTGTCCGCGATGGCTTTTATCGAAAAATGCAACAAGCTTTTGAAACCAGAGCGGATATCGGCGCTGCGTTTTGTCGTCACATTTTTATGGATGAAGAAGGTCACTGGCAAAGTATATCTGAATTAGAGCAAAAAGAAAGCGGTATTTTGAGTAATTGGTTAGAGCGACTCGCCCTCGAACAACGAATTATGACCCCCTCAATTGTTGTCCGACGAGATGCTTATGAAAAACTGGGAGGATTTGATAGTCGCCTCATTTGTAGCGAAGATTGGGAAATGTGGGTAAGAATTGCTGCTCATTATCCAATATGGTACGAAGTTGAACCTTTAGCCGCTTACCGGATGCACTTTAATTCCAATACGGGACGGCATATTCGTACCGGGGAAGATATGAAATATACTCGCCTTGCGATCGAGATTTTCAAAGACTACCTGCCTGAAAATATTGCTAATAAAATATCGAGCCAAGCTAGAGAAACCTATGCGATTTCGTCGCTGGAAATGGCTTACTCAATGCTGATTAAACCCGACTTGGTGGCAACATTTGCTCAAATTCGCGAGGCACTTCAGTTTAGTTGTTCGTTAAGAGTTATTTTGCAAATGGCTCGAATCTTAATCCAAGCTGTAATCTATTGGATGAAGCGGATAATTGCACGGGAGGTGGTTCTGTCGTGAACGAAACTGTTAAAGTTGCACTTGTGGGTTGTGGTGCGGTATCCCAACTTTACTATACCCCCGCTTTACAAGAACTGGAAAAAAACGAACTACTTCAAGTTAAAGCTCTTTTCGATCCAAATCCTGATAGTGTGGCGCAGCTTAATCAAAGCTTTCCCGCTGCAACTACGATTAAAAATTTAGCCGAAATTTCTACAAATAATATTGACCTGGCAATTATCGCTTCTCCTCCCCGTTTCCATGCCGAACAGACAATTAAGCTACTAAAATCCGGCATTTCAGTGTTGTGTGAAAAACCGATGGCTGACACCGTTGCCGAAGCAGAAGCGATGATTGAGGCAGCATCAGAAAGTTCGGGCATCCTCGCAATTGGTCTTTTTCGCCGCTTTTTCCCCGCTACCCAAACAATTCATCAAATTTTGTCGCGCAACATGTTAGGAGAAGTAACATCTTTTTACTTCTCTGAAGGCGGTTATTTTCAATGGCCTGTTCAATCTCCTGCCTATTTTCAAAAAAGCAGCGCCGGGGGTGGCGTCCTGCTCGATATTGGGGTGCATTTATTAGATTTAACGATATGGTGGATGGGCGAACCTGTAGAAGTTATCTACGAAGATGATGCGATGGGCGGAATTGATGTGAATTGCCGCATTCAATGTAAGTTTGAGCGGGGATTTACGGGTGAAGTAAGATTGAGTCGCGACTGCGATTTACCAAATCGATATGTGATTCGCGGCACAAAAGGATGGTTGTGTTGGGATGTGAATGAAGCGGATAAAATTCAAATGGGTGTTGAAGGCTCGCGCTTTGCTATCAATGTCCAGTTACACGAGATTGACACCCAAAACCTTTTCCCAAAACTGGGACAACCTAGCTTTAATTTTGAGCAAAGTTTCACCAGTCAAATTTGCAATGTTGTAGCAGCTATGAGGGGGGAAGAAACCTTAATTGTTCCTGGAGAAGAGGGTATCCGCAGTCTGCGGTTGATCGAATCGTGCTATCGTCATCGTAACCTGATGTCTATGCCGTGGTTTAGCGAAGCCGAGTTAACTCGCGCTCAGCAACTCAGTAGCGGGGGATAAATTATGTTGAAAGTTGCTATTCTTGGAGCCAACGGATTTATCGGTAGCCGCACTGTAGAGATGTTACACCTCAACGGATGGGCGGAGGTACGACCGATTGTCCGCACTATTTCCAATTTGGCGCGGCTGTCGCGGTTCGATCTCGATTGTCGCATTGCGGATGCGTTGAACCAATCTGCGCTGGCTGAGGCTTTTAAAGGTTGCGATATTGTTATTCATGCTGTTGCAGGCGATCGCAATACCATTTTAGGCAGCCTCGCACCTACCTACCTCGCAGCCCAAGACGCCGGCGTTACCCGTTTAGTTTATTTAAGTACTGCTTCGGTTCACGGTCAAGCACCCAGTCCTGGAACAGATGAAAATAGTCCTTTAAGCAACCAACAACCGATCGACTACAACAATACTAAAGTACAAGCCGAGCAGCAATTGTTAAAGTTAAGGGATACAGGCTCTGTAGAATTAGTAATGCTCAGACCTGGAATTGTTTTTGGCGCTCGCTCTTACTGGACTGCTAGTTTTGCTGCGGATTTATTAGCAGGAAAAGCCTATTTAGTCAACGAGGGCAAGGGAATTTGCAATAGTATTTATATCGATAATTTGGTGTACGCGATTTACCTAGCGAGCAAAGCACAGGGGGCGGATCGGCAGGCGTTTTTAGTAGGTGACAAAGAGCAGATTACCTGGTCAGATTTTTATCGTCCCATCGCCGCAGCGCTAGGGTTTGAACTAAGTCAAATTCCTTCCGTTACTTATACCGAAATTCCTCCTAGTTTGAAGGATCGTATAGAAATAGTTCTGGCTTCAAAACCATCCCTAGCATTTTTATCGTTGTTCCCCAATAAATGGAGGCTAGCAGCTAGAGCGGCACTTGAAGCGTTATTCCAAACTCCGCCTCCATCCCCTTGGACATTTCCGACACCTCAAAAACCAACTTTACCGCAACCCGTCGCAACGCTAGAAATGGCACTTTTGCAGCAATGCCAATATAAATTGCCCGATGCTAAGGCAAGAAAAATATTAGGTTACGAACCGATAATTTCTTTTGAAGAAGCTTGTCGTCGTTCGATTGGTTGGTTAGCCTTTGCTGGCTATCCAACGATTGATGCTTACAAACTACCCAGTAATAAGCTATGAGTAGCAAACCTTTAGTCTCTGCTATTATTATTTTCTTGAACGGCGAGCAGTTTATTGTTGATGCGATCGCCAGCATTTTCGCCCAAACTTACGACCACTGGGAACTCTTGTTAGTCGATGATGGTTCGACGGATAAAAGTACGGCAATTGCCCAAGGATATGCCCAAAAATATCCCGAAAAAGTTAGATATTTAGAACACGAAAACCATCAAAATCGCGGCATGAGTGCTTCCCGCAATTTGGGTATCAAGCACGCCAAGGGTAATTATATCGGCTTTTTAGACGCTGATGATATTTGGTTGCCCCAAAAACTAGAACAGCAAGTAGCCATCCTAAACTCTTACCCAGAAGCAGCGATGGTTTACGGACGCACCCAAATTTGGTATAGCTGGAATAGGAATGTTAAAGATAGCCAAATTGACCATTTTTACGATTTAGGTGTTGAACCGAATACCCTGGTCGAACCACCAAATTTACTATTGCAATTATTAGAAAATAAATGCCAAACTCCTACCACATGCAATGCCTTAGTGCGGCGAGAAGTTTTCCAAGAGATTGGACAATTTGAAGAAGCTTTTCGGACAATGTATGAGGATCAGGCATTTTTCTCTAAAGTTTTGCTACAAGCACCTGTGTTCGTAGCCAATGAATGCTGGGCAAAATATCGACAGCATCCAGAAAGTTGTAGTTCTCAATCTGAAACTCAACAATATTATGCTACAAGGCGGCCTTTCTTAAATTGGCTAGGTAATTATTTATCAGAACAAAACGTACAAAATCGGCAAGTATGGAAGGCTTTACAATGGGAAAAATGGCAATGCGATCGCCCGCTGTTGGCTTATCTGTTGAACCGGATTCAATATCGTCTGAGCCAAATCAGATCGATCTTGCAACGCAACTGGAGGTTCGCTCATTTTATCTGAATAATTTAAGCATTTTTGGGATGTGGGTGAAATCAATTAAAAATTTATATATATGAATAACAAACCTCTGGTTTCCGTAATTACTCCTTTTTTCAATGCTGAAAAATTCTTTGAAGAAGCTATAGAAAGCGTTATTGCCCAAACATACGAGTGTTGGGAATTGTTGTTAGTGGATGACGGTTCTACAGATAAAAGTACGGAAATTGCTCAAAAATATGCTCGGAAATATCCAGAAAAGATCCGCTATCTAGAACACGAAAACCACCAAAATCGCGGCAAGAGTACTTCCCGAAATCTTGGCATTAGTCATGCTAAGGGAGATTACATTGCCCTGCTGGATGCAGATGATATCTTTTTGCCCCAAAAACTAGAACAGCAAGTCTCTATCCTGGAATCGCAGCCAGAAACGGGTATGGTCTATGGCCCAACTCTATATTGGTATAGTTGGACGGGAAAACCGAGCGATATTCGACGGGATTATTTGGGAAAACTAGGAGTGAAGCCCAATACTTTGTTCCAGCCGCCAATGCTGCTAACTCTGTTTTTAAAATATCCGGGGATGCTTCCTTGCACTTGTGGACTTTTGGCAAGACGCCAAGTTGTTGAAGAAACTGGGGGATTTGATGAAACAATTCAGCATATGTATGAAGATCAGGTTTTTTTAGCGAAGATTTGCCTGAAGTCACCCGTGTTTGTCGAGGGTGGATGTTGGGATAAATATAGACAGCATCCTGATTCAAGTTCTTATGTGGCAATTCGCACGGGAGAATATCATCCTTTTAAACCGAATCCGGTACGTTTGATTTTTTTGAATTGGTTAGGTGAGTATATATCTGCCCAAAAAGTTCAAGACTCTGAACTTTGGCAGGCACACCACAAGGCGTTATGGCCTTATCGACATCCGCGCTTATCCACGTTTGTCACCCCTGCTCAGTATCTGATAACGTTGATTGCAGGACGAGTAAAATGGTTGGTTATGAGTTACGCAAAGAAACCCGGTTTTTCTGAAAAATCGTAAGGCAAGGTAACTAGACATCATCGAAGAAACCGGGTTTTTGTCAACAAAGGTTAACGATCTAATCAGGAGTTTTAAGCATGAATCAACAACTATTAAATTCCCCTTACATGCGTTGGGTTAAAAATTTATTACCAGCCTTGAAAGGTCGTCCGCCAGTGGGCTGGGTAAATTTTGGCAGTCTGCGACGAGTGACGCCCATTAGCCGAGAGTTTGGTTATGACCGGGGTTTGCCCGTTGACCGCTACTACATCGAAAACTTTCTGGCTCGCCATTCTAATGATATTAAAGGGCGCGTGCTGGAAATTGGGGATGATTCTTATACTAGGCAATTTGGAGGCGATCGCGTCACCACCCGCGATGTGCTACACGTCAAAGAAGGTAACCCAATCGCGACCTTTGTCGGCGATCTCACCAACGCCGATCATATTCCCTCCGACGCTTTTGATTGTTTTATTTTGACCCAAACGCTCCACTTGGTTTACGATTTTCGTGTGGCTTTGAAGACAATTTATCGCATCCTTAAACCAGGGGGAGTCATCCTAGCTACAGTACCGGGGATTAGTCAAATTAGCACCGATGAATGGGCTGATTATTGGTGTTGGTCGTTTACAACTTTATCGGCGCAGCGACTGTTTGAGGAGTTTTTTCCACCAGAAAACGTTCAGGTGGAAACCTACGGGAATGTGCTGAGTGCGATCGCATTTCTACAAGGACTATCTTTCACAGAACTGACCAAGGAAGAATTAGATCATCGCGATCGCTGTTACGAACTCTTAATCACCATCCGAGCTGTGAAACCACAATAACATGAACGCAAACCCCCCAAACCTCTTCCAGCGAGGCGCAGAATGGCTGCAAAAACGATTCAACTCTAGGGCGCTGATTTTGATGTACCACCAAGTCGCTGAGGTGGACTTAGATCCTTGGTCGCTATGCGTGACGCCCCAACACTTCGCCGAACATTTGACAATTTTGCAAAAATATGCTAATCCGATTAGCCTTCAGCAATTAACCCAAGCCCATCGCGAGGGTAAAATTCCCCACCGGGCGGTAGTTATTACCTTTGACGATGGCTATGCGAATAATCTGCATAACGCGAAACCCTTGCTGGAGAAATATAACATCCCCGCAACCGTGTTTATCACTACCGGAGAGGTAGGGCAAAATCGCGAGTTCTGGTGGGACGATCTAGAGCGGGTATTGTTAAAACCGGGTCGGTTGCCGGATAAACTGTGTTTGGAGATAAATGGCAGTAGCCACTCGTGGGAGTTGGGGGCAGCAGTGGATTACAGTGAAGGGGAGTATAGGAGCGATCGCGATCGCAACGCCTGGGAAGGTGAACCCGGTTCTCGACTTGGCTTCTACTACTCGGTTTGGGAACAATTGCGCCCAATACCAGCCAAGGAAAGACAACAGCTACAAGATAAAATCATTGCTTGGGCAGGTGCAGAACCAACCCCTCGCCCCAGCTACCGCCCCCTCGTTGCGGAAGAAGTTCGTACTCTAGCCCAAGGCGGATTGGTAGAAATCGGCGCGCACACAGTCACCCACCCATTTTTATCAGCCCATGACGCTGAATATCAGCGCGATGAAATTGGGCAAAGTAAAGCTGATTTGGAAGCATTGTTAGACCATCCGGTTAATAGTTTCGCCTATCCCTTTGGCGATTATGCACAAGAAACCGTTCCCCTAATTCCAGAAGCAGGATTTAACTGTGCTTGTTCGACAGTTCAACACACAGTATGGCGCAATAGCGATTGTTATCAATTTCCTCGCTTTGCCGTTGAAAACTGGAATGGAAAAGAATTTGAGCAGCGGCTGTTTAAATGGTTTTATAGTGGCTGAATGCTATGAATACAAAACCTTTAGTTTCTGCAATTATTATTTTTTTGAATGGAGAGAAGTTTATTGAGGAAGCCATAGAAAGCGTATTCGCCCAAACCTACGATAACTGGGAACTGTTGCTTGTAGACGACGGCTCGACCGACAACAGCACCGAAATTGCCAAGCAATATGCTCAAAAATACCCAGAAAAAGTGCGCTATCTAGAACACGAAGGTCATCAAAATCGCGGCATGAGTGCGACGCGCAATTTGGGAATTAGCAATGCCAAAGGCGAGTATATTGCATTCTTAGACGCTGATGATATTTGGTTACCGCAGAAACTGGAAAAACAGTTAGAAACTTTTCGTTTGCAACCAGAAGCAGCCTTAGTTTGTGGTCCAACTCAATGGTGGTTTAGTTGGACGGGGAAGCCTCAAGACACTGTGCTTGACTCAATGCGAGAAGTTGCTCCTCAATCTGATACTTTGTATGCGCCACCCACACTGCTGACGCTCTTACTGCAAAATGAAGCTAGAACCCCTGCGACTTGCGGAGTCTTGATTCGGCGATCGCTATTTGAAAGTACGGGTGGTTTTGAAGAAAGCTTCCGGGGAATGTATGAAGATCAAGCCTTTTTTGCCAAAGTCTATCTTAAAGCTAAGGTATTTGTTACCTGTGAATGTTGGGATCGGTATCGACAACATCGCAATAACTGTAGCTCTGTTTCAGAGCAAGTAGGACAATACCATCCTTCCCAACTAAATCCAGCACAGGTGATATTTTTAAACTGGCTATCAGACTATTTATCCGCACAAGAGATTCAGGACAAGGAAGTCTGGAATGCTCTCAATAATGCACTTTGGCCTTATCATCATCCATTGTTATACTACCTGCTAAAACCTCAAAAATTAATCATGCGGGTAGCGCGGTGGATATTGCCTTTCTCTGTTCGTCATTGGTTATGGACTCGATACAAAACGATCGGCAATCCTACAAGTAGTTGAAAAAGGTTTTATAAAAAAAATGGCAAAAGTAACACAATTTGTATTTTACGTATTTCTGGGTATTTATGTAGTGCTTTTACTGCTAAATCCTCAATTAGCACCTGTTGAGGAGGCTAGGTTTTTAAATACGCTCCAAATCGGCAAATATTACCCTTTTGAAATTCATCTCTATGAAGCGCGGTTTCATCCACTTCAGAGTCAAGAATATAATTTAGTTACTCTGCTGTTGCCCCCTACGCCATTCTCCTATTATCTTTTCAATGCCCTGCAATTGGTTGTTTTATTCTTGATTTTTGCCAAAATTTTGAATTTTGTAACTAAAAATAAAATTTTTATATATTTGAGTTTATTGCTTTTATTAGTTTCGCCTGGGTTAATTACTGTCTGGTTCCGGTTAGTATTTCCAGAAAGAGGTATTTTATTTTTCACCACTTTATGCCTGTATTTATATTTAAAGATTTTAAAAAGAATTAAAGACTACTCCAAGGCTAAATTAATAATAATCTTGTCTGCAATTGTACTCTTCGCCAATCTGGCAATTTACCACAAGGAAACAGTTTTTTTAGCGCTAGGTAGCTTCGCTTTTTTCCATTTAGTCCTTTCCTGGAAGCAGTCAAATTTTAAAATCAAACTTTTAGACGGCTTACTTATACTAAGTTCGTCGGTTTTTATTCTGATATATTACTTCGCGATTTACTTAAACAGCGGCACAACAAATTATGCAGAAGCGCTTGCTCCATCTAGCACGTTCGGGAATATTAAAATTATATTGGATTACGTTTTCTCCGATCCATTACTGATTTTATGTTTGCTTCCCTTAACTGGATGGCGATTATATCAAATTTGCATAAAAAAACAAACCGCTTATCCAGTATATGATGCGATGTTGATGGCAGCATTGATTTATATAATTGCTTTTTTAAAGTTAAAACTACAAACCCAATATTATTTATTACCAGCCTATATTTTTGCTATCCCGGCAATGCTGTTCTTTATCACCCAGTTCCAACCAAGACTGATGGCTAAGAAGTGGTGGATAGCTGCTTTTGGTACTGCTATTTTTATACAGATAACTAGCGCATTACCGATGGGTCTGGAAACGTTAAGTGATTTTAAGTATATTCCGATCAATGCCAATAAAACATTTGATTTTTTAGTTGAGAATATTAAGAGTAGGTATCCTAACCAACGGGCTGATATTTTTTTAGATGGTATTTATCGCGGGAGGAAAAATTACATTTATCACGATTTTGGTGAGTTTCTTCAGTACAAAGGTTTAACGCCAAAAAACTTTGATCTAAAATCTGATTTGCCATCAAATAATGAATTCCCTTGGGAAGAAAATCCAAATTCACCTTATAGCGCGCTTCGCTCTAAGGAAGCTGCAAAAATATCTAAAGGTGATTATTTGGTAATCACACCTTATAGTTACAAAGACCCTACGGATTCATATATGAATAATTTGGAATCAGAATATAAATTACTATTTAGAACTCACAGTCAATGGGCTATACCAAATATTGGTTTGCAACGGGTTATTAAATACGTTGTAGTTAAAATATTACCAGAAGAAAAAACTAAAACTATGTTCCATCAGGGACTAAAACTGTTTAAGCCTGTAGTCGATTATTATGTTTTCATTCGTAAGTAAGCTAGAATTATAAATATGGAACATTCGGATTAATTTAATCTCGTAACTAATTTGTTGTGGAATTATGCACTTTATTGTCACTGGCGGAGCCGGTTTTATTGGTTCTCACGTTACCGAACAGCTTTTATCAGAAGGCTACAACGTCACAATCGTTGATAATCTGACGACAGGTAGGCGACAAAATTTAACCAAGCATCCTCGGCTCAAATTCCTCAAAAAAGACATTTCTGCCTGTAAACCAGAAGATTTCCCGGATCAAATTGATGGGATTGCCCATTTAGCTGCGACTCCCTCGGTGACAGAATCTTGGTTGCATCCCTTAGAGGCTCATCATAACAATCTTTCTGCAACAATTTCTGTAATGCAGCTAATTCAGGCTTTAAAGATTCCTCGTTTAGTTTTTGCCAGTTCTGCTGCTGTTTATGGTAACCCGATTCAAGTGCCTGTAACAGAAGATCATCCTACTTCGCCGCTTTCTCCCTACGGCTTGCAAAAACTGGTGTGCGAACAGTATGCTAATTTGTTTGCCAAATCTTTTGATTTTTCCTTCGTAGGATTACGCCTGTTTAACGTGTTTGGTCCCCGCCAAGTTCCTAACTCGCCCTACTCTGGGGTGATTTCGATTTTTGTGTCAGCGATGCAGCAGAATTTACCGATTATTATCTATGGGGATGGGACGCAAACGCGGGATTTTGTGTACGTCAAAGATGTAGCGATCGCATTCACCAAAGCCTTAACCCTCTCGCTTGCTCCTGCTTCCTGCTATAGTTGTAATTTAGGCACGGGTAAAGCAGTAACTCTAATCCAACTTGTTGACGTCTTAAAAGCTCACTTTCCCCAGTGGAAATCCCCAGTTAAATATGCCCCTGCACGTTTAGGTGACATCCAACACTCACTCGCTGATATTTCCAAAATTTCCTCGTTCCTCAACTTTGTTCCTCAGTGGTCATTAGAATCGGCTATGCCTTTTTTAGTAAATTATTACAAATAATTATTACCGATTCGGTTTTTCTTTCCACTTCGCGCGATAAACTCAAAAATTAATAACCAGCGATCGCTGACATTAAAGAATTTACAAAATGGTTTATTTCATTATAACTTGGACTTGTCTAACTATAGTTTTATTCTTGGTCGGAATAAATCTGCTGAGAATTTGTAAAGCAGACTGTTTCGATCGAAGAGGCGATCGCGCCCTAGCTGCTATCTGGCTGGGGATTGTCGCAGTGTCTCTATTATGGCTAACTTTATCGCTAGTTTTGCCTTTATCTCCCTTAATAGGTTGGGGAGTGGCGATCGATCTTGCAATATTATCACTTGTCTCTAAACAGACAAGAAGCGAAATAGTTGCTTATAAGTCAATTATTTCTCCCAGTTTTATTTTAGGATTTTTTACTTTAGAACTGCTGGTAGCCATATTGACAACCCAACAGATTGTCTGGTTTGACACAGGTCTTTACCACTTGGGTTCTATACAATGGTTGTCTAAGTTTGGTGCGGTTTATGGAGTTGCATTAATTAATCCAAAATTTGGCTTTACCTCATCTTGGTTTGCCTTTTCTGCGCCTTTAATTCCTGAGTTTATAGGGAATAGAGTCGGAGCGATCGCTAATGGTTTTGTTTTCTTAATCGCCCTTATTCATTGGATAATTACCCTAACTCGCATTCTCAAAAATCAAGCTCGATTACCCGATTGGTTTTACTTAGTTTATGCAGGTATACTTATTTTAGTTTATTTTGTAACTACGTTCACCGGAGCGCCGATTTTAATTTCCTTTTCTGCTGATGTAGCTGTGAATTTTTTGATTGGGATAATCGCCTGGACTATTCTTAGTATTTTTCCAAAAAATTCTGTTTCAATTGCTTTTATTTCGCCTCGCATTATCCCATTAATCATCGCCTGTGGAACTGTCGCCATTAAGCTTAGCGCTCTACCGCTTCTACCTGGAACGCTACTTTTTTATGCCGGTGTAAAACCAGTTAAATTTAAGCGATTATTTTGGGGAATAGCCGTTATTATTTTGCTACTATTACCTGTAACTTTAGTTGGAATAAAGACAGCCGCATGTCCCCTCTATCCATCGAAATTCATGTGTTTAGATCTTCCGTGGTCTGTTCCGGCAGAGATAACACAAGAAGAAGCTGGGGAAATCAAGTTTTTGGGTGAATTAGCCCAAGAAAAATCGCCTATTCCTCAGTTTATTTTACCATACTGGAACTTGTTAGATGACAACGAATTTAAACTGATAATTTTATTACTAGCTTTATCGCTGATTTTTTCAGGTTTAATTAGAAAAAATAGTTCTGGCGAGCAATGGCTCATATTAATAGGACTTTGTGGCATGGCCTTCATTATAACTCAAAGTCCTTTACTAAGATTTGGTATAGGGTATTTTATTCTGATTCCTTGCTTATTTATTGCGGGAGTAGGACAAGTTTTATTAGCTAAAATTCAGCCGATAATTAACCAAAAACTGTCGCGGGTTCAATTGAGTAGGTATGAGAAAATTGTCCCGCTAGTTGCATTATCTATAGCGGTGGCGATCGCAGTGCAAAATGATGTTAAATCTCGTTGGCTGCTTCCGGCTGAGTTACCAAGCGTCCAAGTTATCAAGGCAAAAGTTAATGATGTTGAATACGCCTATCCTGCTAATTGGACTGTAAGATGCTGGAAATATCCGTTACCTTGCGCTCACGTTCCTGTTCATAATGTAAAGCTCCGCGATCCGGAGCGTGGGATAGGAGCAGGTTTTGTTAATACAAATTAAAGGTATGATATTAGGCAAAGAAACCCGGTTTGTAGAAAAAATCCCGGTTTGACCCTGGATATGTCCGAAGAAACCCGGTTTCTTTCCCTAGTCCATACTGGCTATCTAGGTCTGTAACCAGTATCCTGAATATAATCGCGACTGGCGCGCGCCGGATCGACCCCTTCGTTGCGAACCCGACGGCGCAAGTCACCGATATCTGGAGATGCTTTCACCGCTTCATCGCCGCTAATCTTGCCCATTAGCACCAAATCGCACAGTGCTTGGTTGAGAACTTGCATTCCCTCATCGGCACCGTTTTCGATTAAGTGGAAAGCTTCTTCATCGTTACCCTTAGCGAGGAAATCTTGCATCGCCGGGGTATTGATTAAGATTTCGTGCGCCGCCGTGCGCCGTCCATCGGTTGTCTGAAGCAAGATTTGAGCGACGACTGCTATCAACGCCTCCGCAATCATGATCCGCTTCGATTGCTGTTCGTCGGGATTGTAGACGTTGAGCAAACGATTAATTGTATTGATAGCGCTGTTGGTGTGCAGGGTTCCGAAAACCAAGTGACCAGTTTGGGCAGCTTTGAGCGCGGTGTCAATCGTGATGCGATCGCGCATTTCCCCAATCAATATCACATCTGGGTCTTCCCGCAACACCGCCCGCAGCGCATCGTGGAAATCATGGGTGTGCAAACCTACTTCCCGCTGAGAAATTAGGCACTTTTGCGACGTATGCACAAACTCGATCGGGTCTTCAATTGTAACGATGTGTTTAGTCATCGTCTCGTTCATATAGCGAAGCATCGCCGCAATCGAAGTTGATTTCCCCGATCCCGTCGGTCCCGTCACCAGAATCAATCCCTGGGGACGCTGTACGATATCCTTCATCACCAACGGCAATCCCAAGCTATCAAGCGAAGGCACATCCAACGGGATTAACCGCAGCACCAGCGCCCCACCCAACAGCGCTTCAAAACAATTTACCCGACAGCGCACCAAACCAGGATAGTAAATCGCCGTATCCAGTTCGTGGGTGTCGGCAAAGGTTTGCCTTTGCTTAGGCGTCAAAATTTCAGCTAGATACTGTTCAAACAACTCTGGCGTCACTTTATCGTGATTACCCAGCGGCATCATCTGACCGCGTATCCTATATCTAGGAACTTCTCCCACCCGGATGTGAATGTCAGAAGCTTGCTGACTAGCTGCGTGCCTCACCATCCTTTCAATAGACGGAACCATCTGGCGCTGGCGGGGTGGTTGTGGCTGTGCTTGAGCAGGAGGCACTGGTGGTGGCTCAGATTCGTTAAACCGGGTGCGAGGCGTTGTTGAACCGTTCATAGTCTTTCACTTGTGGTAGATAGTGTGTAAACTGAAACGGATAGACCTGGTTGGAGGAGCTATAGGAACGGTAATGCTTGCTAAACATTTCAACCACCCATGCACAGGCCAGCCGTAACTCTATTCAAATTCTATTCAGTGCAAACACGGTTGTGGGATTTTCTTTTGCATTTTATTCAAAATTTATAATTTTTTTGTCACAAAAACTACAGATTTATATGTGATTATGTGCTATGAAAATCGGGACTCGGATCGCAGACTGGTTAGAAACTCGCTGGGTGAACCCAGCTTACAACGGTTGGGTATTCTTGGGGTTCGCGCTGAGCTTTTTTGGTTCTGCGATCAATACAATGGCTGGATGGCTGTATGTTATCAGCGGGATTAGTTTTGCACTGTTGATAATGGCGGCGGTGTTACCAGCGCGATCGCTCAAAGGCATCTCTATCCAACGATATCCCATCAGTCCCGTCAGCGCTGGCGACCACCTCAACGTTGAATTAGAAATCAAAAATCACAGCAAGCAACCGAAAACCCTACTGCAAGTCCAAGATACAATCCCTTTTATCCTGGGTCAGCCGGTACAACAAGTCATCGAAACCATAGCACCCCAAGAAACTTACCGCTGGGTTTACCACCACCCTACCACCCGCCGGGGCGTATATCGCTGGCATACAGTACAGTTAAGAACAGCAACGCCTTTAGGTTTATTTTGGTGTCGGCGACAGCGGCAAGTTGCAGCGACCGCGATCGTTTATCCTACCGTATTGTCCTTGACTAGCTGTCCGTTGATCGATGAAATGGGACAACAAGAAACGCCGCAATATGAAAGCCGCTTAAGCAGATCTAAATCTACCACCGAAGACTTGACGCGATCGCTCAGACCCTATCGTTGGGGCGACCCGATCCGCCTCGTCCACTGGAAAACCAGCGCCCGTTACGGCGAATTAAGGGTGCGCGAATTAGAAGTATTTACCGACTCCCAAGAACCAATTATCTGTCTCGATAGTGCATTCGCTTGGCAAAAAGACGACTTTGAAAGCGCCGTCATCGCCGCCGCTTCGCTGTACTTCTACGCCAGTCGCTGTCAGTTAAACGCTAAACTCTTCACAGCAGGAACGGGTTTGATACATGGTAACCGCGTCGTTTTAGAAGCATTGGCATCTGTGGAAGCAGCAGAAGAAGCAAGCACCAATAATTTACCCAATCAACCCTTAATTTGGCTGACGCAAAACCCGCAAACCCTGAAAACTCTTCCCCCTGGGAGTCGATACATTTTTTGGCCTTCACGAGTATTAACTCAGGAGCAAAATAGTTTCTATCAAGACCGATTCGGCTACACAATCGATCCCGAACGATCGCTGCAACTGCAATTGCAATCCCCTCTAAGGTAGATTGTTAGTAGTAAGGACTTTGCTAATTGCTAATTGCTAATTGCTAATTGAGCTTGGGAGTATTCTTCAGTTTTACCGTTAGCCATTAGCCATGAACAAATGCATAAAATATTTACATTTGTCAAGTCCCAAAAAATAGGGATATTTTATCATTTGGCTAATTTGATTGAATTGTTACGGGCTGGACAAAGCTTAGAGGGATCTCTATGGACTAGAGGCACTACGATAGAATTCAAGATATCGAGAGAGAAGCGATCGCAATGAACACCACCGAAACCGGAAGTAACGTATCGACGGACAAAAACCTAGAAGCAATGCGGAAATTCTCCGAACAGTACGCCAAAAGTACCGGAACTTATTTCTGCGTTGACCCCGCCGTCACAGCGGTGGTAATTGAAGGACTAGCGAAGCACAAAGACGAACTTGGGTCACCCCTTTGTCCCTGTCGTCACTACGAAGACAAAGAAGCCGAAGTCAAAGCCGCCTTTTGGAACTGTCCTTGCGTTCCCATGCGCGAACGCAAAGAATGTCACTGCATGTTATTCCTCACCGAAGACAACGACTTCGCTGGTCAAATACAGGAAATTAGCATTGAAACAATCAAAGAAGTAAGAGGCAGCATGGGATAGCATTTAAAATTGCAGATTTTAGATTTTAGATTTTAGATTTAAAGTTAATTTCAAATCTTCAATCTTAAATCTGAAATTTTCACCATGAGCGAAACCGTGCCGCAACAATTCTCCGAAGGCGTAGAACAATTTAACCAAGGCGAATTCTACGCCTGTCACGATACACTTGAGGCTCTGTGGATGGAATCTACAGAGCCAGATAAAACCTTTTATCAGGGCATCTTGCAAATAGCAGTTGCCCTCTATCATTTAGGTAATAAAAACTGGCGGGGAGCAGCAATTTTATTAGGAGAAGGCACTAATAGATTGCGGTATTACCAGCCAATTTATGCCGATATAAACGTAGAAGAATTAATCATTCAAAGTAGCGATTTATTAATAGCTTTACAACAAAGTGGAGCCGAAAATATCGATGAATTTGTCGAATATTTCCAAAAAAATGGCACTTATCGGGGCAGCGATGGAGATTTACCAATGCCAAAAATACTGAAAGTAATGCCGGGTTAAATTGATATTTAATATAACTTAAATTTAGGTTGGTTCAAAAATCCGTATTCTCGCGGTTATCAAACTTTATTAGAACGTGAGATAACTATTGCTAGTTATAACTTGTGGCAGCGATAACGGGTAATTGCTAATTGCTAATTGCTAATTGGGTTAAGAGGCTTTTGCCGCCTTGAAAACTACCCATAACTTGTGGCAGCGATAACGGGTAATTGCTAATTGCTAATTGCTAATTGGGTTAAGAGGCTTTTGCCGCCTTGAAAACTACCCATTACCCATTACCAGTAACGCTTGACGTAACTAGCAACTTGCGTTATATGTCAGGTTCAAATATGGGGATAAATAATTTGCCCGAATTCCTTTGACTGCCGCAAGCATTGGGAATTACTGTCACGGTTTTTATTAACAGCATTCAACATCTACCATTTTCGTCCCTGGTTGCCCAGAGGATACAGAATTGCTATGTTTTTAGAACCTTTTACTGCAAAATTTACATCAAATCAACCAGACTATAGCCAATTAACAGCGCTGGATTTGTCAGATTCAAATAGCTTTGATTTATTGGGGATAAAACCAGGCAGCATGGGTGCAACCGTTAGAGAAATAGCCTTTATAGATCCAAGCGTACCAAACTATCAAACTCTACTTGAAGGTATTGACCCTGCGATCCAATTCGTAGTTTTAGACGCCAACAAAGACGGAGTACAACAAATTACCGATGCCCTTACTGGTGGTAAATACTCGGCAGTACATATTATTTCCCACGGTAATTCTGGGAGAATTGGGATTGGGTCATCTCATTTGGGTGATGACAATATCACTGAATACGCAGACGAGTTGCAACAGTGGCGAGACGCCCTCACACCCGATGCCGATATCTTACTTTACGGATGCAACGTAGCCTTCCAACCCCCCCTTGTTAAGGGGGGGCAGGGGGGGATCTTCCTGCAACGCCTCGCCGAGTTAACCGGGACAGATGTAGCAGCGTCCGATGACTTAACCGGAAATGCTGCACTAGGCGGAGACTGGTTACTGGAATATGCCACCGGACAAATTGAGACGCCTGTAGCATTTCCAGAACAAGTTCAAGTAGCGTATAGCTCAACTTTAGACAGTAGCTACCATGCCTTATCAGGTGGGGCATTTACTCAGGATTGGTCAAATACCGGGTTGATTGCAACTAATGACAACTGGAATGGCGTACCCAGTATTATTGGCTATCTAGGTGATGATGCGACTACTACTGCGACGGGGATAAACCCACAGACAGCTCTAGATCCCAGAACCACAACCGTTGACGTTATTGCTAACCAAACAAACCCTAACACGCTTACTGCTGGTGGTGTTGCAGAGTTTCACATTGCCAACCCTACTGTAGCGCTGCAAGGTTCCGGTATTGCCGATGCACCCTTCATCCTGATTCATTTGGATACCAGGGGAATGAGAAATATCCAAGTTGCTTACAATCTCCGCGATATAGACGGTTCTGCAAATCACGCCAATCAGTCGGTGGCGCTGCAATACCGAGTCGGCACCAGCGGCAACTTTATTAACGTACCCGCAGGTTATGTTGCCGATGCCAGTACAGGACCTTCTTTGGCAACACTGGTGACGCCAGTTTCGGTTACCTTACCCGCCGCCGTGGATAACCAGGCACAGGTACAGGTGCGAATTATTACAACAAATGCTAATGGTAGTGATGAGTGGATTGGAATTGATGACATTAATATTAGTGGCACTCCACTCGACGCAACCGAATTTGTCGTTACTAACACCAACGATAGCGGCGCAGGTTCGCTAAGACAGGCTATCCTAGACGCCAACGCCGATTTGGGGACTGAAACGATCCGATTTAACATTCCTGGTAGTGGTGTCAGAACAATTACCCCCACTTCAGCCTTACCCAGCATCACCGACGCCGTTATCATTGATGGCACCACTCAGCCAGGGTTCGACAACGCCCCGATTATCGAGCTAAATGGAGCGAATGCGGGTAGTACTACCAACGGTTTAGTTTTGGGAATGGGTTCTGCTGGCAGTACAATCCGGGGATTAGTCATCAACAGGTTTCAACTAACAGGCATTGTGGTGCAAAGTAATGGCAATACCATCCAAGGTAACTACATTGGCACCGATGCAGCTGGCATCGCTGACTTGGGCAATACTGGAAATGGCGTGCGAATTGACAATGCACCCAACAACACAATTGGAGGAACCACAGCAGCACAACGCAATGTCATCTCCGGCAACAATCGGGTGGGTGTAGAAATAGATGGGAACACTGCCACAGGCAATATAGTGCGAGGTAATTACATTGGCACTGATAAAGATGGCATTGCCGATTTGGGCAATACAGGAGATGGTGTGTTGATTTGGAATGCAGCCAACAACATAATTGGGGGAACGACAGCAGCAGAACGTAACATTATCTCTGGTAACGATCGCTTCGGTGTTACAATATTTAGCCGCTCAGCCACAGGCAACATAGTGCGAGGGAACTACATCGGTACCGATAAAGATGGTATCGCTGACTTGGGCAATAGTATTGATGGGGTGCGAATCGACGATGCACCCAACAACACGATAGGCGGGAATACAGCAGCAGAACGTAACATTATTTCTGGTAATGATGGAATGGGTGTATACATCACTGCTGCTTCTACAGGCAGTACAGTGCGGGGAAACTATATCGGCACGAATGCAACAGGAGATGCAGCCAGAGGTAATAGCACGGCAGGGATAAGAATTGAAGCTTCTGGCATTATCATCCAAAACAACTTAATTTCGGCAAATCCAATCGGGGGAGTATGGCTCAATAACTCCAATAACAACCAAATTCAAGGCAATTTCATCGGCAGCAATGCGACTGGTACAGAAAATCTGGGAAGTCGAGTATCCTGGGGGTTGCGACTCGACGGTAGTAGCAATAACCTGATTGGTGGAGGAACAGCTAGTGCGCGCAACCTAATCGTAAACAGTCATCAGGGTGGCGTTGGCATCGGCAACAACTCAAATAACAACCGGGTGCAGGGCAACTACATCGGTACAAATGTAGCTGGCACAAATGCACTGGCAAATGAGCAGGGAGTTTGGATTGAGGGTGGAGTCAGAAATAATATTATTGGCACCGATGGAGATGGTACAAACGATGCCAATGAAGGCAACCTGATTTCTGGCAATAGCAGAAACGGCATTTTGATTGTGGATGGTGGCACAAATAACACGAATAATAATATCGTAGCGGGAAACCGGATCGGCACAAATGCATCGGGGACAGGCGCTCTTGCTAACGGCTTTCGAGGAGTAGAAATTAACGCTTCTCTTAACATTATTGGTACAGACGGGAACGGCATAGGAGATGAAAACGAAGGTAATTTGATTGCTGGCAATGGAATGAGCGGAATCGAAATTCGCGGTCACAGTAATGTTGTTGCAGGAAATCGCATCGGTACAAATGAAGCTGGCACGGGTTCTATCGGCAACGGAACCTACGGTATTTTTATACCAGGCAATTCCACCAATAACCGTATTGGTACTGATGGGAACGGCAGGAGCGATACTCTTGAACGCAACATCATTTCTGGCAATGTCACCGGAGTTGCACTTCGAGCTTTTGGTAACGGTGTTGGGAATAACAGCATCGCTGGTAATTATATTGGTCTTGCTGCCGACGGTACTGCTTTGGGTAACTCGCAGTTTGGCATACTGATTGACGGTAACGGATCTAACAATATTATTGGTGGAACGGGAACAGTACAAGGGAATGCGATCGCTTTTAATGGCAGCGCAGGTGTAACTGTTGAATCTGGCACTAGCAACCGCATCCTCTCCAATTCCATCTTCTCCAACACTGGCATAGGCATCGATCTAGGTAATAATGGCGTTACCGCCAACGATCCTAACGACTTCGATACAGGTGCTAACAACCAACAAAATTTCCCCGAATTCACCAGCATTACTAAGAATGGTGGAAATCTAAATATTACCTACAAAGTTACTTCTAGTCCCTTTCATTCTACTTTTTATCCCATCCGCGTAGAATTCTTCCTCTCGGATGGCAGCAGGGAAGGCAGAACTTTATTAGGTGCGGATACCTACGACACAGCTAACGCTAATGCTAATAAAACTATCTCCTTAACACCAGCAGCAACCGTTAATATTGGCGACAAAATTGTTGCCACTGCCACAGATAATAACGGCAATACTTCAGAATTCTCCATCGAACATGTGGTCACACCTCCCAATACTGCACCCATCCTCGATCTCAACGGTGCAGCATCGGGTATCAATTACAACAACACCTTTACCAGAGGTGGCCCTGCCGTAGCAATTGTTGATACCAGCAACTTCACCCTCACCGATGATGGCAATACTCTTAACAACGCAACTGTCAGAATTACCAATCCGCTCAACGGTGCATCTGAAGTTTTGAGTGCGGTAACAAATGGCACTAATATCACCGCTAGTTACAACAACGGCATCTTGATTCTGACTGGCAGCGATACGGTAGCTAACTATCAAACAGTTCTGCGTAGCATTACTTACAACAATACCGCCGTTATTCCCAATACAACTTCGCGCAATATCGAATTTGTTGTCAATGACGGCAGTCTCAACAGCACTGTAGCAACGACTACCCTTGCCATCAATATGCCAACAACCAGCCTCGGCAACAACATCACTGCGGGAACAAGGAGTCGTCCCCCCGTCGCCAGCCTCAACAATACAACTTCCGAAGTTCTTTACTCATTTAATCTCAGTACTGCCACTCGCGTAGTTGCCAATTTAATGATGAATGGTGGAAATGCAGATTTAGCCTTGCTAGACAGCAATGGTATGGTACTTGCGTCATCTATCCGGGGAGGGACTTTGGCTGAAAATATAGACAGATCCCGATTGTCAGCAGGTAACTACTTTATCCGAGTTTATCGAGTCGATCCGGGTGCAACGGTGAACTATCAATTGAGTATAAATTTTGCTTGAGTTGTGGCGATCGCTCCTCCATCGTTTAAACATCAGTAAATTTACGTAATCTTGGGTGATACTAGAAACCCGGTTTCTTTAACAATACCTTCGCGTCAAAATCCGGCACCCTTAAGGGTACCGCTATACAAACAAAGCCTGCCTACGCAGGCTTTTAGAATTTTAGCCCACGCAGGTGGGCTTTGTTTGTGTAGCCCCAGCCTTTAGGCTGGGGGCTGCGGGCGGGCGTTTCACACCCGTTAGCGAAGGTATTAATTTAACAAACCGGGTTTATACAGCGCATCGGCAGTAGGACAAACCGTAATTTCACAGATATTTAAAAAAACATAATCTCATTACCGTAATTTCACGGAGGGGAAACCGCCTTGGAGAAGGGATAACTGAATCAGGCTGCTGTGCGATCGCAAAGCTAGCCCTTGGCATATCGCGCGATGTCACCAGCAGGATGACTGTTAAAATGCCATTCCTCTGATGTTGAGCAGAGGCGCTATTGAGAATCAGGGTTTTCACAAGCCGCATCTAACACCCAGCATTCCCATCCTTGTTTGTCCAGAGGACACAGAGTCTCTATGTCTAGTGAAGCTTTCACTCCAGAACTGTTACCATCTATTGCACAAAACTTTAGCCAATTGCCTGGTTATGGGTTGTTAGAAGCAGCGAACTTCAACTCGCTAAGGGATAGCGGGATGGGTGCGGGCGGGCGGATTGCATTTATCGACCCGACAGTTGCCGACTATCAAACCCTGATTAATGGCATTAAACCAGATACCAAAGTAGTCGTGCTAGACCCCAACAAAGACGGGGTGCAGCAAATTACCGATGCCCTCACGGGCGAGATTTATTCAGAAATTCATATTGTTTCCCACGGTAGTCCGGGGAGTATCCAGATTGGGTCATCCCATCTGGGATACGACAACATTACCAACTATGCAGGCGCGTTGCAGCAGTGGCAAAAATCCCTCACCCCGGATGCGGATATATTACTCTACGGTTGCAAGGTAGCAGACCTCTCAGAACCCCCCCTAAAATCAGAACCCCCCCTTATTAAGGGGGGGCAGGGGGGGATCTCCTTGGGAGGCGACACCCGCCAGGGAATAAATTCCCTGGCTGATAGCGCAAGTCGGTTAAAACCGACTGAAAACGCACAGTTTCGTCTCGTTACCAGGCAAGGGCCTGGTAACGCAGATCTGGAGGCTCTGCCTCTCTTCGGCGCAGGAGGCAGCCCACAAAACAGCATTCCCAAGGGGGGGATCTCCTTCCTCTCACACCTCGCCGATTTGACAGGGGCAGATATTGCCGCTAGCGACGACCTCACCGGCAGCGCCGCACAAGGGGGAGATTGGGAACTGGAAGCGAAGACAGGCTATATAGAAGCCTCGATTACCTTTGTTGCTGGCAGCACCGATACCTACAACAGCCTGTTAAATAATGGTGATGTCATCTGGGCGAAAAGTTTCGGCGGCAGTAATTTCGACTTTGGCAATAGCATCGCCACCGACAGCAGCAGCAACACCTACACCACAGGCTGGTTCTCTGACACCGCCACTTTCGGTAGTACGACGCTGACTTCCAATGGAAGCTACGACATCTTCATCGCCAAACTGGGCAGCGATGGCAGCGTTGCCTGGGCTAAAAGTTTTGGCGGCAGTGGTAGCGACGGTGGCTATAGCATCGCCACCGACAGCAGCGGCAACACCTACACCACAGGTTGGTTCTCTGGCACCGCCACTTTCGGTAGTACGACGCTGACTTCCAATGGAAACTACGACATCTTCGTCGCCAAACGGGGCAGCGATGGCAGCGTTGCTTGGGCGAAAAATCTCGGCGGCAGTAGTTTCGAGGTTGGCAGTAGCATCGCCACCGACAGCAGCGGCAACACCTACACCATAGGCAGGTTCTCTGGCACCGCCACTTTCGGTAGTACGACGCTGACTTCCAATGGAAGCGAGGACATCTTCGTCGCCAAACTGGG
>DNGJ01000368.1:35996-36173 GCA_003486305.1 Cyanobacteria bacterium UBA11371
TGGCAGCGTTGCCTGGGCGAAAAGTTTCGGCGGCAGTGGTGGCGACTTTGGCAATAGCATCGCCACCGACAGCAGCGGCAACACCTACACCACAGGCTATTTCATTGGCACTGTCACTTTCGGTAGTACGACGCTGACTTCCAAGGGAAGCTACGACATCTTCGTCGCCAAACTGGG
>DNGJ01000368.1:36407-46542 GCA_003486305.1 Cyanobacteria bacterium UBA11371
TGGCAGCGTTGCCTGGGCGAAAAATCTCGGCGGCAGTAGTTTCGACCGTGGCAATAGCATCGCCACCGACAGCAGCGGCAACCTCTACACCACAGGCGATTTCACTGACACCGCCACTTTCGGTAGTACGACGCTGACTTCCAATGGAAGCGCTGACATCTTCGTCGCCAAACTGGGCAGCGATGGCAGCGTTGCTTGGGCGAAAAATCTCGGCGGCAGTAATTTAGACATTGGCAATAGCATCGCCACCGACAGTAGCGGCAACAGCTACACCACAGGCTATTTCCGTGACACCGCTACTTTCGGTAGTACAACGCTGACTTCCAATGGAAGCAACGACATCTTCGTGACCAAACTGGGCAGCGATGGCAGCGTTGCCTGGGCCAAAAGTTTCGGCAGCAGTGGTAGCGACGATGGCAGTAGCATCGCCACCGACAGCAGCGGCAACGTCTACACTTCAGGCGATTTCAATGGCACCGCCACTTTCGGTAGTGCGACGCTGACTTCCAAAGGAAACGCTGACATCTTCGTCACCAAGCTAGGTACGCTTGCCCCCAACACACCACCGAATATTGCTCTGTCAGGGGATGCACCTTCCTACACCGAAAACGCCGCCCCTGTTGTTATCGACAGCAGCGCCACCGTCACCGATAGCGACTCGCCCAACTTTAACAACGGCACTCTCACCGTGCAATTCACAGCAGGCGGCACGGCGGATGAACGTTTAGCGATTCGCAACCAGGGTAACAGTGCAGGTCAAATTGGCACCGATGGCAGCATTATCAAGTTTGGTGGCGTTCAAATTGGCACATTCGCGGGGGGTATTGGCACTGAACCGTTAGTTATTACCTTGAATGCAAGTGCCACACCCACGATCGCTCAGGCATTGCTGCGAAACATCACCTACGCCAACGCTTCGGAAAACCCCTCTACAGCAGGGCGCACCGTCAGCTTTGTTCTCACAGATGGAGGCGGCGGCACTAGCAACACCGTGACGAAAAACATTAGCGTCACTGCGGTAGACGATACTGAATTTTTGGTGACGAATACTAATAACAGTGGCGAAGGTTCGTTGCGACAAGCGATTCTCAACGCTAACGCCGATCCAGGGACTGAGGCGATCGCGTTTAATATTGCTGGCGGTGGCGTTAAAACAATTTCCCCCACTTCAGCTTTACCCACCATCACCGATGCCGTTATCATCGATGGCACCACTCAACCTGGGTTTTCTAACACCCCCTTAATTGAGTTGAATGGCAGCAATGCTGGAGCAAACACAATAGGGCTGAAGATCGCTGCCGGGAACAGCACAGTGCGGGGCTTAGTAATCAATCGCTTCCTTTGGGATGGAATCGAGTTAAGCGGCGGCGGCAACAATCTGATCGAAGGAAACTTCATAGGCACTAACGCCGCTGGCATCGCTGCCGCAGGCAATCACTCGGGCATTTTTATCTCCGACGGCAGCACCAATAACACGATTGGGGGGACTACGGCAGCTTCACGCAACGTTATCTCTGGCAATTTGTTCGGCGTTTCAATTTTCACTGACGCAAATAAAGTCCAAGGCAACTACATTGGCACTGATGTCACCGGAACTTTGGACGTGGGCAATAGTGCTGACGGCGTAACCATAACTGGCTATCTTGTCATTGGTCCTGGTGGAGAAAGGATTATCAGCGCCAGCAACAACTTGATTGGGGGAACAACACCAGGCGCACGTAACATCATTTCCGGCAATAACCACAACGGTGTTGGGATCGACCAACGCGGTGCTACCAACAACCAGGTTATCGGTAATTACATCGGTACTGACGTTACCGGCACCCTCGATCTAGGTAATAGTTCTTCTGGTGTGGAGATCCAATATGCACCGAATAACACGATCGGGGGAACGAAAGCCGGGGAGCGTAATGTTATCTCCGGTAACAACGTATACGGTATCTGGATTACTGGCAACGCTGCAACGGGAAATAAAGTACAAGGCAACTACATCGGTACAAATGCTGTGGGTACATCTGCCGTGGGCAACTCGAGGGGTGTAAATATCTATGCTGCTAACAACATAGTTGGCGGTAATGTCATTTCTGGCAACATACAAGAAGGCATAGTAATTACAGGCACTGAGGCAACGGGCAACCAAGTCACTGGCAACTTGATTGGTACAAAAGTAGATGGCACTAGCGCACTGGGGAATCGATCGCATGGCGTAGTCGTTGCGAGTGCCAGAAATAACACTATTGGCGGCACGGATGTTGGGGCAGGCAATACTATTGCTTTTAATGGTGGTAATGGGGTGCTTGTTTATGAAAACTTTGGTACTGCTACAGGCGATCGCATATCGGCTAACAGTATTTGGGCTAACAGCGGTATCGGTATCGATTTGGGCGACAATGGCGTCACAGCTAACGATGTAGACGATGCCGATACAGGTGCAAACAACTTGCAAAACTTCCCCGTCTTTGCAACTGTTAGCAAAAACGGCAGCAGTTTAAACGTCACTTACAAAGTGCCATCATCTAATACTAATTCCACCTATCCCATCCGCGTCGAATTCTTCCTCTCGGATGGCAATGGAGAAGGTAAAACTTTCCTCGGTGCCGATACTTACAATACGCCTAACGTTGATAAAACTTTCTCATTCTCACCAACAGTAACCGTTAACTTTGGCGATAAAATTGTTGCCACTGCCACAGATAATAACGGCAATACTTCCGAATTTTCCATCGAACAGTTAGTTATAAATCCGAATACTGCACCCATCCTCGACCTCAATGGTGCAGGAGCGGGTATCAATTACAACACCACATTTACCAGATCAGGGGGTGCGATCGCAGTTGTAGATAGCAGCAACCTCAGTCTTGCCGATGATGGAACTACAATCAACAGCGCCACTGTCACAATTACCAATCTACTCAACGGTGCATCGGAACTTTTGAGTGCGGTAACAACTAACACTAACATCACCGCTACTTACAACAACGGCATCTTGACTCTGACTGGTAGCGATACCGTTACCAACTATCAAACAGTTCTGCGTAGCATTGCTTACAACAATACTGCGATTATTCCCAATACAACAGCACGCAATATCGAATTTGTTGTCAATGACGGCAGTCTCAACAGCACTGTAGCAACGACTACCCTTGCCATCAATATGCCAACAACCAGCCTAGGCAGTAACATCACTACAGGAACAAGGATTCGTCCCCCCGTCGCCAGTCTGAACAATACAACTTCCGAAGTTCTTTACTCATTTAATCTCAGTACTGCCACTCGCATAGTTGCCAATTTAATGATGAATGGTGGCAATGCCGATTTAGCCCTGATCGATAGCAATGGTATGGTACTTGCGTCATCTATCCGGGGAGGGACTTTGGCAGAAAATATCGACCGAGCAGGATTGTTACCAGGTCAATATTTTATCCGAGTTTATCGAGTCGATCCGGGTGCGACGGTCAACTATCAATTGAGTATAAATTTTGCTTAAGTTGTGGCGATCGCTCCTCCATCGTTAAACCTCAGTAAATTTACGTAATCTTGGGTGATACTAGAAACCCGGTTTCTTTAAGAATACCTTCGCGCCACAATCCGGCACCCTTAAGGGTGCGGCTATACAAACAAAGCCCGCCTGCGCGGGCTAAAATTCTTACAGCCTGCGTAGGCAGGCTTTGTCTGTGTAGCCCCAGCCTTTAGGCTGGGGGCTGCGGGCGGGGGTTTTACACCGATTGGCGAAGGTATTAATTTAACAAACCGGGTTTATACAGCCCATCGGCAGTAGGACAAACCGTAATTTCACAGAATCTTTAAAAAAATATACTCCCGTTACCGTAATTTGCCGGATGAAAAACCGTCTTTGGAGAAAGGATAACTGAAGAAGGCTGCTGGGCGATCGCATTATGTCTCAAGCAAGATGACAGTTAAAATACCATGCCTCTGAGGTTGCGTCAAGTCGCATCTAACACCCAGTATTCCCGTCCAAGTTGTTTAGAGTATACAGAGTATCTATGTTTAGTGAAGCTTTAACCCCAGAACTGTTACCAGCGATCGCACAAAACTTGAGCCAATTGCCTGGTTATGGTTTGTTAGAAGCAGCGAACTTCGACCCACTGAGGATGAAAGCAGACAGCGGCATGGGTGCGGGCGGGCGGATAGTATTCATCGACCCGACAGTAAGCGACTATCAAACCCTGATTAATGGCATTAAACCAGATACCGAAGTGGTTGTGCTAGACCCCAACACCGACGGGGTACAGCAAATTACCGATGCCCTCACTGGGGAGGTTTATTCTGCGGTTCATATTATCTCCCACGGTAGTCCGGGGAGTATCCAGATTGGGCGATCGCATCTGGGAGACGACAACATTACCAACTATGCAGGCGCGTTGCAGCAGTGGCAAAAATCCCTGACACCGGATGCGGATATATTACTCTACGGTTGCGATGTGGCGATCCCCCCCATACCCCCCCTGATTCAGGGGGGGCAGGGGGGGATCTCCTTCCTCTCACGCCTTGCCGACTTGACAGGGGCAGATATTGCCGCTAGCGACGACCTCACCGGCAGCGCCGCACTAGGGGGAGATTGGGAACTGGAAGCGAAGACAGGCAATATAGAAGCTGACATTACCTTTATTGCTGGCAGCACCGACGCCTACAACGGCGTGTTAAACACACCACCCAATATTACTCTGTCAGCGGTTGCAGCTGCCTACACCGAAAACGCCGCCCCTGTCGTTATCGACAGCAGCGCCACCGTCACCGACAGCGACTCGGCTAACTTTAACAACGGCACTCTCACCGTGCAATTCACAGCAGGCGGCATGGCGGATGACCGTTTAGCGATTCGCCACCAGGGTAACAGTACGGGTCAAATTGGGCTGGATGGCAGAATTATCCGGTTTGGCGGCGTTCAAATTGGCACATTCGCGGGGGGTATTGGCACTGACCCATTAGTTATCAGCTTGAATGCAAGTGCCACACCCGCGATCGCTCAGGCATTGCTGCGAAACATCACCTACGCCAATGCTTCTGACAATCCCTCTACAGCAGTGCGCACGGTCAGCTTTGTTCTCACAGATGGGGGCGGCGGTACCAGCAACACCGTCACCAAAAACATTAGCGTCAATCGGGTAAACGATGCCCCAAGCGTGATGCGAAACTTCACTCTCTACAACGCTTCGTTAAATACGCTGCCCCAAAACCAGGGATTTTTCCAGTATCAAAATTTACCTGTGGGTACAGTCACCCCAACCGTTAGCAATGGCTTAACCAACCTGAATACTACCGCTAACTTCAACCGTTCTGCGGGGTTTTTCACGGCTGTAACTCCTGTAACTTCATTAGATCGTAACGCTGGCTTCAGCCTCAGTTTCAACGCCCAAGTCGTCTCCGAGTCGCGCGCCACTGCTGCGAACAAGAACAACGACGGTAAAGATGACCGCGCCGGATTCAGCGTCCTTCTCCTTGGTAGCGATAGAAAAGGAATTGAATTAGGATTCTTTAATAACCGGATTTGGGCGCAAGACGACGGCACAACCCAAGCCAGCCCATCCTTAGAACCCGATACACCACCCACCAGTAACTTCCGGACGCTGTTCACTCAAGCTGAAGGTGCTAATTTTAACACCACAGCCCTCACTTCCTACGATCTAACCATCCTGGGCGACACCTACACTTTATTTAACGGTAATAACGCCATCCTCAGCGGTAAAGTGCGCGATTACACCGCCTTCAGCGGGCCTATAGACCCCTACGAAACCCCTAACTTCATTTTCTTTGGCGATAATACGCCTTCTGCTCAAGCTAATATCAATCTTGGCTCTGTTTCCCTCCGCACCAATACCCCACTGAGTAACTTAACGGTAAACGAAGACACGGATTTACCGATTACGGGTATCAGAATTAACGATGTTGACTCCGCAAGCAACAATGTCACCGTTACGCTGCAAGTTAGTAACGGCAACCTGACGGTAAACAATAGCGTTGCGGGCGGTGTAGCTGCGGGTAACATCGTAAACGTTGGTGCTGGGACGATCGCCCTGACTGGAACCGTGAGCCAGATTAATACTACCCTCGCTGCTAGCAATGGGCTAGTGTATCGCGGCAATCTTAACTTTAATGGCAGCGATACCCTCAGCGTCAACGTTAACGACAGTAGTTCAACAAATTCTAAGAGTTTGGGCATCACCGTTAACGCGGTAAACGATACGGAATTTGTGGTGACGAATACTAATAACAGTGGGGAAGGTTCCCTGCGACAAGCAATTTTAGATGCTAACGCCGATTCCGGCACCGAGACAATTCGGTTCAATATCTCTGGTAGTGGCACGCAGACGATTAACCTGGCTTCTGCTTTACCTAATATTACTGAGACAGTAGTAATTAATGGCTATACTCAGTCTGGAGCGTCTAAAAATACTCTGGCAACGGGTAACAATGCCATCCTCAATGTAGTACTAAACGGCAGTGGAGCGGGCGCAAACGCGAACGGTTTGGTGCTGGCAGATGGCGCTGATGGCAGCACAATTGAGGGCTTAGCGATCCAAGGCTTCACGGGCAGTGGGATTACAACAAAAAGCGGCAGCGATGGCAACATTATCCGAGGCAACTTTATCGGCACTAATGCAGCCGGAAATGCTGCTGTGGGCAACAACGTAGATGGTGTAGCAATTCAATCTGCAAACAACACGATTGGCGGTTCTAATGCAGGCGATCGCAACATCATTTCTGGTAATAAAGAAGCAGGTGTTTACATTTTCGGTGCAACTGCAACTGGTAACAAAGTACAAGGTAATTACATTGGCACCGATGCCTCCGGTACGCAGGCTTTAGGCAATACCTTGAGTGGCGTGGTAATCGACAAAGCTGGCAATAACTTCATTGGCGGTTCTAATGCAGGCGATCGCAACATCATTTCTGGTAACAAGGAATCAGGTGTTTTAATTTCGGAAGCAACTGCAACGGGTAACAAAGTACAAGGTAATTACATTGGCACCGATGCCTCCGGTACGCAGGCTTTAGGCAATACCGCACATGGCATACAAATCCAAAATGCTGGCAGTAATTTCATCGGTGGCACTACAGCAGGCGATCGCAATATCATTTCCGGTAATAACCAAGTAGGTGTTTTAATTTCGGAAGCAAATGCAACGGGTAACAAAGTACAAGGTAATTACATTGGCACCAATGCTGCTGGCACACAGGCTGTGGGTAATGCTTTGAGTGGTGTGCTGATCCAAGATGCTGGCAGTAATTTCATTGGTGGCAGTACAGCAGGCGATCGCAACATTATTTCTGGTAATAACCAAGCAGGTGTGTTCATTGCGGGCGCAACGGCTACCAACAATAAAGTCACAGGTAATTACATTGGCACCGATGCTTCTGGCACACAGGCTTTGGGCAATACCTTTAATGGCGTGCAAATCCAAGATGCTGGCAGCAACATAATTGGCGGAAGTGCTACAGGCGATCGCAACATTATTTCTGGTAGCAAACAAGCACAAGGTGTGTTCATCGTGGGCGCACAGGCAACGGGTAACAAAGTGCAGGGAAACTACATCGGCACTGATAAAGATGGCATCAACGCCTTGGGCAATAAATTCGATGGTGTCCGCATCCGAGGTGGTGCTACCAACAATATCATTGGCACAGATGGAGATGGAACAAATGACGCCAACGAAGGCAACCTGATTTCTGGTAACGAAGGTAGTGGCGTTTTGTTCAGACAAACCGGCACCAACAATAACGTCATTGCTGGCAACCGCATCGGCACTAATGCTACCAATACAGGGGCAATTGCAAACATTGGCAATGGTATCGAAATTAGCAACCTGGAAGGCGCACCTTTAAATAACCGCATCGGCAGCAATAACAATGGCATCTCTGATGATTTGGAAGGCAATATCATTTTTGGTAATACCTTAAATGGGATTGCGATCGCAGATGGTACGGGCGATCGCATATCGGCTAACAGTATTTGGGGTAACGGTGGTATCGGTATCGATTTAGGCAACAATGGCGTCACAGCTAACGATGTAGACGATGCCGATACAGGTGCAAATAACCTGCAAAACTTCCCCGTGTTTGCAACTGTTAGCAAAAACGGCAGCACTTTAAACGTTACTTACAGAGTGCCGTCATCTAATACTAATTCCAGCTATCCCATCCGCATCGAATTCTTCCTCTCAGATGGCACTGGGGAAGGCAAAACTTTCCTCGGTGTCGATACTTACAATACGCCTAACACCGATAAAACTTTCTCGTTCTCACCAACAGTAACCGTTAACCTTGGCGATAAAATTGTTGCCACCGCGACCGATAATAACGGTAATACTTCCGAATTTTCCATCGAACAGTTAGTTACACCTCCCAATACTGCACCCATCCTCGATCTCAATGGTGCAGGAGCGGGTATCAATTACAACACCACATTTACCAGAGGTGGGGGTGCCGTAGCAATTGTAGATAGCAACAACCTCAGTCTTACTGATGATGGGACTAATATCAACAGCGCCACCGTCAGAATTACCAATCTACAAAACGGTGCATCGGAAGTTTTGAGTGCGGTAACAACTAACACTAATATCACCGCAAGTTACAACAACGGCATCTTGACTCTGACTGGTAGCGATACGGTAGCCAACTATCAAACAGTTCTGCGTAGCATTGCTTACAACAATACCGCTACTATTCCCAATACAACAGCGCGCAATATCGAATTTGTTGTCAATGACGGCAGTCTCAACAGCACTGTAGCAACTACTACTCTTGCTATCAACGTGCCGACAACCAGCAACCTTGGCAGCAACATCACGTCGGGAACTCGAAGCCGACCCCCCGTAGCCAGCCTCAACAATAGTAATTCTGAGGCGGTGTACTCGTTTACTCTTAACGGTGCTACCCGTGTAGTTGCTAACTTGATGATGAATGGTGGAAATGCAGATTTAGCTCTGTTGGATAGCAATGGTACAATACTTGCGTCATCTACCAGAACAGGTGCTTTAGCTGAAAATATAGACAGATCGGGATTGTCAGCTGGTCAATATTTTATCCGAGTGTATCGGGTAGATCCAGGTGCAACGGTAAACTACCAATTGAGCTTCAATTTTGCTTGATTAGTTGCGAGGGATTAGTGGTGGTGTAGGGGCAGGTTTTTCAAACAATCTTTGATAATAACAAACAATTGTTATAAACCTGCCCCTTGATCGCCCACCCTGAAGGGTGGGGCTACACAAACAAAGACCGCCTGCGCGGTCTATAAAATCAAATTTAGAAGCTTCAAGGTTTGCTTGGAAGCTTTTAATAAAAAAGCCTAAAAACTGACAACAAATAAAAGCGAAACACAGAAAAATATCTTGGTTGAAAGTTGGAAATTACTGGAAACACTCTATCTAGACAACAACAATGCTGCAAAAGTTATCTACCGCCATTATTTTCACTGCTTTGCTGTCAGCAGGAATAACTGGGAAAGTTTCTGCCGTATCATTAACCGAGTCAGTTGATGCGGGAGAATTCCTGGTTAACGCCGGACAAAGTAATTCTCAACCAGCAGGCACGCCTTTAACTGGTATTAATGGAAATTTAGGGGATGGAGATAATATAGACCTCTACCAAATTTATCTACCAAGCGGGACATTCACGGCTACTGGCAGCTCTGGACAAGACACTCAATTGTTTCTGTTTAATGATAGTGGTTTGGGCGTTATCGGCGGTAACGATCCGAACTCTCCCGATTTTAACCCAAGCATCTCAACAAACATTTCTACAGCCGGAAACTACTATCTTGGCATCTCCCTTGTAGGTTTTAATCCACAAAGTGCAAGCGGCCCTATTTTTGCTATTGACCCAACAACTAATGGAGTACAAGATCCTTCGATTCCTGGATCTGGTTTTAGTTCTTCACTCAACGGTTGGTCAACAGGTTTCTCTCCAGCACAGGAAGGCTATACTATTAGCGTCTCTGGGGCGCAATTTGTTGGTGGAAACGCTGCTGCTGTACCGTTTGATTTTAATCCTACTTTTGGTGTAACAATTTTGGGACTTTGGGCAGGTTGGAAATATTTGAGAAATCGCAAAAAAAGCTGAGAAACCTGGTTTTTGTGGGCAGGGCGGGCAGGATGCCCACCCCACAAGAATTTTT
>DNGJ01000368.1:46828-71129 GCA_003486305.1 Cyanobacteria bacterium UBA11371
ATTTTTCTGGTTTTGTGGGGTGGGCGTCCCGCCCGCCTCACATATTTTTGCCAAAGGTCTGTTAAAAACCCGGTTTCTGGGAGCGCGCGATCGCACCCTACCATACACAAAATAAGTATTTTGTCAAGTTATAACTGTTGACCAGAACAAATTATTGAAGTTTGCAGTCTAAGCTATTATCCTGCTTAAAGCATTAAGTTCTTAGGCTAGTACGATTCATGATGCCATATGGTAGATTGCCCAAAAACTGGCTGCGTCGCCTGGGGATAGCCTTGGTAGTTCCGGCTGCCTTAGCGGGAGCGATCGCAATGCCCAACACCTCTAAAGTTGCGATCGCTCAAACAGAGGAAGCAGGACGCGCCCTGCGGGTACTATCCGACCAGCAATTTTACGATGCCCGCACCGGCATTGTCACTGCAATCGGCAATGTCAGAATGTCCTACCCCGCCCGCCAAATCCAAGCCACCGCCGCCCAAGCGCAGTATTTTAGCCGCGAACGCCGTATCGTTCTCAGCGGTAACGTATTTGTTTTGCAGCAAGGTAACAGCATCCGGGGCGAAACCATCGTTTATCTGATCGATGAAGGGCTATTTCAAGCTGTCCCCCAACAGAATCGGCAAGTCGAATCGATCTACATCGTTCCCCCCAGTGCCGAACAACGTCCAACCCCAGCACCAGCAACGCCAAACTTGAGAACGCCCCAGCGTCGCCCCCGCTAAGATTGACAACTGCGGGGGCGGGTTTAAATAAACTGTCGATTATGGCAATTATGATTGGTAAAACCCGCCCTTACACAACTAACAATTAACTTTGTGGGGTAAACGGTGTGAGAATTGTGCTGCAAAACATTCACAAATCATACGGAAAACGCACGATAGTCAATCGCGTTAATCTTTCCGTAGGTCAAAAAGAAATCGTAGGATTGCTTGGCCCCAATGGTGCTGGAAAAACCACGACTTTTTACATCGCCACTGGGTTAGAAAAACCAGATCAAGGCACAGTTTGCCTCAACGACCAAGATATCACCACATTGCCAATGCACGATCGCGCCAAGTTGGGCATTGGTTATTTAGCCCAGGAAGCGAGTATCTTTCGTTACCTGAGCGTGCGGGAAAACATTCTTTTGGTGCTAGAGCAAACCGAAGTGCCTCGTAGGGAAAGACAGCAGCGTTTAGAGTCGTTACTGCAAGAATTTCGCTTGGAAAAAGTTGCCCATACTAAAGGAATTCAGGTATCTGGGGGGGAAAGGCGGCGGACGGAACTGGCTCGTGCATTAGCGGCGGGGCGAGAAGGGCCAAAGTTTTTGTTTTTGGACGAACCGTTTGCGGGAGTTGACCCGATAGCCGTGGCGGAAATTCAGCAAATTGTGGCAGAATTACGCGATCGCAACATGGGTATTTTAATCACCGACCACAACGTGCGCGAAACCCTAGCGATCACAGACCGAGCTTACATCATGCGGGACGGACAAATCTTAGCCTCTGGCAATGCTGAAGAACTTTATAACAACCCCCTCGTGCGTCAGTACTACCTGGGCGACAACTTCCAGATCTAGTTATTAGTCGGTATTGACTCTTGGCTTATGAAAATAGTTAGCAAATCTTTTGATCCATCTGGCTGGCGGGTTCCCGGTGTATCGGTCATGGATCGCTACATTGTTAGCGAGCTATTTGGCCCATTTTTGTTCGGCGTTGGGGCTTTTTCTTCCTTGGGGATAGCGATCGGGTCGGTATTTTACCTAGTACGGAGGGTAACCGAATCCGGGTTACCGATGGCGATCGCAACCAAAGTATCTTTGTTGCAAATGCCTTATTACGTCTTTTTTGCCTTGCCGATGGGGATGCTGCTAGCCACCTTGATCGCCTACAGTCGGCTTTCTTCCGACAGCGAACTGATCGCGTTGCGGAGTTGTGGCGTCAGTATCTATCGCCTGCTAGTGCCTGCCATATTCATGAGTTTGATCGTGACAGCGATCGCATTTACATTAAACGAATTCATCGTACCCGCCGCCAACTACGAAGCAAGGCAGACCCTAGATTCAGCTTTAAAACAAGACCGATCCGACTTTGAAGAAAGCAACATTATCTATCCCGAATTCCGCGATATCAAACAGCCAGACGGCAAAAAAGCCAATGTCCTCACCCGCTTGTTTTATGCCGAGCAATTTGATGGTCAAGAAATGAAAGGTTTGACCATTTTAGATCGTTCCCAGTCCGGGCTAAACCAAATTGTCACCTCAGAATCAGCCAAGTGGAATCCGATCGAAAATACCTGGGATTTTTTCAACGGCACAATTTACGTCGTCTCTCCCGATAGTTCCTACCGCAGCATTTTGCGGTTCGATCACCACCAATTGCAACTTCCCCGCGCTCCCTTAGACTTGGCTGATAAAGGGCGAGAATTTCAAGAAATGAACCTCGCTCAAGCCCAAGAAGAATTGCAGTTATTGCGACCCAGCGGCAATAAAAGAAAAATTCGCAAACTGCTAATCCGAATTCATCAAAAACTAGCCTTACCTTTTGCTTGCGTCGTCTTCGGTTTGGTCGGTTCGGCTTTGGGAATCAGACCCCAGCGCACCAATAAGGCCACGGGTTTTGGCATCAGCGTTTTGGTAATTTTTGCTTATTATTTATTGATGTCAATGGGAGATGCTTTAGGATTAAGCGGTGTCATGCCTCCCGAGTTGGCGGCTTGGCTACCGAACCTATTCGGTGTGGGAGTAGGTATCTGGCTATTGTTCCGACTCAATCGTTGAGGCTTGTCAACAAACTTTGTTCAAATAACAACCATTTGAGCGCTGTAAAAGTTATCCTGACAGTAGAAACAAAAGCATTCTGTGCTAGGACAGCCAGCACCCTAACCATGCCGATTCGTCCTCAACTGCCTGCATCGGTTCGCTATTATTTCCGAGCCAAGTTGCGTCCCTTTACGCGACCCGCTTTTTGGGCATCTCTATCAGTTCTATCGCTGATCGGTCTTTTTGCTTGGGAGGCTTGGCAACACCCGGAGTTACTGTTTAAGAACCCGGAGGCTGCTACTCCTACTCCGATTTCCGATACCACCCTGTCCAACGAAGACAGTGCCGTCGCAGCTGACATTGATAGCTTACCCGTACTGATGCAAGAGTTGGATCAAGCTGATGTCAGTATGGCTGCCTTAAAGTTCAATCAACAACCGCAAACACAGAGTTTTCTGGATGAATTCCTCAAAAAGCAGGCAGCTGAGGCCGAAAAAATATCCGATGATGCAGAAAAAGCAGCACAGCAACCTACAGCGCCGATAAGCGCTTACGATCCCTTGGGGGTTCAGACACAAGCGCCATCTAATTATTCATCTCCTTATGGTGGTGGCGTGTCAACGATGGGAAACCAAGCCGCACCACAGAATTCCACCGTTACTGGTAATAACCTTGCTGGTTCAACCGTTCAAACTCCCACCGCGACGCAGGTAAGCCCGCTACAAGCAGCATTAGACCGCTTAGGTAATAATTCTTCTAGTAACTCTGTCCCAACTCAGACACCCAGCGAGACGTCGCCAGCAAATACCAACAGTTTGGGGCAGCCCACCCAAACCACCGCAACTACGCCCGCACAAGCACCCCTGCCCGGTCAGGTAGCTCAACCCACCTCGCCCTACGCCGGTACTACGAATTACTCTAATATGCCCGTGCAGGTGGCTCAACCAGGCTCTCCCTATCCCACTTACCTTGGCTCAGGTGTTACACCTGTTACCAGTAACTCAGGGAATTCTGCCAATTATATAGCTCAACCCGTGCCAGTTCCTGGAACACCAGCCGTACAGCCCGTCGCACCTCAAGTAATACCTATTACACCTGAGAATTACTCGGTTCCTTCTTACCAGAACCCTGCACCTGCAAACGCGGTGCCTAATACCGGGTTATCCAGTTTAAGCACTTCGCAATTGCAACCTTCTCAATTACAACCCTCGCCTTTTTCAGTGCGCCGTACCACGTCAGGACGCTAAATCGGGAAACATAATATTATACCACATTAAATAGATAAAAGATAATAGGTAATTGGTAATTGTCAGGAATCCATCGCCCTATCATCCCATTACCAATTACCAATTACCAATTACCAAAGTTAGCTATGGAAGTGTTTGATAACGGCTAGGGCAAATTCAGAACACTTGAGTGGGGGTTCGACTGGCGGGGTCATTAAGCGGGCTAGGTCGTAGGTGACTGAGCGGTTAGCGATCGCACCCCCAATCCCTTTTTTAATCAAGTCTGCCGCTTCTTGCCAACCCATAAACTCCAGCATCATCACCCCAGACAAAATCACCGATCCGGGATTAATCCGATCCAAACCGGCGTGTTTCGGTGCCGTGCCGTGAGTTGCTTCAAAAACAGCGCATTCATCGCCGATGTTAGCACCAGGCCCCATGCCCAATCCACCGACAATCGCAGCAGCAGCATCGGATAGATAATCTCCGTTCAAGTTCATTGTCGCCAGGATGGAATATTCATCGGGTCGCGTCTGAATTTGTTGGAAAATACTATCGGCAATGCGGTCATTTACCATGACTTTATGTTTCCACTGACCGTTGCCGTGGGTTGACCAAATTGCGTTGAGAACGCTTTCCACTTCACCGCAAATTTGAGCTTTCTTTTCAGCAGTGAGATTGTCATATCCCGGATCGATTTGACGGGCATTCTCTTCTAAGGAAATATCTGGATTTCTTTCCTTATTGCTGAGAATCCATGATTCGCGTTCGGTGACGCACTCGGCGCGAAACTCGCTCGTTGCTAGTTCGTAACCCCAATCGCGGAAGGCTCCTTCGGTATACTTCATGATATTGCCTTTGTGTACCAAAGTCACCATCTGCTTGTTGGGAGGCAATCGCAGGGCGTGTTTGATCGCGCGGCGCACCAAGCGTTGAGAACCCGTTTTGCTAATAGGTTTAATCCCAATTCCGGCATCGAGGGGAATTTGTTTTTTCCCGTGTTCTGGGGTGGCTGGAATCAATTCATTGTTGAGCAAGTGAATTAATTTTTCACCAATTTCGCTGCCTTGCCGCCATTCGATTCCTAAGTAAATATCTTCGGTATTTTCCCGATAAACAATCACATCCAGTTTTTCGGGATTTTTATGGGGCGAAGGAGTGCCTGCATAATACCGACATGGACGGATACAGGCATAAAGGTCGAAAATTTGCCGCAGCGCCACGTTTAAAGAACGAATACCGCCGCCAATGGGAGTAGTTAGCGGCCCCTTGATCGCGATACCGTATTCTTTAATCGCTTCGAGGGTGTCTTGGGGGAGATATTGGTAAGTGCCGTACTTTTCGCAGGCTTCGTCCCCAGCGTACACTTTAAACCAGCTAATTTTCCGCTTGCCACCATAGGCAGCTGCGACCGCAGCATCAAAGACTTTCTCCGCAGCGGGCCAAATATCTACCCCAGTTCCATCGCCGCGAATAAAGGGAATGATTGGATTGTCGGGGACATTGGGTTCCCCGTTAGAGAAAGTGATGCGCTCCCCCGTATCGGGCGGTGTAATCTTTTCGTATGTACCCATAAGCTCCTTGTCGTTACCGTTGCGAGCGGTGAAAGTAGTGAAATTTTAATGCGATCGCAAATACTAGAGTTTAGGGTTTTATGATCTTTTCGGGAAGAGGGTGTTCTTGAGCAGGTGAGCGGGTGAGCAGGTGAGAATATAGATTGGAATTCTTCTTTGCCCCTGGAGTCACCTGCCCCTCGAGTCACCTGCCCTTACCCCCATGCCGATTTATCACTTGAGCGAACTTGAGAGCGCGATCGCTTCCTCAGAGTCACAATGGCGTCCGTTGGTATTCACCAATGGCTGCTTTGACTTGCTCCACGTCGGACACGTCAGGTATTTAACAGTAGCCAAGTCCTTGGGGCGGAGTCTGGTTGTAGGATTGAATAGCGATCGCTCGGTTCAAACGATCAAACCTACACTCCCAGGATTCCCCAGCCGCCCCATCGTACCCGAAGCCCAGCGAGCCGAATTACTCGCCGCCTTAAAACCCGTAGATGCGGTGGTGATTTTTACCGAAACTACCGCCACCGATATTATCGCCATCCTCAAACCCGATATTTACGTCAAAGGCGGCGACTATCGCCTAGAAACCTTACCCGAAGCCTCAACGGTTCTAGACTATGGAGGCAAAATCGAATTAGTGCGGGTAGAAATTCCCACTTCCACCACTGCGATCGTCAATCGCATTTTGCAGGATAACCGCTAGTAGTGAGCTGGTGAGCTGGTGAGCTGGTGAGCTGGTGAGCATATGAGTGCGGGTAAGATGTCAGCAAATCTTTTTTACAATCCCACCGTTCGGCTGACGCTCACGGCCCAAGCCTGCACCTTCTACCCACCTGCACCTTCTACCCACCTGCCCACCTGCCTAAGAAGCCCTCAATCTCAAGATTTGCCAGGAAAATTCAGGTGGCTGCAACCGCTCAAAAGCTTGGTGGTACAATAACTTTAGTCCTACTGCCTACAAAACCTTGTTTAACCCCAGCTCATCTCAAGCCAGGGAATTTATTCCAAATCAATTGCCGACCCGTAGCGTGCCACTTTTATCAGATCGCCACATAGATTACACCCCACTCGAACAGCTGCTGGCTCAACAAGACTTTCAAGCAGCTGACCGCATGACCCTGCAAAAAATGTGCGAATTGGCAGGGCCAGATGCGGTTCAACGAAAATGGCTGTATTTTACAGAAGTAGAAAATTTCCCGATAACTGACCTGCAAACGATTAATACCCTTTGGCTGCTTCACTCTGAAGGCAAGTTCGGCTTTTCCGTGCAGCGGGAAATTTGGCTCTCGAGCGGGAAAAACTGGGATAGGTTCTGGCTCAAAATCGGTTGGAAAACTGGAAATACCTGGACGCGCTACCCAAATGAATTTACTTGGGATCTTTCGGCTCCTAAAGGTCACATACCCCTGTCTAACCAGTTGCGCGGGGTGCGAGTCATTGCGGCGCTGCTGAATCACCCAGCTTGGTCTAGCTCGCCAAGTGGGGGCTAATTTAACAACTGCCGATAAACGGTAAAAAAAATCGCAAATTTGTACTCAGCAACTGTTGATCGGGGATGCAGGTTGGGAACCTTAAGAATAGTCAATCATCCTTTGATGGCAGCGAGATGGAAATTACACAAATAGCAGGTATGAAGGTGGCGTTAGGCATGGTAGGCCCAGAAAACAGGCTTTCTTACAGTCTGGACAATTTGACAGCAACAGCAAGGGAACAGCAACGCCTCAAAGCTTTGGCAGAGTCGCGCTTGCTCGAAGCAGAAACGATCGCTGTGTTCGAGGAAGCGACTCAGACAGCCGCTCACTTTTTGGACGTTCCCATCTGCATTTTGGGCTTGATGGATAAAGACCGTCAAGTATTTAAGTCAGCTGTAGGTTTATCTCGCCTGGGACTGATGAACCAGTTGGCGTCGTCGCGTCAGCTACCCCGCGAGGAATCTTTCTCCACCCACGTGGTAGAAAGTCAAAAAGTTTTGGCAATTAACAACACCGCCAGCGATCCGCTTTATTCTAAAAGCGTGCTAGTCCAGCAATATGGCATCCGCGCCTACTTGGGAGTGCCCCTATTTACTTCTTCCGGACAATGCTTGGGTACGCTTGAGGTAATGGAGCGCGTACCGCGTAACTTTACCACCAAGGAAATTGAGTTTTTGGAACTGATGGCGCGCTGGACGATGAGCGAATTTGAGCGCAATCGTCTTTTGGAAACGGGCACGAGATCCCAAGTGCAGGTGAATCTCAGCGCACCCATCCGTCTGAGCAGTACTTCTGGTAACCAACTTACCACCAATCAAGTTCAAGTTAAATTGCTCTCGGCGCTGACCCAGGAGTTGCGGACGCCGCTGACGAGTGTAATGGGTATGGCGAGCGTTTTGGGGCGCGAAATTTACGGCCCGCTGACGACTAAACAGAAAGAATACCTGGAAATTATCCAAACGAGCGGTCAGTACTTGCTGACGCTGGTGAATGAAATTTTAGCCTTGGGAACCCTGGATGCGGAAAATTCCCAACTGAACCTGGCGGCGACGGATATTGAAATGCTTTGCCAGCAAGCGATCGCTTCTTTAGAAGAAATGGCACACCGCCGCGAGCAACAACTTCGTCTCTCGGTAGAGCCAGGAAATCGCATCTGGCAGCTGGATCGAGAAAAAGTACGCCAAATGCTCTATCACCTAGTATCGAGCGTGCTGCAAAAGGCTGAAGCTCAAAGCATTATTCGCATCCACGTTTCTCGTAAAAGTGATGGATTAAATATTGCGGTTTGGGTGTCTCACCCCTGGATGGGAGAAGGATTCCAGCATGTGGAACCTTATTTCTACCAGTCTCAGCTACCGGGGGTATCTCACTATTGTGAGGTAGACTCGCCAGAGGATACGCTTGAAGATTGGCAAGAACATCCAGAGAACTCTCTCTCTGTATCCAAGCGCATGACTCTCGACGCAGATGACTTGAGTTTTATACAAAAGTCGGATTCCCTTGACGAGCGAGGTCTACCACAATCGCGCGATAATCTGGGTCTGTTGCTCAGCTGCCACTTGGCTCAAATGCATAACGGTCAAGTATCGATTCAAGGTTCGCCAGAATCTGGGTATCGCTATGTGCTAACTTTGCCAGATACGATCGCTATCGATGAAAGTCTCTAAGCGGTTACGGTTCATGCTAGTGTACGGGCGATCGCATGAGCGGAGATAATCAATCTCGAGTTGCGATCTCGCATCAGCGCTCATGCCATCTGCTCCTACGGATCGCTTACAACTAACTTATGAATGCTGTTTGGCAACAACTTACCCTGTCTCATCTGCCGCTGTACCAGTGGCGGAGTAGTAGTTATTTATACCGTTTGGTGGGGCTGCTGCAAAGTTGGCGGCAAGGTAGCTGGCTATTGCCCCACGCGGAACCGATCGGGGCAATCTTGATCGCCTTGGTGTTTGGTTTAGCACCTTTTGTCTCTAACGATCTGATTGGGGTGTTATTGCTCGCCTGCGCTGGCTTTTGGCTGCTGGTGACTGTATCCGATGACACCGGCGCTAAAACAACTCCGATTCATTTGCTGGTGTTACTTTACTGGGGAATCGCTACGGTAGCAACGGCGCTGTCACCCGTGAAAGTGGCAGCGTTGAGTGGCTGGGTAAAGCTAACGTTGTATTTGCTACTGTTCGCGCTGATGTCGCGGGTGTTGCGATCGCCAAGTCTCCGTCGTTGGCTGATCGCTCTATACTTACACGTAGCCCTAATTGTCAGCGTCTATGGTTTGCGGCAATGGTTTTTTGGGGCAGCAGCGCTAGCAACTTGGGTCGATCCAGAATCTCCTTTGGCTAAAACTACGCGAGTCTATAGTTATCTGGGTAATCCCAATTTACTCGCTGGCTATCTGTTACCTGCGATCGCTTTATCGGCGGCTGCTATTTTCGCTTGGCGCGGTTTATTCCCCAAAGCTTTAGCCGTAACGATGTTAGGAATCAATTCAGCTTGTCTGATGCTAACCTTCAGTCGCGGCGGTTGGATCGGTTTTGCGATCGCGGTTTTTATCTTCTCAATTTTGCTGCTTTTCTGGCTCAGCGTCCACTTACCTCCTTTCTGGCGTACTTGGTCGTTACCTTTACTGCTCTTTTGTTTGGGTTTTGTGGTATTGGTGGCGGTATTATTTGTAGATCCGGTGCGCGATCGCGTTTTGAGTATGTTTATCGGGCGCGAAGATAGCAGCAATAATTTCCGCATTAATGTCTGGGCGGCTGTAATCGAAATGATACGCGATCGCCCCATCCTGGGTATCGGTCCCGGCAATAATGCTTTTAATAAAATCTACCCGCTTTACATGCGTCCCCGCTTCAGCGCTTTGAGTGCGTATTCTGTTGTATTAGAAGTGGCGGTGGAAACTGGTTTTATTGGACTAGCCAGTTTCTTGTGGCTGCTGGTGGTAACGCTTAACCAAGGATGGTTGCAATTAAAACGCTTGCGTGCATTGGGTAGCCGCGATGCATATTGGTTGATCGGAGCGATCGCTGCTTTGTTGGGTATGTTAGGTCACGGTGCATTCGATACAGTTTTGTACCGTCCCGAAGTCAATACCCTTTGGTGGCTAATGATAGCTTTAATCGCCAGTTTCTATCAGTTTCCCCAGCAAACAGAAGCTTTGACACCAACAGAAGAATCTGCTAATTGCTGATGGCTAATAGCTAATGGCTAATCGTATATCCTGAGAATATTCTCATGACCAATTAGCAATTAGCAATTAGCTATTTTTAAACCCATGATAACTAATACCGCTTCATCGCCCGTTCCATGTCGCGCTTGTCTTGACGTTCTTTGATGTCATCGCGCTTATCGTGCAGCTTTTTACCTTTGCCCAGACCCAGGGTAACTTTAACTAAGCCCTTCTTCAAATACATTTTCAAAGGCACTAAAGTTAAACCTTTTTGTTCTACCTTCCCAATCAATTTGCGGATTTCTTGCTTGTGCAACAGCAGTTTCCGGGTGCGCCTGGGGTCGTGGTTAAAATACTCGCCGCTGCTAGTGTAAGGCGAGATATGAACGTTTAGCAGCCACGCTTCGCCATTGCGAATTAAACCATAGCCGTCTTTCAGGTTGGCTTTACCCTGGCGTATCGACTTTACCTCTGTCCCCTTTAACTCTATCCCGGCTTCATAAGTTTCCAGGATTTCGTAGAGAAAGCGCGCTTGGCGGTTATCGCTAACGATTTTGATGCCTTCTTGTTTTTCAGCCATAAACACCTCTAACCACCAGAAACAGCCCAGTCAACCGCAGCCTTAACGCAGCCTTAAACCCATCCTGCCACAAAAGATCGGGATACAGGTTGATTGGTTGATGATGGGGTTTATTGTGAAGTTTTGTTACAAATTTGACATTTGCTCGAAAAACCGTAACAATAGATACAGAAACAAATCGTTCATCTCTTCAACACAACAGAGGGCTTGGAGAGACGGAAGTAGGGAGTTATCCCGAAGGAACGCGCCTCCGATCGAGCAAACAAGTACATTAGAGGCGAAACCTATGCAATCCAACAATCCCATCGTCAACACCGAAGTATCGACTCAAGACAAAGCCCGTTTGTTGATGATCAATCATCAACGGCATCTGAAGACTCGTCAGCAGGCTATGTTGAGTCGTGCGGCGGCAGAAGTTGGGCAATAAGCCAAGATAATTGAAACGCGATTCGCACTTCGAGCGATCGCGCAAGCACCAGGAGAAACCCGGTTTTGTCAAAAAACCGGGTTTCTTTTGCTGGGTTACTCAGATTGCAGCAGTGCTTGTTTTTCTTCTTGTTCCTGTTTAATTAGCCCGCCTAAGTGAATCAGGGCAAGCACCATAGCACCCATTGAAAGAACTTGACACTCCCCACCGAAAAACGCGCACAGTGCCCCTAGTTTCTAAGTGGTGCGCCTGCGATTTTAATCGCATTTCTAAAAAACGTGCGTGCGAATAGTAGAATTTGATGTATAATGTAGTCAGGAGGTGATGCAAGTGTTTAACCTGACTTACGAATTCAAGCTAAAGCCAACCCAAAATCAAATAGCAACATTTGAAGAATGGCTAGAAACCCATCGACGGGTTTATAACCATGCTTTAGCCGAACGTAAAGACTGGTACAAGTCCCGTAGTTGTCAGGTAAATGCTTGCAGTCTCCACAGTTGCTATATCATTCCTGCTGATGCACCCCGTCCAACATTTGCCAGTCAATGCAAGTCCTTAACTGCTGCTCGCAAAGAAAACGAGTGTTTGCAACGTGTTAACGCTCAATCTTTGCAGCAAACGTTAAGACGACTTGAAAAGGCTTTTGTCAACATGTGGGAACAGAATCACGGATTCCCAAGATGCAAAAAACCAGGCCGGATGCGCTCTTTTTCATTTCCCCAATTAGGGCAAAACCCATTAAGCAATGGGTATGTAAAATTGCCTGTTATTGGTGCGGTGAAAGTGCGTCAATCTCGCTCAATCCCTGACGGTGGAGTAATCAAGCAAGCTTGTGTGGTTAAGCGTGTTTCTGGGTGGTACGTCATGCTAACCGTCCAATGGGATGTTAATCCACCGTCACCAATGCCCCACGGAAAAGCAGTAGGAATCGATGTGGGGCTAACAAGTTTTGTCGCAACTTCTAATGGTCTTTTAGTTAAACGTCCGAGGTTTTTTGTAGATGCCGAACGCCAGCTGAAATTGCTGCAACAGCGTGTTTCCAGAAAACGTATTGGATCGAACAATTGGAAGAAAGCTGTTAAAAAAGTTGCTTCATTGCATGAGTACGTCGCCAATTGTCGTAAAGATTGGCATCGAAAGCTGTCTCACCAAATCTGTAGCGACACAGGGATGGTATTTGTAGAGGATTTGAATTTAATTGGATTATCCCGTGGGATGTTAGGCAAGCATTGCCTCGATGCGGGATTCGGTCAATTTTTCAAGATTATTGAACAAACTTGTTTCAAGCGAGGTGTCTATTTTCAGAAAGTAAATGCACGTAAAACAAGCCAAATTTGCCCTAATTGTAATGTTGAGACAGGGAAGAAAGAACTAAAAGAACGTACTCATGTTTGCTTTTCTTGCGGCTATACAACCGATAGAGATATTGCAGCCGCTCAAGTAGTCGCAATACGCGGACTTGCAGCCGTAGGGCATACGGTCAAGATGCTTGCTGAGGGTAAATTCATTGGAATCCCTAAGACGCAAGAATCCCCCGGCTTCTAGCTGTGGGGAGTGTCAACACAGACAAAATAGTAGCCAGCCGCCGAAGTACGAAACCATACGATACGTTTTGCATGGCTAGCACCAACCTTTTGCGGTTGAATCTGTATTTATACTTAATTATATTAAGTTTTTCTAAGGAAGGGGCGATCGAGCGATCGCCTCACCTGTGAAACCCGGTTTTTGAGAAAAACCGGGTTTCTTAAACTACCAGCTACCCATCCGCTTCATCTTCTTCGTATACCATTAAGTCTCCTGGCTGACACTTGAGCGCTTTGCAAAGCGCACTCAGGGTATCTTCGTCAATTTTGGGGAAGGTACGACGAGTCTTTAGTCGAGAAACAGAGGTCGGATGCATCCCAATTAGGGCAGCCAGTTCCTTGTTACTAATATTGCGTTCAGCCATTACAACTGCCAATTTCCAGCGGATCGTCACTCCAGTACTCAATCGATATCCATTAGTGCTGCAAGGCCGATGCTATCACTTCACATCTATATTTTTCTTTAATTAGCGTCGAATGCTATTTATTTAGCGTATTGAGTAGAAAAACGACTGAAGTCAGAATAGATTAAATACAGACATGACAAAGCGATCGCTCCCTCTAGCCTGGAAAACTTGAGAGCGATCGCTCAGATACCCATAAAAAAAGGTAGTACACCTATGATAGAGCAACGTTCGGTTGCCCAATTACTCAAAGCTCCAATTCTGGAAATACCGGAGGGGAAGACACCCGTGCGACTCCTCGCTTGTGGTGTTCCTTTTGCAGTAAACAGCGTTGTCCACCATTTGCATGTATTGCGTTTTGCAGAAGTCGCTGCATGGAGTCCACCTTTACCTTCTCCTATCAAAGGTGAGATAATTCGCATTTTGACTCGCGATATCAGCATCAGCGGGTAGATGGTGTTGGTGCGATCGCGCAAGCTGCAAGAAGTAAATCGCACAATAAAAAACCCGGTTTCTTTGAGTTACCAGCAATAGAAACCGGGTTTTTGAAATCACTTTACAGCATTTCTGACTTACGTCGTTTTTTCTCCAAATACTGTTGATGATATTCCTCGGCTAAATAGAACTCACTGGCGGGTTTAATTTCTGTCACAATATCTTTATCATATTTCCCTGAATTTTGCAAGGTTTGCTTTGATTTTCTGGCTGCCGCCTCTTGAAATGAATTGTGGTAAAAGATAGCAGAGCGATATTGTTCGCCTCGGTCTGGCCCTTGTCGATTTAATTGCGTCGGATCGTGACAATTCCAAAAGACTTCTAAAAGTTGTTCGTAACTGACTAAAGTTGGGTCATATTCGACTTGCACCGACTCAGCATGACCAGTTACCCTAGCACATACATCTAAATAGCATGGATTAGGCCAATGTCCGCCTGTATAGCCAACGCAAGTGGAAGTTACGCCTTTAACTTTGCCAAAGGTGTCTTCCACACCCCAAAAACAACCCGCAGCAAAGGTAGCTTTTTCCATATTGCCCTGTGTTCTTCCTGAATACAATTTGTATGGCTATGCTATCTTACGATGTAACCCCTGTATTGCTGAATTCAAACTTTTATGCTGAAGACAGTGTGGGCGACTGTTCGCCAAGGAAAAATTGAATTGTTAGAACCAGTGGAAATTCCTGAAGGTGCAAGAGTACTCGTTACTCTTCTGCCGGATGATGAAGCTGAATTTTGGCTTGAGGCAAGTCAAGTATCGCTTGATACAATTTGGGATAACGCAGAGGATGATGTTTATGCCCAGTTACTCCAAAAATGACATTATTTTGGTAAGGTATCCGTTTTCGGATTTATCCAGTTCTAAAGTAAGACCTGCGGTTGTGGTGAATGCACCACACATTTCTCAAGACATTTTTATTGTTCCACTCACTAGCAAAACTACATCTTTACTTGAGGGTGAATTCGTACAAACTGACTTGGGTAGCAGCCGGATTAAATGTTGAAACAGCGGTTAAAAGGGGTTTGTATACAGTTGATCGGAGCCTTGTTGTTGTAGTCATTGGCAAGTTGACCGCTCCTGATGCAGATGAGCTAGAGCGATCGCTGCGGGTTTGGTTGGGACTGTAGAGGGATATGGGCGCGAGCGAGGAATGTAATATTAGTAATGGATACAGCGATCGCATCCACAAAATTTCATTCCCTACTCGCACCTTTCGGTGTTAATCCAGTTATTAACCAGGAAATATTTACTGCCATAGCTACCGCTTATTCTGGCGCTGACAGACACTATCACAACTTGACGCATATTCTACAAGTTTTACAGATAATTAACTCGATGCGCCCCCAGGCCGAAAACCCCGCCGCACTCGAATTTTCTGCCTGGTTTCACGATATTATCTACGACCCGAAAGCTAAGGATAATGAAGAAAAAAGTGCTGAATATGCCACTAATATCCTAAAACTTATAAAAATACCATCTGCAACTATAGATAAAGTTGCTAAAATAATATTAGCGACTAAAACCCATCAAGCAACAGAAAATGATATTGATATTTATATATTCTTGGATGCAGACTTATCTATATTAGGGGCATCTTCGTGGGAGTATCATATTTATAATCGGGGAATTAGAAAAGAATATTCCTGGCTGTCCGAGGCAGAGTATCGATGGGGCAGAATACAGGTATTGCAGAAATTTATAGAAGGAGAAAGAATATATTTGACAGATCAAATATTTGACGCCAGAGAAATCAAGGCTCGACAGAATATCCAAACAGAAATAGAATCTTTATCAGCAGGAAACATTAAGAAAATATAATAGTGATACAGCAAACCGAAGCGATCGCGCCAACCCTAGAACCCATTATCGGCAATTCTGGCATCTCGGAGCCAGACACCAATTGGCGATCGGCAGTTACCCCGGGAACGCAAATCGACTGCATCGCCTCTCCCAACGCACAGGAAGAATTGGCAGAAGTCATAGCTTGTGCATATCGCAACCGCTGGCAGATTTTACCCACAGGAAACGGTAGCAAACTCGGTTGGGGAGGCGTCGCCAAGAATATCGATCTCGTTGTCAGTACCTCGCGACTCAATCGCCTGGTCGAACACGCCGTCGGCGACTTGACCGTTACCGCCGAAGCCGGGATGAAATTTTGCGACCTTCAGGCAATTTTAGCCAAAGAAGGGCAATTTATCGCCCTTGACCCCGCCTATCCTCAAGATGCGACCCTGGGCGGTATCGTAGCGACTGCTGACGCGGGTTCTCTGCGTCAGAGATATGGCGGCGTGCGAGATATGCTTTTAGGATTATCTTTTGTGCGCTTTGATGGACAAATTGCTAAAGCGGGGGGACGAGTTGTAAAAAATGTCGCCGGATACGATTTGATGAAGTTATTTACCGGATCTTATGGCACCCTGGGAATTATTTCTCAAGTCACGTTTCGGGTTTATCCAATACCCGATGCATCTCAGACGGTGGTATTAACTGGAACGGCGGATAATATTGCACAGGCGGCTAAAACTTTACTCGGTTCTGCTTTAACGCCGACTGCTATTGATCTGCTATCAAGTGGTTTCGGAATTGGTGAGGGAATGGCATTGGTGACTCGGTTTCAAAGTGTAGAGGCGAGTGTTAAAGAACAGTCTGCCAGACTTTTGGAAGTGGGTCAGCATCTGGGGTTGAAAGGTAGTAGTTATGGGGGAAACGATGAGTCTAATCTATGGCAGAAGTTAGGAGAACAAATGCAGGGTGATGCTACAAAGGGCGGAATTAGTTGCAAAATAGGGGTGTTACCAACGGCTGCGATCGCAACTCTATCTCTGGTAGATAATATGAATGCGATCGCTCTGATTCACGCGGGTAGTGGGTTGGGTGTGTTGCGGTTGGATAGCATAGATAAAGAAGCGGTGGGGAGAGTGCGTGAGCATTGTCAATCTCACGGCGGTTTCCTCACTGTATTGGAAGCACCTGTTGCTTTTAAGCAGCAATTTGATGTCTGGGGTTACAGTGGCAATGCTTTGGATTTAATGCGGAAAATTAAGCAGCAATTTGACCCGGTAAATATGTTTAGTCCTTGTCGTTTTGTGGGAGAGATTTAGTTTAAACGAACCACAGAGGCACAGAGAACACAGAGAAAGAGAAGAAAGAGGCTATGCAAATTTCAGAGAATTCGGTTAAGGTGACTGGGGATAAGAATTTGAGTGGGTTTGATGGGGATCATCCGCCAGATCCTAAGTTGATTGATAGTTGCGTTCATTGTGGGTTTTGTCTTTCGACTTGTCCTAGTTATCGGGTGATTGGGAAGGAAATGGATTCGCCTAGAGGGCGGATTTATTTGATGGATGCGATTAATGAAGGTGAGGCGGCGCTTGGGGAAGGAACGGCGCAGCATTTTGATAGTTGTTTGGGGTGTCTTGCTTGTGTTACTACTTGTCCTTCTGGGGTTCAGTACGATAAGTTAATTGCGGCAACTCGTCCTCAAGTTGAACGGAATTATCCCCGCAGTTTGCCGGAAAGGTTTTATCGGAAACTCATCTTTTCTTTGTTTCCTTATCCGAATCGGTTGCGCGTTTTGTTAGCTCCAATGTTAATTTATCAAAAGTTGGGGTTACCAAAGTTAATTCGTTCTACGGGATTGCTTCAGAAAATATCGCCCCAGTTGGCAGCAATGGAATCGATTCTGCCTACGATTCCGCTTGATGCTTTTTACGAACCTTTGCCGGAAGTTATCCCCGCAGAAGGGAAGAAACGCTATCGAGTAGGGGTGATTTTAGGATGCGTGCAGCGGCTATTTTTCTCGAAGGTTAATAATGCTACGGTGCGGGTTTTAACGGCGAATGGTTGCGAAGTTGTCGTGCCAAAAATGCAAGGTTGTTGTGCTGCTTTACCGGAACACCAAGGACAAAAAGCACAAGCTCAAGCTTTAGCTAGGCAGATGATTGATAGTTTTGAAGATACGGGGGTTGATTATGTAATTATCAATGCGGCGGGTTGCGGTCATACTTTGAAAGAATACGGTCATATTTTAGAAGATGACCCAGATTATCGGGAAAAAGCTAAAGCATTTGCGGCGAAGGTTAAAGATGCTCAAGAATTTTTAGCCCAAGTTGGATTAACGGCAAAGTTATCGCCTTTATCAGATAAACCCCTGACAATGGTTTATCAAGATGCCTGTCACTTATTGCACGGTCAAAAAATTAGCGTGCAACCGCGTCAATTGTTACGACAAATTCCAGGGGTGACTTTAAGGGAACCAATTGATGCAGCTTTATGTTGTGGTAGTGCAGGTGTTTATAACATGCTGCAACCCGAAGTTGCCCAAGAATTGGGGCAGCAGAAAGTCGAGAATTTGCTGAATACTGGGGCGGAGTTAATTGCTTCTGCAAATCCAGGTTGTACGTTGCAAATTACCAAGCATTTGGAATTGCAAGGTAAGCAAGTTCCGATTATGCATCCGATGGAATTGTTGGATTATTCAATTCGGGGGATAAAGTTGCACGGGTAGAAATCCTACCTATGTAGGGTGGCAATTCTCACCCTACCTTTTCTTTCTTTTCAGCAGCCAGCAAAGACCGAAGACGCTTAGCCCTACCAATGTATTAGGTTCCGGAATTGTTGTGGAAGAGTTGTTTTCAGGCTTGGCACTGTATGTGCCTAAAAATTTAACTTCGCTATTCAAATCACCCCCTTGAACTTTCAGATCGGGCTGAAAATATACAAAGTAATTCTTCTGAGAATCTACGATATAGCGTAGACGACCATTATCAACCCCCACCTTCAGTTCTCTGGTATTTCCCAGCGTATAGGTGACTGGGGAACCAGTCCACATATTTACAAAATTAAAGAAGTACGATGACACAAATGATGGATTGGAATATATTTTTGGTTCAATTCCTAGAGTTGAATCATCGTAAGTTATTTGACCAAAACCCCCTTTACCTTCAAGTTGGCTATTGCCATCGGTATCCGATATAGTGACATTAAAATCATAGGTAAGTATAGCAGCTTGTGCCAGGTTTCCCTGGTGAGCTTCTATGCCTGCGAAGAGCGAAGCGGCACTAGCAATAGCAACTGCTAATTTCTGAAACTTGTTAATAGCCATATTTTTACTCCTGTGAATGTGGAATTTGAAAATGTCTTGGATTGGTAGATCCGGTAATAGAAGGACGCAAAGAGATTTTATTCCGGGTAATTCAAAGAAATTGATCTCACTAATACTCATCACATTTGCCATACTTTGTCAATGAGTAGATTATCCTAAACGACTTGTTAAATAAGTCGGAAATCTGAAATAACGTGTTTATTTATACCGAGTTGCTACGGGACAGTCATTCCCTACTATGCAATTTATGAAGTCAAAAATGACAAGTTAGAGGTTTATCACCTGATTGATTTTACGTACCATAAATTACAACCAAACTCACCAGGTCCCAAAACAAAAAGATGCGATCGCGTAGCGTTTCCTCCGGAGAATTGCGATCGCGGCTATTGGAGCAAAAGCTGTTAGTTTTTTCATCATCGATCCTGCAAAAATCAACTCAGATCTTGCACCAATAGATGAAGCGGTTCCTATCTCCCATCCACAAGAGATGGTTTTTTCCTGTAAAATGGGCATTTCGCCTCGTCCATCTAAGTGCAAGCTCTGCGATCAATTGTCAAGCCATATACGTATTTTTACGTACACAACCAAACTCGCTTGTGTTCGAGACGATCTTGTTGTTACGTCAATTCCCGTAGAATGTTTTTGTATATTTGAAGGCGAAGATCCCCTACATTGGGTGTCGCCTTATCCAAAACTATTAAGAGCGCTAGCGCTCTTAATAGCTCGGTAATCCCACGGAAAAATTTTCACACGGAAACCTGGCTTTTGTTTCAGTATTTACGTAAGCTTCACCAAAAATTTAAAATTGCACAGGCAACCGCTTGACGGATTAAAACGCCTAAATTCTTTACTTGTTAAGCGTTTCATCGATTTTAAGGACAAAGGAACTATATAAAGAATTTGTAAAGCTCTTTTGTCCTCCTTGTCTTCCCAGTTTGTTTCCTCACCAACAGGAGAGGTTAACCTGCTTGACTCACCAAACTTTTTGCGATCGCTTGACCCTGTCCCTTCATTATCATTCCCACGTCGCCAGATGGAGCCATTGCGATGACTCGACGGACAGGTTTAACGGGACGGTTATCGGTAAGTTCTAGTTGATACTGCGACAAAATTGTTGCCAGTACCAGCTTCATTTCAAACAGCGCAAATGCCATCCCTATACAGCGACGATTTCCCCCACCAAAAGCCAAAAATTCATAAGGGGAATATTGCCGTTCTAGAAAGCGTTCTGGTTTAAACTGCTTCGGTTCGGGATATAAATCCTGCCGATGGTGAGTCAAATAAATACAGGGAGATAGCACCGTTCCTGGCTGAAATTCATAGCCCATTATTTTGATTGGTTCTTTGACAAGTCGAGCAAATGTAAACAAAAGCACCGGGTAAAGTCGCAGGGTTTCAGAACAAACTGCGTTTAGATAAGGCAGTTTCGCAATCGCTGTCGGATCGGCATTTTCACCCAGAGTATCTAATTCGTGAAGCAGCTTTTCTTTCACTTCTGGTAAATGGTGAATCCAATACAATGCCCAGGCTAATGATGTTGCTGTTGTTTCGTGACCGCCAAATAGCAGCGTCATTAACTCCGCGCACAATTCTTCATCTGTCATGGGTTCGCCTGCTTCATCGCGAGCCGATAACATTAAGCTTAAAATATCTTCCTTAGAAGGGTCATTTTCAGCTTTTCGCTCGCGAATCAGTTCATAAAGCAGGTCGTGAATTTGCTTTCTTTGGCGAACAAATTGTCCCCAAGGACTCCACGGTCCTAAATCTTTTTGCAATGCTGGAATAAAAATGAAGCTGGCACTCAAAGGATATTTAAAGATATCAAATAGCGAACCAATCAGTCGTCTGAGTTGTTCAAAACGCTCGCCTTCATCAACACCAAATACAGCGCGTAAGATTGCTCGCAGGGAAATTTCTTGCATCGCTGGACGGGCTAAGAAATGTTCTCCCATCTTCTTTTGGTTCATTACATCAGAAGTAATATCGCAGATGAGCGTACCGTAAGCCCGCATTCGTTCTCCGTGGAATGGCGGTAGCAACAGCCGTCGCTGACGCTGGTGATAGTCGCCGTCATGCAAAATTAGGGAATTCTCCCCTACTAAAGGAAGCATTATTCTGTTTCCTTTACCCGAATCAAACAGTTTTGGATCGGCGGTAAAAATTTCTTGGATAGCTTGTGGATTGGCGATAACGACAATTTGCTGGAAGCCAATAAACTTACTTACAAAGATGTCGCCGTATTGTCTAGCATTTGCTTCTAAAGACTCTAGGGGGCGAACAATTGAGCGCAGGGTCTGGATCAATACCGGCGCTTTTGGTCCATCAGGTAGTTTCATAAAATTTTCTATTGTGCAATATCTACCCAAGGTAGCAGAAAGAGAATTTCCATGCATCCGAATGTCAAGAAATCTGTCTTCAGGGGAGTAGGAGAAGGAAGGGAAGCTTTGTACAGTCAAAGGAAAAACACGAATCGCTATGGATATATACATTCTTCACCTGCTGGTTATCGGCTTGCTTTTGCTCATCGTTACGTTAGGATCTGGCTGGATTGCTCGACTCCCGCTATCTTTCGCCCTGATCTATCTGCTGGTTGGTATTTTCTTGGGGCCTTATGGGGTAAAAATGATTCAATTGCGCCCCGACGCCGAGTTTCTAGAGCGGCTGACGGAATTTGTAGTGCTGATCTCTTTATTCAGTTGCGGTTTAAAAATGAATCGCAATCTGTATTTAGGTGCTTGGCGTTCTACGGTACGGCTGATTGGATTTTTGATGCCAATTTCAATTTTTGCGATCGCTGCTGTGGGTCATTGGCTGTTAAGAATGGAGTGGGGGCCAGCTATTTTATTGGGCGCTATTCTTGCCCCTACAGACCCGGTTTTGGCTAGTGAAGTTCAAATATCCCATGTAGAAGATCGGGATGAGTTGCGTTTTGGTTTAACTTCAGAAGGCGGGTTAAACGATGCGCTGGCATTTCCGTTTGTTTATTTTGGCATTAACTCGCTCAAAGATAGCAACTGGGATAACTGGTTTAAACACTGGGTTGCGGTTGATTTAATTTGGGCGATCGCAGCAGGTTTAGTAATGGGAATTGTGGTCGCAAAGGCGGTGGTTTGGATTGACAAGAAAATGCAAAAAATTGAAACCGTCGATGCATTAATGGAGGATTTTGTCGCCCTCAGTATTATTTTGTTAACCTATTCCTTAACCGAAATTGTCAACGGTTATGGTTTCTTGGCAGTTTTTGTGGCTGGCATTGTGGCGCAGCGGAGTTATCGCAACCCAGAAAAGAGGCATTCTCAGCTTGAATTTATCGAGCAACTGGAAAAACTTCTGGAAGTTGGGACAATTTTGTTATTAGGATCGATCCTGCGATGGCAGGCAATTGTTGCTCACTGGGGTGAAGCACTTTTAGTTGCAGCGCTGTTAATTTTTATCATCCGCCCGGTGGGTGCTTGGATTAGTACAATTGGTGGGAGATTTCGTCCGGTTACGCGCTGGTTATATGGTTGGTTTGGCATTCGCGGTGTGGGTTCTATCTATTATCTTTGCTATGCGTTTGGAAATGGTTTAAAAGACCAATTGGGTGAACAAATTGCTTGGATTACCTACATCACGATAGTCATTTCTGTAGTTATACACGGGATTAGTTCTACTCCGATCATGAATTGGTATGAAAAGCATATCGAGAGGGAGAAAAGTAAATTGGTTCAACCTGATGTCGCGATCAAATAATTCAGGATCAAGGTGGGGCGGGTTTAATATTATCTCCGGTTGATATCGAGTCCGGCAGCAATGGTAGTGTATAGTAGGGGCGGGTTTTACGAGAGATATTTGTTAGCAGCGCAAAATTTAAATAAACCCGCAAGGGCTTAGGCTACCGATGCCACCGGACATGATATGATTACCCATAATTGGTAGCCGGGACACGGCAAGATTAACGTTATCTGTTTGTCGGAGATATCTCTGATGCCGTGTCCCTACGCAACGACTCTGTGAGGTTTTTTTATTATGGGCAATGCAACGCAGATCATATAATATTATGTCCGCTTGCATCGGCATCGCGCGGGGGGGCAGGTAAAAATTGCATATCTCGTGGTTCCACTTAATTGTTGGTAAAACCTGCCCCTACTCTGCTTTACTTTCCTCTCGCTTGCCATTGTTTAGACTGTTATTTAACTGGGCTTCGGCTTGACGGGAAAGTTCTACTGGTAAGCTGCTGCGGAAGTGCAAATCTCGCTGGGGAAAAGGGATTTGAATGTTGCGCGATCGCAAACTCGCATCAATGCGAAAATACAAGTCGCTCTTGATCTGCGGATGTCGGCGCGGATCGGCGATCCAAACTAGCAATTCAAACTCTAAACTACTTTCACCATATCCGATAAAAAATACGCGGGGTGCAGGTTGCGATACCACCTGGGGATAATCTTTTGCGGCATCGATCAACGCCTCTCTTACCTGACTCAAATCCTCACCAAAAGCAACGGGTACTGGTAATCTAATCCGCGATACATAGTTGCCGTGATTCCAGTTAACAAACTCTTTTTCTAAGAAGCGGGAATTGGGTACAATCATGGCAACTTCATCGAGGGTGCGAATTTGCGTACTGCGAAGGCCAATCCGCTCGACGGTTCCCATATATTCGCCTACATTAACAAAGTCTCCGACTTCGATGTGACGCTCAAAAATAATCGCTAAACCGCTGACGAATTCTTTGGCTATTCCTTGCAAGCCTAAACCAATTCCTACCCCCAAAACACCGGCAAAAATATTCAAGGAGCTTAGATCTAATCCCCATAGTTGGAGTAAGACTAAAGTTCCGATAAAAATTAGCGTGTAGCAAGCAATGAGGGCGATGGTTTCTTGAGCGCCGCGACTGATGCCGGTGAAAAGTAAAATGCGCGATCGCAGCAGCTTTGTAGCCGATCTAGAAACAATCAGGAGTCCGGAAAATAACCCCAGTAAAATCAGCAGTTGAATCACCGAGTAAGATTTGTCCCCCAAGGGAATAATCGGCTCAGCAAAACTGAAAAATAAAACATCGATTATTCTTCGACTCCAGATCCGCGTTTGGGCAAATTGGTTGCTGATGTAGATAACAGTAAGAAGCCACAAAAAGACGCGCACAACCGCAAGACTTAATGGTAAAAACGATTCAAGTAGCTGTTGCGAGTTTGTTTGGCGCAAGTGAATCAACCTCGGTAACCAATTACGCCAGATCCAACCTAGTGCAAAACTGAGCGCGATCGCTCCCACTACGCAAAAAGCGGAAAGCAAAATCGCCTTGCGGATATATTCGGGACGCCTTTGTTCTTGTGCTAGCTTAATCGCGAATTCAATCCGCGAGATCCACCTTTGCGCTTGTTCTTCCCGCGTCATCCCTTCTGGGGCGTCTTTGCGCGTAACTGTCAGCAAGTTTACCCCATTCACCTGTATGACGGGTAACTCGTTAATTTCCACCACCCGCACCGTCACCGGCTCGCCGGATTGCACCGCCCGATTTAAGATTTGATTAGCATAATCGGCGCGCGGCTGGGCGTCAAA
>DNGJ01000249.1:0-2737 GCA_003486305.1 Cyanobacteria bacterium UBA11371
AGGCGATCGCACTGATTGCCGCCGTGTCCCTACCGGGCGTTGATGCGGTGGAAAATATACCACATTGTCGGGACACGGCATCGGAAAAATCTCAGTCAGGCGATCGCACTGATTGCCGCCGTGTCCCTACCGGGCGTTGATGCGGCTGAAAATATACCACATTGTCGGGACACGGCATCGGAAAAACTTTGCCCAATGCGATCAAACTTATTGCTGCCGTGTCCCTACCCGCAGTTGATGCGGTTGAAAATATGGCAACCCCTAGCCCCTAGCTATACAGCGAGTGTCTCAAAGACGAGTTACGGTTTGGTTTATACGCGGTCTACCAAAGCGTTCCCAGGCATTACCGCCGCGCAGAAATAACTCCATCCAACGAATCATCTGTCCGCCTGATGGTGCCAGCCATCCCGAACTGCCCGGTGCAAAAGCCAACGTTCCCTCTGAAACTCGGAAACTGCCATCGCAATAGATGGCATCGCTGACCACATCTCCAACTCGGATGACGACCTTGGCTTCGGGTTTGAGGTTAACGGTGTCAGCGGCGATGGTCGTTTTGATGTTGCCGTATCCGTCAATCCACGCAACTCGATCGGTTGGTACATCTGGGATTTGGTCGGGCTGCAAGGTTTCTCCTAAGAGAGTATCGTCTGCTTGAGCGATCGCTGCTGCTGCACCAGGAAATACATCGCGGGAACGAAACTGCGATCCACCCCTGGAAACCGTGACTGTCCGCAGCACTTGAGCGTGGTGTTTGATGAAAGAAAGTGAATCAACATATTGCGTGCTATCAATCTCCATTCATGGAAGCCGCTCCCGTCGCAGTTTTCCTCCTTCTGAGAAAGGATCGATCTCAAAGCGGGCTTGTTTGACCAGGATGCTGGCGATCGCTGCCAAAACTTTTCAGACCCTAAGTTGTTCTTGTGAGAAAATGAAATATTCCACCCCGCGTTCGCGCCAGCGGCAGGGAGGCATATCGCTCTCAAAATAATGGCGCTTTCTGGTTCGGGGGTGCAGTCTCGGAGGCAGTTTTTACTCAATGCAACAGCAGCAATACCGCATTACTCTTTTACCTGGCGATGGCATTGGCCCGGAAATTATCACCGTCGCGGTAGATGTGTTAAAAGCGATCGCTCAACAACTCAATTTAAACTTTGATTTTCAGGAAGCCCCTATCGGCGGCGCAGCTATAGATAAAACTGGCAACCCTCTCCCCGAAGAAACTCTAGCCATCTGCCGCAACAGCGATGCGGTATTGCTAGCAGCGATCGGCGGTTATAAGTGGGATACGTTACCCTCGAATCAACGCCCAGAACGCGGTTTATTGGGACTGCGGGCGGGATTGGGACTATTTGCCAACCTGCGACCCGCTAAAATATTACCCCAATTAATCAACGCCTCCTCTTTAAAACGAGAAGTGGTGGAAGGCGTCGATATTATGGTGGTGCGAGAACTCACGGGTGGGATTTATTTCGGACAACCCAAGGGCATATTTGCTACCGAAACTGGGGAAAAGCGGGGCGTCAATACAATGGCGTACACCGAATCGGAAATCGATCGCATTGGCAGGGTAGCGTTTGAAACCGCGCAGAAGCGCAAAGGTCAGCTATGTTCGGTGGATAAGGCGAACGTGTTGGAAGTGTCGCAATTGTGGCGCGATCGCATCACCCAACTCGCACCAGAATACCCCAACGTCGCCCTCTCCCACATGTACGTAGACAACTGCGCCATGCAACTGCTACGCTGGCCCAAACAATTCGATACCATCGTCACCGGCAACCTTTTCGGCGATATTCTCTCCGACGCCGCCGCCATGCTCACCGGCAGCATTGGCATGTTACCCTCAGCTAGTCTAGGCAGTTCCGGCCCAGGAGTATATGAACCCGTCCACGGTTCCGCCCCAGACATCGCAGGACAAGATAAAGCCAACCCCATCGCCCAAGTACTCAGCGCCGCCATGATGCTGCGCTACGGCTTAAATCAGCCCCAAGCCGCCGATAAAATCGAAACCGCCGTCCTGCAAGTCTTGGACCAAGGTTATCGCACCGGCGATATCATGTCTGAGGGGATGACCTTAGTAGGTTGCCGCGCAATGGGAGAAGTTCTGCTCAAAGCGCTGGAAAATCCCCAATCCTGAGTTATTAATTAGAAGAGCAGCGATTAAAAGCTGCTCTTGAATTGCTCAACTAGCAAAGGATGAATCAGTGGTGCAAGCTTCAGACACATCCGCAGAAAATTGGGAAGACAACAGCGAGTTTTCATCCTTAAGACAACCCGCTTTACTCCAAGCAGCTCAAGAAATTTACCGCTCCTACTACGAGAGCAATGCCAGAATGGTACAGCGTCCCGTTGGTGTGGTAATCAATCAAGTTACCTACCGAGGAAAGGTGATTTTTTCTGGAAAGCCCATCCTATTATTCCAAGAAACTTTTGTGCCTTTGAACGAGATTGAATCAGAAATATATTAGGGAAATTTCAGATTGTAGATTGCAGATTTTAGATTGATATCATGTCCGTTAGCAAAGGTTGTGTATAGTTCTTTATGCTGTAGGGGCGGGTTTTACGAGATATGTTTAAACGCAGCGCCAAAGATAAATAAACCCGCCCCTTAGTGCAGCTACCGATACTACCGAACATGATATGATATCATGTCCGGTCGATTACCCATAATTAGCAGCCGGGACACGGCACGATCAAAGTTATCTGTTTGTCCGAAAAATCTATGATGCCGTGTCCCTAC
>DNGJ01000249.1:2987-21887 GCA_003486305.1 Cyanobacteria bacterium UBA11371
CAATTCAACGGACATCATATGACCCGTTGCAAAAATCTCTTTGGTTGTAGGGGACGGCAAGACCAATGTTGTTAAAATATCCGATATATTCAGGTTGCCGTGCCCCTACATTTTTTGCCATCTTGTATATTGAATCAAATTTGAAATCTGCAATTCTTCAATCTGCAATCTTTAACTATGGATATACTGACAGAGCTACCAGCAATTCTATTTGTTTTTATCCTGGGGGCATCGGTTGGCAGTTTCCTAAACGTTGTCGCCTACCGCATACCAGCAGGGTTATCGCTGCTATTTCCCCCATCGCGCTGTCCCCAATGCCTTAACGGATTAAAAGCTTATGATAACGTGCCGATTTTCGGTTGGCTGCACTTAAAAGGGCGCTGTCGCTATTGTAAAACTCGCATTTCGGTGCGATATCCGATTGTAGAAGCAGTCACCAGCGTCTTATTTTTGCTGGTTTTTTGGCAATTTGGTTATTCCGCGCAAACTTTAGGTTATTGGGCATTTTTAAGCTGGTTGCTGGGATTATCCCTTATTGATCTCGATACCATGACGCTGCCAAATTCGCTTACAGAATCGGGATTAGTGCTTGGTTTGGTATTTCAAGGCGTTGTCGGTTTTTTAGCAAATAACAGTATCGCCGGTGTAGCAAATCAACTCATGGCTGGTATTGTAGGTGCGGTGTTGGGAATTTGGCTGTTTGATGCGATTATTTTGGCAGGTTCGATGGTTTATGGGCAAACCGCGATGGGTGGAGGCGATGCCAAATTAGCCGCGATGATGGGTGCTTGGTTGGGTTGGAAGTATTTGTTGCTGGCGGGGTTTCTTGCTTGTGCGGTGGGGGCGATTGTGGGTGGAGTTGCGATCGCTCTAGGTTTGCTCTCTCGCCGTCAGCCCATGCCCTTTGGCCCATTTCTGGCACTCGGTGCAGGTGTTACCGTCTTCTTAGGCGAAGCCATTCTATCGAGCTACCTCAACTTATTCTTCCCCCTCGCATGATCTTCTAGTAGCGCTTGACATGCAATTAAAGCAGATCCCCAAGCAATTAAGTTCAATTCGATTTTGGGTAAATATCCTAGCAGGAAGCGCAGCCCTGGCGACAGGGCTTAGCTTTGTGGGTTCCTGGTGGTGGATATTCGCAATGCTGGAACACTTGCGATCGCAATACTGCTTGCTGTTAGCGATCGCTCTATTCCTGGGACTGATTTCTCGCCAGTCTTGGTCAAATAAACGCTCTTGTTTACTGTGGGCAATTCCTTTAGCGATCAATATCAGCTTGCTCTTGCCATTATTTATCCCATCGGTTCTAGATACAACAAATTCGATCGATTTGCGAGTCCTCCATGCCACCCTAAATAACGATAACCCGGATGTCAGTAAAGCCATCGATTATGTCAATAACCAAGCTCCTGATATTGTCTCTTTACTCGAAGTCACGCCCCAATTTTTACCCCAGTTTCAGGCAGGTTTAACAAACTATCAATTGGTTATTGCAGAACCCCGCACCAGCAGTCATGGGAGTGCTTGGTTTGTGTCGCGCCAACCTTCTTATCCTATCCAGGTGAAAGCAGCTGAGTTAATTCACCTACCGCCTACAAGCGATCGCCCCCTCCTCCAGATAAGCATTACCTACGCAGGTAAACCCATCGATCTGTTGTGCTTTCATGCCATTCGTCCCCGCAGCGGCACTACAGTGGACTACCAGCGGGTAGAATTTGAAGCACTAGCCAAATGGAGTCAACAACGACAAGCGATCGTTGTTGGCGATTTTAACAGTACACCCTGGTATAGTTCCTTCCGAAAAATGCTGCACCAAAGCAGACTACTCAACTCACAAAAAGGATTTGGACTCCAACCAACCTGGCACGGTAATCTACCACCAATACTAAGAATACCCATCGACCATTGCTTGCACAGTCCCTCTCTAGTTACCGTCCGGCGCACTACAGGTTCCCACATCGGCTCCGATCACCTCCCCCTGCTAGTCACCCTAAGAATTTGACAATCTAGTCTCTTCCTTTCTCTTCACCCCGGTTCGTGTGCCTCTGTGGTTCGTTAAATATTCTTCAGCCGCAAACGCAGTAATCGAGCTTAATTCCTAATATGATTCTATGAAATTTACTTTCTCCTTCCTAATCATTTTCATCTTGTTCCTATCTGGCTGCAATTTTCCCAGACATCCGCAGCAAACCGCGCTGTCAAACCCTATTAAATCGCCCCAGCCCAAATCTTTGACAAAAGAAGCCAAATTAATAGCCGTCGGCGACATTTTGATGCATCTAGCTTTGACGCGATCCGGTTACAATCCCCAAAAGAAAACCTATAATTTCGACCATTTTTTCCAAGAAGTTAAGCCGATTATTGCCCAGGGAGATTGGGCGATCGCAAATCTAGAAACCCCCGTAGCTGGCCCAGAATTTGGCTATTCGGAGTTTCCTTTGTTCAATGCCCCAGCCCAAATCGTCGATGCTGCCAAAAAAACTGGTTTCAACATCTTGACAACTGCGAACAATCATGCATTAGATAAGGGAGAAAAAGGAGTTATTAACACGATTAAAAATGTGCGATCGCGCCAAGTCGCTTTAGTCGGCACAGCCACCTCTGCCAAAGAAGCAGAAAAGATTTTAATCGTCAAGAAAAACAACATTTCGATGGCAATTCTGGCTTATACCTATGGCACAAATGGCATCCCGATTCCCCAAGGTAAAAACTATCTCATCTCGCTGATCGATGAAAATAAAATCATCAAAGATATTGCTAAAGCCAGAAAGCAGGGAGCCGATATTGTGACAATTTGCCTCCATTTTGGCGACGAATATCAGCGTCAACCAAACGCCAAACAAAAACAACTGGTTCAGAGGTTAATTGCAGCCGGGGCTGATATTATTCTCGGCAATCATCCCCATGTAGTGCAACCTTACCAAATCTTCAAGGTACGGGGAAAGGATGGAAAACTGAGAACCAGAGTTGCGATTTATTCACTCGGGAATTTTATCGCTTATCAACTGGGAAATTACAAAGACATTGGCGTAATTTTTTCCGTCAAGATTCGCAAGCGCTTTCCTGAAAAAACTGTAGAAATTACCCAAGTAGAAGCAATTCCCACCTATACTCAGAATTATCGACTGAATAATCGGCTGAATTTTCGCGTTTTGCCAATAGAAGCTGTCGTCAATCGCCAAAAAGATCCGCTGATTCCCGCCAGCAAGTATCGAGTCTTAAAACGGCAATTAGTTGAGATGAAGCGTCACCTCAAATCATTAAAGACTTACCAGGAAAACTAACAGATGCGATCGCTATATGTAGGGTGCGTTAACGCAGTGTAATACCCTCGTTCGGTAGTATCGGACTTGTATGGTTAATGGTGCTGTAGGGGCGGGTTTTACCAGGAATATTTGATCGCAAGCGAATTGTGTTGATAAACCCGCCCCCCGCGTGCGATGCCGATGCAACCGGACATGATATAACGCACCAATTCCACTAAGCCTTAATTGGGTTGGGTTTCGTGCCTCAACCCAACCTACAAGCTTACTACTAGATTATCATTTCCTGCATAGCATTGACAAGTTTACCAACATCTGATGCATAAAAGCCCGCCAAATTAATACAATTTACTTCAACAATTTTATAATTGTCCTCAGTGATCGCAATATCAAGGACGAAAGCCCTAGAAGGTTGCCAGATCTCGATCATTTTTGAGGCAAACTTATTGGCATCCGGTTCAATATTGCGATCTAAACAAAGCTTGTTTCCCAATTTGTAGAGAGAACCTGTAACTAAATTATTGTCAATTACAAAAAACCTGAATTCTTTATAAATAGTTTTAACAGATGAGATCGCTACCTCTGGATCTTTTGTTAAATAATTTGAACGACTCAATACTTCATCCCTCCATGCATTTAAAGATTCTTTATCAATAACTGTTCCGCTAAAATACTTTAAGTCGTCGCAAGGTCGAACAAAAAATATATCTAAATCTGTTTTAATTTGAGAAAAAGCGCAGATTTTAGCGCCGTAATTTAAGATATTTTTCCCCCAAGCTTGGGACCACACTTTGAAGTTAAAATTGTTGTTATGAAATACTCCAGGGTGCCAACCTCGATCTTGGGCAATCCGCACCAAGGCAGTAGAACCAAATGCCCAAATGGGATTGGGTTCAATAATCTCTGGAACAAGCTCATGGGAAAAAGGAATGATTTTAACAATGCGATAATTAACACCTTGTCTATCGCAGGCATCCAAGAAATTTTCATACTCCCTCTCTTGAAATAAGTTTTCTTGGATTACCCACAACATCCTAGACTTCCTGTTTACCTAATTTCTGGCTCTAATATCATGTCCGGTTGCATCGGTAGCTTCAGCTAAGGAAGGGTTTAACGAAATATCTCGTGGTTGCACAAATTGATTGGTAAAACCCGCCCCTACACAATCAAAAACACTTGCATAACGATTGCTAACGGACATGATATAATATAACGCGAACGGTGTTGACGCACCTGCAATCTTCTCTTTATGAGTTAGTCGAAGTCAATCAAACTGGCATCAACCGTTCTAACTCCAGATTAGAGGCAACGTGAGCCAACTTGTTCAAATCCCTTGGCTCATCCAGATAGGGTACAACGCCTAAAACGAGGGTATTTGTCAAGGATTGGATCAAACCGATTGATGCCCAATCAGTTATTTCTTGGTCTGAACGAGGTTTGACACAGTTAAGCACAATACCTTTAAGCTGGACTTTGGACTGACGCGCGAGGGCAACATTCGCAACAGCTTGACCGATGCAGCCCAATTGTACCGGCACGACCAACACTGTAGGCAATGCCCAATCTCTGGCTAAATCTGCTACCGTGAGTTCGTGGGTGATGGGCGAACCGAGTCCCCCCAGCGCTTCGACCAAAACAAAATCGCGCTGTTTGTGCAAGCTATCAAATGCCTGCCAAACCTTTCCTAGTTCGATTTGGCGTCCTTCTCGTTCTGCTGCTAAAGGCGGGGCGAGGGGTGCGCTAAAGTGCAGCGGTGTAATTTCTTCTGGGGATTGATTGAGCGAGAATATTTGACTGTAGAGTTCGCGATCGCCCACTCCAGTCTGAAGCGGCTTCAAAATCCCCAAACTCCTAGCAGGACAATAAATCTGCCAGTACGCCGCCAGCGCTGACGTTAAAACTGTTTTTCCTGCATCCGTATCAGTACCAGCAATCAAAAGTGCATTCATTAGCAATTAGCAATTAGCAATTAGCTACTATTGTCGAACGTTTACCTCAATCGTAAAATTTGTTGCCTCATTTGCCGTCACATCAATTTTGTATTCACCGCTCGAATCCACCTTGCCTTCCCATTCTCCCAGAGCAGAGGCATTTTCCACCAATTGACCGTTGGGATAGCGAATATCTAACCTAGCCGCTCCCGCTCCGGTTTGAATTCTCGCACTCAACACCTGTCCTGCTTGAGCATAAACCAAGTATCGCTTAATTCTGCGTTGACTCGTTCTACCAGAAATTTGGGCAGTAGCATCACCCGGTGGTAAATCCAACGGTTCCTCATCATATTCATTCGTAGCAGGCGGCGCGACCTTAAATTCCTCGCCCGCAAATGGATTTTCACCCAAGGTGGGTGTCGGCGTTGGTGTTTCTGTCGGCGTTGGTGTCGGCGTTGGTGTTTCTGTCGGCGTTGGCGTCGGTTCTGGGTTAGTTAGACGCAGATTGAGCCTATAGGGGCCGTCTTCAACTCCCCGCACCGTGCGTAGTTGAATTATATAATTCCCATCCTCTGGCAGTACCCCTTCCCAGCGCGTCACTCGTGTAGAACGGTCATCTATAGGTTCTTCATTTGGCCCCAAAATCGCGATCAAAACTCCTTCTTCTTCCAAAGACGCGCTTAACTGTTGACCTTTCGTTCCGTTAATGATATAATTTAGCGTTTCGTTAGCTTTGAGATTTCCTGGGGTAGAAAGACTATCTCCCGGTAATAAGTTTAGACGCTCGTTGATGGTGACGGGTTCGGGTTCGAGGGTTGGGGTAGGGGTTTCGATTGAAGTTGGTGTGGGCGTTGAGTCTGTTGGACTATCAAACACCGTGGGTGCAGGTATAGGCGTCAGTAAAGTTTTTACTTGGGGTTGATTGTTGAGGATAGTGCTGACGATCGCCCAAGATCCAACTCCGGCTAATATAGCCAAGAACATGCCAACAAAAGTAACGAGCAAAGGGTTATCCCAACTCGAACGTTCTGTAGCTAGGGGAATTACTGAGTTGGGTTGGTTAGAAGCATACTGACTTTCAGCGGTAGGCGCAACGGTTGCGGAGCGAATTGCTGCGGCACGATTCACCGCTAGCGTCTGAATTTGGGAGGATTGGGGGTCTGGTAGAGCTTGAATGTGGGTTGGCGGTATTTTGGACGCTCCTGGGTTGTTGTAGGCAGATTTTAGGGCTATGGCGACTTCGCGGGCGTCCGAGTAGCGATCGCTCGGCTTATAACTCAACATCCGATTCAACACCGCCGTCAATCCCGGGTTGACCGGCGGTATCCATCGATACCAAGTCCAGGTTAAGCTAGCTTCATCGTATAAATCTTGGGGGTCAATTCCGGTGAGCAGAACGGCGCAGGTAACGGCTAAAGCGTAGAGGTCGCTGCTGGGGTAAGCGCGTCCGGTTTGAATTTGTTCTGGGGGTGCGTAGCCCATTTTACCCACTGTAGTGAGGGTGGGGATTTTTTGGGGGAATTGAAAGCGGGTGACGAGTTCTTTGACGACGCCGAAGTCGATCAGGACGGGTAAGCGATCGCTCGCGCGCAGGATGATATTGTCTGGTGAAATATCGCGATGAACGATTCCCTTAGCGTGAATGTGGTCTAATACCGGCAACATCTGCTGCAAAAGTTGCAAAACCTCAGCTTCCGATAATCTTTTTCCCTGTGACTTGCGATCGGTTAGCAGCGTGCTATAGGTCTTACCTTCTACGTAATCTTGCACCAAAAACAGGCGTCCATCTTGCTCGATGGTGGCGCGGAACTGGGGAATTTGCGGATGCTGAATTTGATAAAGCGTAGCTGCTTCCCGTTGAAAAAGTTCTTTAGACTTCTCTGGCGTGTAAGCACCCGTTTGCACGGGAATAAATTCCTTAAGCGCGCATCGTTCCTTAAACCGCCCAATATCTTCTGCCAGATAGGTTCGACCAAACCCCCCTTGACCCAAAATCTTGAGCAAGCGGTAGCGGTTTTGCACAACGGTGCCAATGGGAAGCGGTGGTTGCATCGCGATTTGATCGGCGGTCACTAACAAAGCGAAAAATCAAAGCTGGCTGCATTTTAGCGTGAACTACTCACCACTAGCTGACCTTTGCTTTAATCGGTTTGTGAATTCCAAGGCGGTTAATCATACCACCAGAGCAACCAGAATTTATCAAAGATATCGTTCTAATTTGTTGCTTGGCAGAAGTTTTGCCGCGATCGCGATCGTTGCAAAACTTCTGCCAACATCGAAATTAAGGAAATTTTCTCAAATCTTGGGAAACTGAGATGATAAGATCGCGATGAACATGCTTCGAGGGTCTGCTGTGATCCGTTCTGGCACTTTGACGCTTCAGTCGCCACCACCGGAACTTGCGGCAAACAATCGCCTGCGATTGTTTGCTGGCTCTGCCAATCGTCCGCTGGCTCAGGAAGTTGCTGCTTACCTGGGTATTGAGTTAGGTCCAATCGTCCTCAAACAATTTGCGGACGGAGAAATTTACCTGCAAATTCAGGAATCGATCCGGGGCTGCGATGTCTACCTCATCCAGCCTACTTGCCGTCCTGTGAACGATCACCTGATGGAATTGATGATTATGATCGATGCCTGTCGTCGGGCGTCGGCAAGACAAATTACGGCTGTAATTCCTTACTACGGCTATGCTCGCGCCGACCGCAAGACGGCTGGACGAGAATCGATTACAGCCAAGCTGGCGGCGAACCTGATTACCGAATCAGGAGCCAATCGCGTACTGGCGATGGATTTGCACTCGGCACAAATTCAAGGCTATTTCGATATTCCCTTCGATCACGTCTACGGTTCTCCCGTAGCGATCGATTATCTGGCAAGCAAACAACTCTCTGACATAGTCGTTGTCTCGCCGGATGTAGGCGGCGTGGCGCGCGCTAGAGCGTTTGCCAAAAAGCTTGACGATGCGCCCCTGGCAATTATCGACAAGCGCCGTCAAGCTCATAACGTAGCAGAAGTTTTGAACGTTATTGGCGATGTCGCCGGTAAAACGGCTGTATTGGTAGATGACATGATCGACACGGGCGGCACCATCGCTCAAGGCGCGGCATTATTGCGTAAAGAAGGCGCGCGTCAAGTTTACGCTTGTGCCACTCATGCGGTTTTCTCGCCCCCAGCAATTGAACGCCTATCAAGCGGGTTATTGGAAGAAGTCATCGTGACAAACACGATACCGATTCGCGAAGAAGATCGGTTTGAACAGCTGACAGTGCTTTCAGTGGCTAACGTGCTAGGCGAAGCCATCTGGCGCATTCACGAAGATAGTTCGGTTAGCAGTATGTTTCGCTAATTGCTAATTGCTAATTGCTAATAGGTAATAGGTATTGTTTTTCATTACCCATTACCTATTACCCATTACCGGCTTCACCGTTGCTGACTGCGAGGATCGAGGGCGTCGCGCAGACCATCACCTAGTAAGTTAAAAGCCAATACGGTAACGATAATCAGAATCGCTGGAGGCCAAATTAGCCAAGGTTGTAGCACCAAAATAGAAGCATTGGTCGCCACTGAAAGCAGATTACCCCAAGAAGGGTCGGGCGGCTTAATTCCCAATCCGAGTAAGCTCAGTACCGATTCGGCGACGATAAAACCAGGCACTGCTAAAGTTGCCGAGATAATCAGGTATGTCGCTGTTTGGGGTAAAACGTGACGGATGATGATGTACAAAGGCTTAGCGCCCATCGCCCTCGCAGCTTGGACGAATTCCCGCTCCTTAATTGACAGCACAATTCCTCGGATTACTCGTGCTAACCCCGCCCAGCTGACAAACGAGGTGATCGCCACAATTAGCAGAAACTGCTGGGCGCTGCTGATTCCAGGGGGCAAAATCGTCGATAGGGCGACCAAAAGGTAGATGTAAGGAATCGTCATCAATACTTCTACGACGCGCATCAAAACGCCGTCTATCGCGCCACCAAAATAGCCGGAAATTCCACCTATCAGTACTCCTAAAGGAAAGGAAATCGCAATTCCTACCAAACCGATGCTAAGGCTAATCCGGCCTCCATGCACTAAGCGACTAAATTGGTCGCGCCCTTGTTCGTCGGTTCCCAATAAGTTAATTTTGCCTTCGCCCACAGTGCCGAATAAGTGCAGATTGCCGGGGATGCCTGTAAAAATTTTTACTTCGTTAAACTTGGGGGGTAAGGGTAGACTCAACTGAAACAGGTTGTAGGTTGACCCAGAGACAAACAAGCGCAAGGGTGAGGGTTTTTGGCGGTCTACGGTGAGTAAGCGATCGCCTGTTTCCAAATCCACCGCCCCTTGTGTCGTCGGATACACGTGCGGCCCTATAAACTTTCCCTGCTCGGTGCGCCAGTAAATCTGGGTTGGTGGCAGTAAAGAACCGTTCAATTGAGACGAATATGGGTCGTAAGGCGCGACAAAATCGGCTGCGATCGCAGCCAAGTAGAAAATTAACAGGATTGCTGCCCCTAAACTAGCCAGGGGATTCTTTTTCAGTTTCTGCCACCAGTTCATAGAGTATTACCTATGTTCCACCAGTTGTCTTTGTTCCTCCTCAACTTTTTCGTGTTCCACCACAAACACGTTCGAGTATAGGTTAGCAATGATTTGCTTTCCTTGTTGGGTCAGGGTGAGATAGCGAAGTGCATCTTGGATGTAAGGATAAACCCCGTTCCAGTAAAACTTGGAATAGTTCTTACGCAGATCTCCGGGATGACTGTAGCCTAAAGCTTTATTCACGCCAGTTTCTTCAAATTCATAGTATAAAGACGTGATTTTCTTGAGATAGCGCGGATCGCTCAGTTGACCGATCAGATCCGCAGCGCGCACTAACCCGGAATAGTTAACCGTATCCTGATGGTCTTCTGCTACGGGGACAGGGAAACGGGTTAGCTCGATATTGCGTTTGATTACTTCGGCATCGATCAGCTTGTGACCGCCAAACCGCTCTGCAATAAAGAGTTTGGCTCGATCTACATGATAAGGCGTCAGGCTGGCATCCGAAGCACCAGGGGGCAGAGCGACCATCCCGCCGTCTTTCCCAGTCGCGTACAATCTTTCTTGATCTTTGTCAGCGCGACATACACCTTTAACGTAGCCAATGTCGTGACACAGCAGAGAGATAATACAGTGCAACCAATCTTCGCAGGAAATTCCACCTTCGCGGATGTGTTTCCCGCGTAAGATTTCTTGCCCGACCAAGGTAACCAGGATCGTATGTTCGACGTTATGATAGAGGGCGTCGCTGTTGGCGATATTTTCTAGCGCCATACTTCCCGCCCAACCAATGATGTCTTCGTAGTCGGTTTTCCATCCGCCGTAGGTGCGGTGGTAGCCATCCCGCAGGTTTTGTACGAAGGTGTTAATTAAGATTTCTGTGGCATTAAACATGCTGGTTACTCGCTCGTGCTGCTTGCAATGTCTAGAGGGATTGGGCAACTATAGTTGTTTGTTATCTTCTTTAATTTTTAATCAAGAGCAGGAACAAATCCCTCTTTTTTCCACAATTGCATAATATGGTAGCGCAACCAGCGATCCCAGGGACTTTCGTAATATTGCCTATGGGATCGCTACGGTTGAGGCTGGGTTGATTTGCATTCCCGCACCGTGCCCTTGGCATATCGCCTGCAATTTTTGACCCAGATTCCCATAATGTGTTATACTAGATAATTGTATGCGGGTGTAGTTCAGTGGTAGAACGTCACCTTCCCAAGGTGAATGCCGTGGGTTCGAGTCCCTTCACCCGCTTTGTTATAAGCTAAAACTAACGATGTAGCGGTACAGATTGGTATAACAGTGGTATAGCGCTTTTATCAATCTAGGCTATTTTTCCGCAGAACTTAAAACCTCTTCCAATTCCTTTAACAATTGGTTGGCCTTAGTCCAATCCCTAGTATTTTTGGAGTTCTCTCTCCACTCACTAAGAACTTGCCTGATGGCATCTAGTTCCTCCTTGAAGTCGCTTGTCCCGTTCGGGTTGCTACTGTTACCGCTAATACTTGTTACCAGGTTTTCTTGGGGGGACATTGCCTTGGTTATTGATGCTTGAACTTGACTTAGTAAGTGGGAAGTGGAAATCTCAGAACTCCCCACAGTGGTTTTGTAGGCGCTGGCAAAGCTGTGAACTATTTCTTTGATAGGAGTAGGGATTCGGCAATGGGTAGTCTCGTAGGGGGCTTGCTTGCCCCTACCGCCTTTTGTGAAGTTAGACATAAACTTGTTACCAAGTAAACATATCCTTACCATACCTGTTACCAGGTTTACAGTCAATACCTGTTACCAGGTTTAAGCCAACTGTCGCTTTATAACTAGCTGGCTATCTATTCATAAAGCCAAAGTCTCTCTAGGCAAGAGTTGCAAGGGAAACTGACGAAAAATGTTTTTAGGTGTTAGACCACGAGAGAGGGGGTCAAGGCAGTTTGTGGAGGCTTCTAGCCCTTTCTCAGGCGATGGTACAGGTGTACTGGCAAAGGTAAGTGGAGAAAGAAAAAAGGGAGGTTAGGTGGAGATTCCTTTGGCGTGCCATTGAAACTAATCTATGGCTTGTAATTCAATTAATTGAATTAAATTGATAGCCCCTCGCCCAAGTTAGAACGTTAACAGCACGGCAACCCCGCCGGGACTTTCCCAACAGGACTGCTCTAAGTCGGAGTGACTTCGGAAGTTACAAGTTGCAAGATTCATCCCCCCTAGTATTCCTGCAACTTGTAACTTGTAACTTATGGCTCAACCGCCCGGTACAACTTGAATCTGGGATTTTCGGGATTCTGGTAAGACTCAATCAAGCCCTCGTCGGTTAAACGCTTCAGCGCTACCTTGATGGTGGTTTCCTTTTCCCCCAATTCCTTAACTAACTCAGCCTTACTGACGCCATCGTCGGCCTGTTCCAGATAAGCCAGCACCCGGTCTTGAGCTGAAGCTTCCTTTGTTTCCACATATCTCGATGTGGGTTGCTTAACTTCGGAACTTAAGCGGTCGGTCGGGATGCAGCAACCGCTGACAAAATCAATCCGATAATCAATTTCGCATGGTTGGTAGCCACGAGTCTTGGGCATCGACAGAAGGATGCTGTCGGCGGTTGCGCTAAGTCGCCAATGGGCGTCAACGTTGGAAATGATGGACGTGCTACCAGAGGCTTTCTCAGTACCACGACTCTCCTTACTTTTGTTTTCGTGGTGCAGAGCGATAAAGCAAGCGCCTGTGGCGGTGACGATTTCTGCTACCTGTTTAAGCTTGTAACCTGTTTCTTCGTCGTTCTGGCTAATCCCTAGCGGGTGGCAGATGCATTCGCGAACTGAGTCCATGATGACCAGAGAGAACCCATATTTTCCCATCCACTTACGAAGGCGCTTCAGTCCTTCTTCGTCGGCTACCCATCCTTGATAAATAGCAACATTTTTCATGCCTGCGTCGGTTAAACGAATTTTAAGCATCCGTTTTAATACTTGTGCCGATTGGTCGTTGTTGAGAATCAGTACTTTTCCTTGTTTACATTGCTTGCCCAGCCACGTTCCGCCAGAGGCAACTGCTTCAGCTAAATCTACAGTGCTAACCGATTTCCCAACGCCGCTTTGACCGCTCAGAACGACAGAGTAGCTCACTGGTAATAAGTCTTCAACAAACCACTCTACGTTTGCCACAGAATCCTCTGTAAACAACTCTGCGAAAACCGGCTCATCCTCGTCTATTTCAGTAAGTGGAGAAGAAGAATTTTCAGGTTCCCCGGTGCGGAAATATTTCTCCAACCACGGGCATTCTTCGGTGGTTTTAACCTTTGACAGAAGCTGCTCTACTGTCAGGTCTGGATTTTCGTCGAACATATCCGCAATATCTAACCCCCCAGAAAGTTTTAAATCATACCAGTTCCGCTCGTTGTAGCAGAAAAACCACCTGATTTTCTTAAGGGGATACCCGGCGGCTGCGAGAGATTGATAAACCTCAAACATGTGGTCTAGACCCGGCTTATCCCTGTCGGGGGTTAGTACGAGGGTGGGACATAGCTCCTGCCAGTCAGGGCGCTCTACGAACTCATTGCCCTGCCCTTGGTACTTGAACATGCTGATGAGAAATTGTGCATCACTTTCCTTCCACTTACCTTTCCCTCCACCACCATAGTTGCAAAGTGCGACACCTTTCCCGTTGAAGCTGCTTGCACATTTCTCGCCCTCAACAACAAAGAAGTGGGATCGGTTACTTTTTTCCAACACACCTTTTATCTCTTTGGATGGCGCATTTTGAAATGCCCTCAGAAGCAAATAGTAGCTGCCCTCAGAAAAGAATGGGGGTATTTTTTCTCGCCACTCAGAAGGCACTTTCCATTCCCAAGTATTCTTGTCAGCCCAGGGTTCACCACTGCGCTGCCTGATATCCTTCCCACCGCTTTTGTAGTTACGGCGAATTACCTCTACCTCGTAAAGACCTTCACCTGTGCGTCCCAGGTGGGTGAAGAGTTCGCCATTCGGCATGTCTGACGCCACCCGATATTTGTAGGTTGTGGAGCTAACGATTTCTCCGCCGCTCTTGGCCTTCTTCGTCGCTTTCCAAGTTTCCCGGCTTTCGATAGTGGCATAGTAGAGCGCACCATCCTTGTCTGATTTGCCTGTAGCGTACCAGCCCGTACCCGGTTCGCTGCCGCGTTTGCAGACGGACATGTTACCATCAGGCAGAACATAACACCACTTGGTTCCGCCGCAATGAGGGCAAGGATGTGACTTAGAAACTTCAATGGTGTTGCGGTTAACAGATGATTGTTGGTTGGTCATAATTTAGAAAAATTGTTTTTTTGGTTGAAGAGGGATTACGCCCTCTTTTTTTTTGCTTGGGGGAATGATAGCTTCCCATTAAAAAAGCGTCAAATAGAAAGCTATCGGGTTTACGTTGGTTCTTCAACGCTTATCGTATCGTTTTCGTTGTCGATAAAAACCTATTAGTCCGTTATCTGTGGAAACCATATGATATCCAAACGTGCTAGACAGGTTTTTAAGGAGGTAGGGAGAGGGTGCGATTGAGTGCCGTCTACACGTGCCATGGCGACAGCGCTTGCAGGGCTGATAGCGGCAGCGTTGCCTGGGAGCGCTCCTTGGCATGTAAGTGGAGAAGAGGAATTCCTTTTACCTCAAGATAGTTCTGATCGAACAGCACCCGCCTGATGGTTGGACTGAGGTATTCAGATTCGGTCACGACAGTTTTCCTGATAGCCCAATAGCCATTCCGAGCAGTCATTAATAGCACTGGTGGTTCCCCAGACTTAAACCACAGGTCTTGAGCGTTTGCGTTAATGTATCCCCCATCAACAGCCCAGTTGTTTTCCCCGATGCGTAATTTTACTATTTCTTGACCCGTAGGCTTTGGAAGCAACTGATTCCAAATGACGGATTCGATAGCCACCCCCGTTTTTAACTTAATTAAATTAAGTTTGTCTCGCTGGATGGGGGCAATTTGAAGGTGAAGCCATTCGAGGGGGTTGACTTTAATTAGTTTGCTTTCCTTCCCCCACTTACAGCAACTGTATAGCCCCCTAAATGTTTCCAAAAAGGCATGGGCACTGTACTTATCAAATAGGCCATCAATGGTCGCTTGCGTGGTGGAGTTATCGTTTAGCCGTTTCAGCCTAAACTCTATTGCTTTGTAGCTACTACTATTGCCTTTTCCATTCCAAAGTTTGTAGGCCGAATATCGCTGCCAGAGGTCAACCAAGGGCGAATTAGATTGTTGGCAAAGAATCATTGTTGCGGTGTCCTTTGTGAATTCAGGTTTCAAGATGATTGGTCGTTTAGCTGATTAACTTTTGAAGTCGGGGGGTAAAACTTTATCGTTTGTACCCGCGTAATGCTTCCAGATGATTTCGGGCGAATTCCCTACCCACTTAGCTACAGTAGCCGCATCTATACCACGCTGTAGGCATTCGGAGATAAACGTGTGGCGGGTGTTGTATTGAGAGCGGTAGGGAATCTGCAATTCCTTCAAAACCGACTTCCAGGCTCTTCGCAGAAAGCTACTAGCATTAACCTCCTTTCCTCGCTTACTGGTGAATACAAGCGTTTCAGGGTCAACGCTTATGGGTTTGATTGACAGCAGCAGCAATCGTAAGTAGGGGGAAGAAGGGAAGGTTCTCGCCTTTCCCGTTTTTGTGCATTTTCTGATTCTTAACCCGGTGCTAACTGACTCGCTGAAAGTAATCAAATTACAGTCATCGGAAACGTGCTTCCACTGGAGTGCTACCGCTTCACCCGTGCGACAACCAGTCCAGAAAAAGAACTTAACCATTGGTGTGTAATAGGCAAATTCTTTGTGGCAAGAAAAGGCATCGATTATCGCTTCGCGTTCAACTTCGGTGAAGGGTTGAATATTCTCGTAAGAACCCCCTCTCACCCTGATATCGGATGCCATTCCTTCAAAGGGATTTGACGTTATCAGTCCCGACCCTATTGCCCACTTACAACAAGAACTTAATTGAATTAAAATTTGCTTGGCTGTGTAAGGGGTGCAGTTAAAAACCAGGTGGTTTCTGATAGCAACTGCGTCTGACAGAAGTTGAGTCGGAAACCTGGTAACATGTTTTGCCACCCAGTCGTACTTGACCCTTAAGGTGGTTTCCTCAATCAGGTTCGCTTTAAACTCTGCGTATTGCTTCCAAAGCTCATCAATGGCTATTTCGCTAGAGTTAACCAAAGGAGTTTGACTGGGCTTCGCTCGTTGAGGTTTGTACTTCTCAAGGGTGGGGTCAAACCTGTCCCAAGCTAAATCACTCTCTATCAAACTTGCCTTGGCGTCAGCGACCTTTCGATTAGCAGGAGTATCGGACAGTGAGAGGGATAGACACTGACGCTTACCGCAGGCGGTGAACCGCAATCGCAAGCTACCGTTGCATGGCTCGACAGACACCCGTCCTTTTCGTCGTCGAGAGGTTGTCTTAATGGTTGGCATGGTATAAACAGGGGATAAATTACCCTGCTATACCACTGAAATCCTTACTGCACGGTCGTATGTTTCCACCTTCCCAAGGTGAATGCCGTGGGTTCGAGTCCCTTCACCCGCTTGGTTTTTCTTAGATAGACAGCGATCGCACCCACATAATCGGGATAACAATGGGATAAACTTGGGCTAGCAGTCGAAACGTACCGATAGCCTTAGTACCATTATGGCAGCGATATTGATGTTTTGTTCAACTCCCCATACTTAGGCGACCACCAGTTACCATTTTTACTCTTAAAAAACGCGACTTCTTTACATTTTTTCTGTCTAGTTTTAGGATTGGAGCAGCGCAGCATTTCTTTCTTTTCACCATTCTTGGTGTATTCGTAACTTGACAAAGTCGCCTTGCAAACTGGACAAGCACGATCGCTTAATGATGATTGAGAATTTGTCGCAGTTTTCTCCTTCAAATAAGGAAGTTCATAAAGTTTAGTTTTCACATTCAAAAACATCACCGTTCCACAACCATTTGAGCGCTTGTCGCAGCTTAAGAAATGGTCGGCTTTCAGTTTCTCAGATTTTGAGAAAACCTTATGCATTTGACGCCCGCAATTGGGACATTGAATATTAGTTAAATTCTCATTATTTTGAGGTAAATTACTCTTGGTGCTTTGTTTAGATAAACTCGCTTTCACCTGGGGAATTGCTGTAACAGCTTTTGCTAATGCTGGAGCGAAATAATCTCTGTTCCAAGCGGTTAAATAACGCTCCCAGTCGCGTTTTCCAGATGCGATCGCATCCAATTCTCTCTCCATTTTTGCCGTAAATTCTGCTGCAATTATGTCTGGTAAAACTTGTTCTAAAAAACTATCCAACTCCATCCCTAATGGCGTTGGTTGCAATTTACCCTTGGATAATTGCACGTATTCTCGCTCTTTGAGCGTCTTAATTGTGGGAGAATAAGTGCTAGGTCTACCAATGCCCTTGCGCTCCATCAACTGCACTAATTTGGGTTCAGTATAGCGAGGCGGTGGTTGTGTTTGTTTCTTTTCTGCACCGGCTTCTTTTAATGTAACAGGTTGTCCTTGCTGGAGATTAGGTAACTCGGTATCTTCACTAATATTGTTCCAATAAACCGTATAACCAGGAAAGGTTAAAACTTGTCCCCTCGCTTCCCAAAATACTTCTCCCGATTGGGTAACGATGCGAGTTTTATCGATTTCTGCGTTACGACATTGGGATGCAACTGCTCGATTCCAAATTAATTCATAAAGTTTAGCTTCGTCAGCATTGGTTTGGTTAGATATTTGTGATGGTAACAAGTATACATCTGTTGGGCGAATCGCTTCATGGGCTTCTTGTGCGTTTTTATTTGAACGATGTCGCGAGGTTTTAGCGGGTAAGTTATCGGGGTCATTTTGCTCTAAATATTGCCGTACCGTCGCACAAAATTGCTCGGATAGCGTTACCGAATCTGTTCGCATATAGGTGATATAACCCGCCTCGAACAGAGATTGAGCGACTTTCATGGTAAATTCTGGAGCAAAGCGCAACTTTGCACCTGCTGCTTGCTGGAGGGTGGACGTGATGAAAGGTGCAGGGGGAGATTGTTTGCTGGTTTTCTTTTCTATTTGAACGATTTGGTGGGGATTTGTTTTAGCGATCGCAACTAATCGTTCTGCTTTTTCCTGAGAAGTAACTCTGTCTGATTCCGGTTTAAAATTCGTCGATTCTTTGGCGTCATCTGGTTCTGATGCAGTTTCATCTTTCTTGTTGTTTAAATCCCCGCGATAAAAGGCTTTAAATCCTTCGATGTATTCTACCCAAACTGACCAATAATCTTCAGGAACGAAGGCAAGTATTTCTTTTTCTCGCTGGCAGATTAAATGCAGGGTGGCGCTTTGGACTCTACCCATTGATTTGGCGCCATTATTGAGCGCCCAAACTAGGTGCTTGCTACCTTTATATCCTACGAGTTTATCAAGACAATCTCTGGCGCGACCGGCGGCGATTAAGTTTTGGTCTAGGGTTTTGGGATTAGCGATCGCATCTCTGACTGCTTTGGTGGTAATCTCGCTATAAGTGATGCGAATTGGTTGTTTTAAGTGCAGTTCTTGAGCTAAATGCCAGCCAATAGTTTCGCCTTCGCGGTCGGGGTCTGTGGCAATATATACATGTGTGACTTGCTTTACAACTTGGCGCAATTCTGTGAGTATAGAACGGGCGCGGGGGCTGCGGAGTTGGTAGCGACAATGGATGCGATCGCCTGCTAAATCAAAGCCTAATGCATCTTCTCCATCATTTGCCAGTTCTCGGATATGACCCATGCTAGCTTTGACAATCCAATCCGAACCCAAAATTTGGCTTAATTTTTTTAATTTACCGGGAGATTCGATTAGTAAGAGCTTTGTCATAATGCCTCCACCTGGTACATTATAAGACTCTCTCGTAGTTAAGGCTCACGCACCTGAAAATTTCTCAGGCTCAAAACCCAGCGGCGAAACAGTTCTACAATGATGTGAAGAAGCCCATTTGTTTCTCGTACCACATCGTGGCGTTGTAGGGTTGCGAGGGGTGGTTGCAAAATTGCGCCTTCTGTGGTAATGGTTTGAACGATCGCATCGAGAGTTAGACCTTGGGGATGGGGAGCGATCGCGCGTAGTATAGTCTGTTGTAGAGCAGCACCCCGCGCCGCCTGACCCCAAACGCCGTCAAAATAGTAGCGTCCCCGCTTGAAGAATTCGGGGTCATTGACCGAAAAAATGGGTACA
>DNGJ01000372.1 GCA_003486305.1 Cyanobacteria bacterium UBA11371
TCTTATAAAAATAATTTTATATAAAATAAAAAAAAAAAAAATAAATAATTTACCTTTTGGTTTTTAGCCTTTCTCAAAATATAACTAGCAACTTGCGTTATTAGCTTAACGGTAGTCCTAAGCTAGCATATCAACAATAGACCGCAGAAAGAATGCTAAAGGTTAATATTGAGGATAGTGCGTTCTGATTCAAGTATGGCAAAACAAGAAGATCCCCTCACGGGAGAAGCACTGATAAAAGAAGTCTGTCGGCGGATTCGAGTTGCCCGCAGTTACTGGGATGCCCATAATAATGCTGCCTGTCGGGGAGAACGCGATCGCGCATTAGCCCTTTACAATACCCTAACAAAAGAACAAAAAGACCAGATTCCCCAGGTGTTGCGGCTGTGGCTGCGCTATCGCAGTGAAAAATACTTTGGGCCACACCGAACGCCACCCAAATCGAAACGAAAGCCGAAATCAAGAAGCGACTCTTTTCATGCTGGCTTTTCCTGATATTGAAGTTGAAATCGCTCAACTATTTCCCTAGCCTTGGCTGATATTATGTCCGTTTTCATCGGCATCGCGCGGGGGCGGGTTTATGAATACCTTCACTGGGTATCAAAGGTTTCTGGTAAAACCCGCCCCTACAATACTACTAACTGCGTAATTGCGATGCTTAATATCGTGTCGGTTGAATTTCCCATAATAAAAAAACATCACTCTGTTGTTGCGTAGGGACACGGCATCAGATATATCTCGGATAAACAGATAACCTTAATTTTGCCGTGTCCCGGCTGCCGATCGTGGGTAATCCACTGGACATGATATGATTGGGCATTACCGAAACTGCTGAGCATAAAAACCGGCATATCGCGACCCTTTTTCCAATAATTCCTCGTGGGTTCCAGATTCTACAATTTGCCCTTTTTCTAAGACTAAAATTCGGTCGGCGCGGCGCACGGTGGCGAGGCGGTGGGCAATAATAAATACAGTCCGATCAAGCATCAGTCGTTCTAACGCTTCTTGGACTAAAGCTTCGGATTCTGAATCTAAAGCGGAAGTCGCTTCATCGAGGATGAGGATTCTGGGATTAAGTAAGACGGCGCGCGCGATCGCTATCCGCTGTCTTTGTCCTCCTGATAAGTTTACCCCCCTTTCTCCCACCCAAGTATGATATCCCTGAGATAGCTGGGCGATAAATTGGTGCGCGTTGGCAACTTTCGCCGCTGACTCCACTGCTTCCATATCAAACTCAGCTTGACCAAAGGCGATGTTTTGCGCGATCGTACCCGAAAATAAAATTGTTTCTTGGGGTACAATCCCAATTTGCCGCCGCAGGCTGGGAAGGGTAACTGTTTGAACGTCAATACCATCAATTAAAATCTGACCTTCTTGCGGGTCATAAAACCGAGGCAGTAAATTAACTAAGGTTGTTTTACCCGCACCAGAAGCACCCACCAAAGCGATAGTTTCTCCCGGCATTGCCAGTAAGTTTAAATCTTGTAATACCCAGGATTGGTAATTGGTAATTGGTAATTGGTAATTCTCCCCTGCTGCTTGGAGCGGGGCGGGTTTAGTAAAGTTGTTTGTTTGCGTTAAAGATTGTTGGTGAAATCCGCCCCTACAATTTTGTTCACCTGCTCCCCTGCTCTTCTGCTCGTAACTAAAACAGACGTGGCGATATTCTACTTTGCCGGTGACGGGGGGGAGAGCGCGAGCATCTTCTTTTTCCACCACCATTGGCGGAATTTCCATTAATTCAAATATCCGATCGATCGATGCTTCCCCTTGTTTAAAATCGTTGTAATTGCTTGTCATGTGGGCGATGGGGTCAATCAGCAATCCCACCCCTGCCAGAAAGCTAACAAAGCTACTCCCGGTTAAATTTCCTTGGGATATTTGCCAGCCTCCTAAAAATAACAACAGCAATACGCTCATCGCATATAAAAATCCCACGACTGGGTTTTGAATTGCTTTTAAATGTTCCGCCGCATATTTGGCTTGGCGGTTAAATTCTGCTTCTTTAGCGAAACGCTCAATTTCATAATCTTCTGCCGCAAATGCTTGCACCAAGCGAATGCCGCTAAATACTTCTGTGAGTAAAGCCGATAAATTAGAAGTGCGATTTTGACTGCGCCGGGAAAACTTCAGCATTTGTTCGCCGCACCATGCAATTAAAATTCCCATCAGCGGCGCCACGATAAATGTAGCGATCGTTAGCTGCCAGTTGAGATAAATTAAGTACGCCAAAAGCACAATTAATTGCAACGCACAGGTAACCGAGTCGTGGAAAAATTTATATACCACTTCCCCGATGCGATCGATATCTTCGGTGAGTCGGTAAGCGAGATCTCCCGTTTTCGCCGTTTCAAAATAGCTCAAGGAAAGCCGTTGCAGGTGACTATATACCCGCTTGCGTAAGTCTAAGGCAATGGCAAACGCAGCTTTCGCCATCAGGGCATCTTGCCCGTAGAGCATAATTTTCTGACCGAGAAATACCAAGGTTAAAGCGCCCGCAACGCCTAAGAGCGCCATCATATTACCTTTGCCGATGGCGGCGGCAATGTTACCTGCCAGTGCGGCTTGGGGAGGCCAAAACGCCGTCACCGCCAGGGTACAAACGAATGCCTGGGCGATGGTTTTCCAGTGGGGGTGGATGTATGGCACGAGTTGCCAGTAATGCGATCGCTTCTTCAAGCCAACAAGTCCAAATCTGTATCTGTTTGAGGCTACCAGCTTTTCGGCGCTGCGATCGCCCCATACCCCCAAAACCCCAGTCTTGCTTTCTATGCGATCGCCTTCTGCTTACCATTTAAAAAAAATATTGTCAAATACTTGTCAAACTTCTTAACAGTCTGTTACATTAATTTACAGAGAGACACAAGGAAACAAACGACCATGACTATCTTGATTGCACTGTTTATCGTTGGTTGGGTTGCAGCATCAGTCATTGGTACCCAAGCTTACTTCCGAGGCGAGCAGTCCAAGCCAATACACGAACGCAACTGGCGTTCAGAATCTTTTGAAAAATTGGCAGAAAGCATCACCGGCACCGAAATTGATTACAACGTGCGCGTTCCTGCTTACGGTGTGATTGATGCCTATGCGAGCAACAACTTACCCAATTAATACACGAGAATCCCGGTTTCTTAGAGAAACCGGGATTCTGTATTAGAGACACAAAAAAAAGCAGCAGGATGAAAAATCCTCCTGCCACCCAAAGGAGCAAACTTTTGCTGATTCAGAAGCTTACTAACTGGCGCGCTTCTAATCCGGAAATTTCTTGAGCCAGCCCTTGCGGGTTTAACGAAATATGCCAGTGGTTCCACTTAATTGGCAGGTATTACCCGCCCCTACTGGTGGTTCCACAGAATGGCTGGTATAAGCAGCCCCTACCTAGCTTTTGATCTGTAGAAAAATCAAGGGAAATTGGTACTAACCTAAGTTGCTACTTACATCGAGGGGTACTGGTAATGGTCAAGACGGCAAAAGCCAGTCAATCGAATTACCAATTACCAATTACCAATTACCAATTACCGCTTGACTTTTTAAGCAACAAGCTCCTGTGGTTCTTTAGGGATAGAAATTTCGGGAAGATTGAGGGTAAGTTGTTCGCCTTGGGGCAAGGGTACTTGATCCAAAACAGTTACTTCAATATTCACCGAAACTAAGTATGAGCCAGACACTTCGCCAATCGCATCGGCAATGATTTTGGCTAAATCTGGACGCTTGGCTGTCAGTGGCTCGCGTAAAGCACAACGATCCCATTCGTGCTTGGCATTGGGATTGAGGGTAAGAATGTAGTGCTTGGTCATAGGGCAATAACTTGAATCTATTCTCTAAAAAGACTTTGAGCCATTGAGAAGCCGATCTAGCTCGATGACCCTTTGCCTCTATTATAGTACATCTGTATTGTTTTGCCCAGCAGCGTTAAAGCACAAGAAACCCGGTTTTTGAGAAAAACCGGGTTTCAGGGCGTAAATCCTGGACTATTTGCACAGACGTGGATTCTGCCAAAGGCGGTAGCGAGTAGGTGCAGAAGCAGTCAGAACCACCTTACCTTTGTCATGGGTGTACCACCCAGTTGCTTCCACAATCTCAGTCAAGGGTGAGGAATTAGGCTGATTTCTCTGACTCATGTCTTTTCTGTCCCCGTCCCCTTGTGTCCCTCTGCTATCCATTTTCTACCGCAAGCTATTGTTTGCGATCGCTACCCTCCTGGGAAAGTCGGGACACGGCAGTGGAAAACCTTTTTGTTGATGGCAATGTTGATTGATGCCGTGCCCCTACAGGGTGTTGGCTCTCAATCATCAAAATTGATTGTCGGGGCACGGCAGTGGA
>DNGJ01000534.1 GCA_003486305.1 Cyanobacteria bacterium UBA11371
TTGGTCAACGTTGACTTTGCCGATGTCCGCGCCATCATGGCAGATGCCGGATCGGCTTTAATGGGTATTGGCGTTGGCTCCGGCAAATCGCGAGCTAGAGAAGCCGCGACGATGGCTATTTCCTCGCCCTTGCTCGAATCTTCCGTTGATGGAGCAAAAGGCGTTGTGTTTAATATTACCGGCGGTCACGACCTCACCTTACACGAGGTCAACGCCGCAGCAGAAACGATTTACGAAGTCGTCGATCCCAATGCCAATATTATTTTTGGCGCAGTGATCGACGAAAAGATGCAAGGCGAAATTAGAATTACGGTGATTGCCACCGGCTTTAGCAGCGAAACCCCATCAAGTCAACCAGCCGCAAGAGCAGCGAGAACCCCCACCCCACCCCCACGCCCAACTACACCAGCACCAACGCCTGGGGCTGCTCCTAAACCCCCCCAAGGTCTAGAAACAATTAAACCCCAAGAAGCCGGATTGGATATTCCCGAATTCCTCCGTCGCAAGCGTCCCCCGAAATCAGGCTCTTGAGCGGGTGAGCAGGTGAGAAATTACGGTGTGGGTTTTACCAATCACCTATCACAAAAACAGACCGTTCAACTAAACCCGCCCCGGCAGGTGCGCGGGTGCGCGAGGCAAAATATTGATTCAAATTTCCCCTCTGCCCCTCTGCTCCTCTGCCCAAGAGTTCCTCTGCCCACCTGCCCACCTGCCCAAGATCCTATGCCCAATTCAATCCCTGTAGCACTGACTGTTGCCGGTTCGGATAGCGGCGGCGGTGCTGGAATGCAGGCAGATTTGCGGACGTTTGCGTTTCACTGCGTCCACGGGACGAGTGCTTTAACTTGCGTCACAGCCCAAAATACTCTGGGAGTGACGCGAGTGGATGCCCTACCGGCGGCGGCTGTAATTGCCCAAATAGAGGCAGTGGTAGAAGATATTGGGGTGCAAGCTGCCAAAACGGGTATGTTGCTGAACCGGGAAATTATCTCCGCCGTGGCGAGCCAGGTAGAAGCTCATGGAATTGAGAAGTTGGTAGTTGACCCGGTAATGGTATCGCGCACGGGCGTCCAGCTGATAGACGATGAAGCCGTAGCTACCCTGCGGGATGCTTTGATGCCAAAGGCAATGCTAGTGACGCCTAACCGATATGAGGCTCAAATTTTAACCGGATTGGAGATTCATACGCTTGATGATATGCGAGCGGCTGCCTTTCGCATCTACCAGATGGGCTGTAAAGCCGTTTTGGTCAAGGGGGGAGGAATGCCGGGACTGTTGCGCGGTGTGGATATTTGGTTTGATGGGAGTCGGTGGGAAACTGTGACGGCGGCGTCGGTAGATACGAAGAATACTCACGGTACTGGGTGTACTTTGGCGGCAGCGATCGCAGCTAATCTAGCTAATGGCAAGGATTTATTCAGTGCGGTTCGACGGGCAAAAGATTACGTCACCACTGCCTTACAGCACTCTTTAAGCATAGGTTCTGGCTCTGGCCCAGTAGGACATTTTTTCCCATTACTCAATAGGTAATTGGTAATAGGTAATTGGTAATCGGTGAAGCTACCAATTACCCATTACCTATTACCGATTACCCAATTTGGAGTATTGTTAGGCATATAAAACAGGCTGCTTGTTGCCAAACGACAATCTAACCTTTGCCAAGCCTATGACCTCCAATCCGTATCCCAAGCCATCGCTGTCAAAATTAAATCATCCCGCTCAAAGCACGCCAGCTACAACCAATGCTTACGCTCCCGCCGTGCCGATATCGGTTTACCGACAACTCGCAGCTGAGTTGCAAGCAACGCGGGTGATGCTGGAATCCCTCAACGCTCACAATCAGCAGTTGGTGCAACAAAACCAACTTTTGCGCCGGGAACTTGACAAAATCGTTCAGTCAGCGGTTTACCTAAAACAAATCGTTGACTCATCGCCAGATGGCTGGAGCGAGGCTAGCTACACCCATCCCGAAATCAGAAATCAATCGGGAGGATACCCCACGGGGACGCCGCGACCGATGTCTTGGGGTCCGCGCCCAATGTCAGGGGTCAACGCTTCAGGTGCCGGAGTAGCACCAAATGCGTTTAGGAACCTGGAACCGAGTGGAGGTGTTTTACCAGACAGGATAGTCACAGAACAGGCAGAAGGGCGATATCGTCAGCGATCGCAGCCCGATAGTTCAACCAACGGATGGTTGTATACTTTGTTGGTGATTCTAATTGTAATTACCGCGTTTGGCGCTGGCTTTTTGGTTATACGCTCTTTCGCATCAAAGCGTTGAACGCCGAGAGGGGCGCCACAATCAAACGGCAACATGTTTCAGTTGCCGTTGGTTTAGTTGGAGCGATCGCCTAATTCTAACGTCCTTCGTAATCTTTGTACTCTTCGTACTCGTCGTAGTCCAGATAGCTGGCGCGTTTTTCCTCATACCGAGGCGAACCATACTCAGAGCGCCGTTTGTACGGCAAAGACGGTGGCAGCTGGTTGATTGGGTGTATCAACTGTACCGTACCCGCAGGAGGACGCTGCTGCCGCGATACAAGGGCGAATACCCCTGCCATCAGCAGCCCAGCCGTCACTGTAACGCCCATTCCTCCCAATGCCCACAGCAGGCTTGTCGTATTTGGATTGGTAGACTGTATCCCGGCAGTCAACTGCGCTGGATTGAGCTGGGGATTCAAGCCGCCGTTATTTCTTTGTGCGTTTAGCGCTTCAATCACGAATTGCTGATTGCGAAGTTGAGTTTTAAGCTGCTCGTTTTCTGTTTTTAGCTGTGCGTTTTCTAACTGCTGCTGGGCGCAATTAGCACAATAAGCAGGATTGTTCGCACCAGGCGCCGGTATAGGAAGCGGTGCGGTTACCCCAGGCAGCTGGGGGTTAGGAACCGGCTGTTGGAACGTTTGCGGGGGTTGCAGTGAAGCAGCAGCAGGCAAGTTGTATAACGCAGGATTTCCACCACCTTTGAGAAATAGCAGCGCCGCAATCCCTGCTAGTCCAGCCCCTGCTACAAATGCCATTCCATTACTCATCACTCTCACCCCTAAAACTGAATTACTTTGAAATAGATTAATTTAACCCGACTAATTTTGGGTTAATACCCCAACAAACTTAATGGGGTCTGGGGTAGTATGTTGCACCCGTGTCTGCCTTATATATTCAAAACCACAACGGTACAGTTGTCTACCCACAAAAAATTAAAGGCGCACTTTCATGGTAAGTGCGCCTGTATCTTACGACACAATGCCAGGGGCTAATCCGCAGCGGCGATTGAGTTGGGCGCAGGCGAGGCGTTCCTACGGGGGAATTCCATCTGGCACAGCAGCAAACCAAACCAGCGATTCGCATCTGTCCAAGCTTGCACCGGCGCTAAACCTCGCGCCCCTAGTTCCCGTTGCATCGCATTCAGATCGAATTTGCGGGAAATTTCGGTCATAATTGTCTCGCCTGTTTCAAACTCAACAATTAAGTCGAGGGCGCGCAATTCGACGGTTTGGGCTTTTTTACTTCGCAAGTAAATTTCAATTTGGGATTGAGATTGATTGTAAAAAGCCAGGTGTTCAAATTGATTTGGGTCAAAATTGCCCTCAAACCGCCAGTTGAGGTGATCGAGCATGTTGAGGTTAAATTGCGCCGTGACGCCAGAGCTGTCATTGTAGGCGGCTTCTAGGAGATGTTTTGGTTTTTGCAGGTCAATTCCTAACAAGAAATACTCGCCTGGTTGCAGCGCGTTGGCGATGTGGGCGAAGAAGCGATCGCACTCTTTTGGCGTTAAATTACCTAACGTGCTACCGATAAAACAGATTGTTCGCGTGTTAAGTTTAGTCGGTGGCAGTTGTTCGAGCGCCAGTTCGTAGGTACTAACCAAACCATGAATTGATAGGGAGGGATAATCTAACAGCAACTGACGGGCACTGGTTTCCAGGATGCCAGCACTGACATCAATCGGCAAATAGCGCAGCGGCAAATCCAGATTATTGTAGGCATCTAGCAGAATGCGGGTTTTCGTAGCACTACCGCTGCCCAATTCTACCAATTCGCTAGCTCCAGTTATCTGGACAATTTCCGCCGCACAGGTTTGTAAAATAGCGGTTTCCGTGCGAGTCAGATAATATTCGGGTAACTCGCAGATTTGCTCGAATAGCTGAGAACCTCGGTCATCGTAGAAATATTTCGGCGGTAGGGTTTTGGGAGTTTGCTTCAACCCGCTGACTACATCGCTACCCTCATTTTGTTTGTTTTGAGAGAGTGCTAGTAGATGCTGTACCTGCAAGCGGTTTTCGATTGCGTAAGGTGAAGCACTCTTGCTGCTTGCAGTTTGAGAAGTATACATTCAACCTCCGTTAGTTTGAAGCGATCGCGATTGCAGTAGTATGGGATGCGAGCGATCGCATGGCTTGTGATTGGGACAAAAGCCAGTGAAACACAAAGCTATAAGCTATAAAATCTCGCTTAAGCTATAGATTTCGCGCTGAATATTCGTTCCCTGCCAATTTTCCCACTAAATGGCCGCTTAACCCATCCAGATGACCGTAGAAAAAACTTAAAAGTCTGAGTTTGACTTTTTTTCCTTCGCGTACTAGGGCTGACTCGCGTTCATTCAATACAAATTCTTCTGACACCGAAGCGAGTAATTTTAGATTATCCTTTATTAGTTGTGACAATGAGAATATTATTTGTTTGTACGGGTAACACCTGTCGCAGTCCGATGGCGGAGGCGCTATTTAGGGAAAGAATGCGGCAACTCGGAAAAATCGATGAAATTGAAGTTTGTTCTGCTGGAATTCTGGCAAGCAAAAGTTTTACAATTGCGTCTAACTCGCTAACTATATTATCAGAGTATGGCATTCAATACGATAAAAAGCCCCAAGGGATTAGTTTAGAATTAATCGAATGGGCAGACTTAGTGCTGACGATGACAAGGTTGCATAAGTATCTTGCGATCGCCATCTTTCCCCAACTTATCAACAAAACATTTACCTTGAAAGAATTTGTCGGCGATACAACTTCATTAGACATTGCAGATCCCGTTGGTAAATCTTTATCTAGGTATCGCCAATGCGCCCAAGAAATTGACCAAGCACTCAATCTTTTACAAGATAAATTAACCCAAATACATGAAAGCAATCCTCAGCCATTACCTCGTACTTTCTTTTTGTTAAGATTTCTAGTTAGACTGACGGGATTAAGTAATAAAACAAGCAATTGACGGATTTAAGAAACCCGGTTTTTCTATAAAACCGGGTTTCTGCTTCAATAACTGACGCAGCGAAACCCTGCCAAAATTTCCCGCACTCCCGGATAATACCAATTACGAAAACTACAGCGCATCGCCCAAGGACGAGTTGCCCAACTTCCGCCTTTTAATACTCGATGTTGCCGATCAAAATAACTTTGCGAATATCCAGAATAAGGATAGCTAACAAAACCTTCATAGCCATCAAACCAAGAAGCTGTCCACTCCCAAACATTACCCAACATATCATAACAACCGCCAGCACTTTTTGCGGCTGGATAGGCGTTTACAGGCGTTGTCTGCCAAATTTGATGGTTGTTATTGCATAACTGAAAATCTGGTATTGTTTCTCCCCAAGGATAGGTGCTGCATTCCCCGGTTTCTGGATTCCAACTAGCAGCTTTTTCCCATTCTGCTTCGGTGGGAAGTCGCTTTCCAACAAAGTTTGCATAAGCTTCTGCTTCGTACCAGGAAACGCCGCAAACTGGATGATTTTCCCAATCTGAATTATCTACCCAGTAAAGTGGTTTTGTGACTCGGTTTTCTTGTAACCATTTCCAACCTTTATCCGACCACCATTTAGAATTTTGATATCCCCCCGCTTCCATAAATTCCCGATATTGTTTGCAAGTAACTGGATATCGGTCAATATAATAAGTATCCAAGTAAACTCGATGACGGGGACGTTCGTTATCTAAGGCATCAATTGAGTCATTCCCCATCTCAAATTCACCCGCAGGAATTTCAACCATTGGGTAATTGGTAATTGGTAATTGGTAATTGGCTTCTTTTTTTGTTTTCCGATACTTTGCGTCTGTGTATTGCAATTTCAGTAACAAAATAATAGTTTCACAGTGTTGGCTTTCGTGTTGCAAAATAAATCGCCATAGACGTTCTTGTTCGGTCAAAGGGGCAATTTCTAAATACTCGAATACCTGCGTTCTGACTTTATCTAAATAATCGCAGGTTTGCTCTAGCGTCGGTAATTTTACCCGTTCGGTTTTGGGCAATCCATCGGCAGCATATAAGCGGCAATATTCTTGGGAAAAAACCGATGGCATTCCGGCGCAGCGTTCCAATAACCACAAAGATTCAGTAAAAGCGATGTGGCCCAAATGCCAACCAATTGGACTAAAATCGGGATGCGCTTGATGGCAAAATGTATCGTAGTCTATGCCTTCAAATAATGCGAGGGTAGAAGCGCGACATTGCTGCATCGACTGTTTTATTTGTTGCCGTTTTTCAGTTTTAAAATTCATATATTTGGACATCAATATCTTGCCCTACAGTAATTATGCTACGTTCTGGTAAACTCATCCAATTTCCAGCAAATAAAGGTTCGGAAGCGATGATAACAGAATTGGGGAATGTTGGATCGTCCCTTAACCAGTATAAAGAAGGAGTGGCGGTATTATAAGCAAAACGGCTGGCAATTAAACCCTGCCCATCGCTGATAATAATGTTGGCAGAAAAGCTTACCTGATAAGATTTTGCTATTTCGGCTAAATTTATCAAGGTTTTGTGCAATGCTGTTTCCAAATTAATATCGGGATCTGCTTGCAATTCGTTAATTAGTAAGGCGAAAATATGTTCTGAGTCGGTAGTGCCGTTGATGGCTTGGTAGGCGGTGTTGTTGATGCGATCGCGTATTTCCCTATACAAGGTCTTGCGGAAATCCTGAATCAACCCATTGTGTGTAAATAATAACTTCTCATACTGGAACGGATGACAGTTACTTAAATCTACCGCTAGACCGGGAGTAGCGCTGCGAACGTTGGCAATAATACATCCCGACTCAATATAACGACTGAGACTCGGCAGGTTAACATCGCTCCAAATAGGCAGCGTATTTTTATACCTAAACGCCTCAGTAGCTTTGCTGGGATGATACCAACCAATACCAAAACCATCGGCATTGAGCAATCCGGCGGTCATTTCCCGGGGTTGATAGCTTTGGACAACTAAGGAATGTTCTGGTTTATTGAGGAGGTAGTCTAGCAGAATGGGTGAACCGAGGTAGCCTAGTAAACGGCACATGATTTGTATGCGATCGCTCTCAACTCATAACAAGATACACTGTTTCGATTACAACAGAGGCAGTCAAACGCCAATAAGCACTTCCATCCCGCATCCTCGCCAGTAACTTGCGTTCCACCATCTCCCGCCGCAACAGTCCCCGATCGTTGAAGGTATGATATTGATTTAACAGCGCATTCACTTCTTTTTCAGTGTATTTCACAACCTGAGAAAACTTGGAGACCATATATTCTAATACTAGCTGCTGGTACTTGCCTTTATTCCGTTTAGAATGCCATTCTCTTTTTATTTCGCCGCTATTATCGGGCCTTTTTATATTGATTTGTTACAATTAAAATTCCCAAGCTTCTAACTACTTACTTACTATAATACAAGGTAGAAAAAATGGCTAACGCAATGCTGGTAATCTTTCCCTATCGATACCAAGGCACTTGGGTATTTGATGACGATCGAGTCGGACTTGAACGAGAACCATTTGTTAGCGGCATCCCCCAAATGATTGATATTTTAGTTCAAGATATTCCCAAAGCTGAGTTTGGTTTTAAGCTTTTATTTTCTGCCAATCCTTTTGGAGGATATCAAGCAGAATTAGTTTGGGTTAGAGAAGAATACGGTGGCAATTGGTATCGCTGGCAAGATAAAAATCTTGAAGGTTGGTTATGTCCGGCGTTATTTAAGTATTTCAGCGAAGCGCCAATAAAAATATATTGCAAAGCAGAAAAACTAATTTAAACATAGGAGGCTCTGCCTCCGTGAAAACTGGAGGCAGCAGCCCACACCCATTTCGTTCCCAGGCTCCAGCCTGGGAACGAGATACCTAGAGGCTCTGCCTCGCTATCTGACATAAAACCAATAAACAAAACCAAAAGCTAAAAAAATCAAAGCGATCGCAGCTTGTACCACTCTAGCAAAAATCCATCTGGCACGATAATAACTCCCTGCCAGTAAGCGCTGTTGCCTCACAGTTGATACCCAATCTGGCAAGACGCAAAACCAAACTTCTAAAATTCCCCAGCATCCCCGTTGGCGAATTGAATCTTGCAGCATATCGCGAAACAGTTGCGTCATTTCTTCACCGTATTCCCAACGGAATGCTGGAGGATAGGCTAATAGCAATATGCTATACAACCAAAGGCAAATATTGCTCAGCAAAGTTAACATTAGAAATTGCCTCCTGCAATACTTCCATCCAGCAACTTTTTCGCCGAAGCTAGATTAACCAAACTGGCTAAACGTTGCGCTTCCAAAGTAATGACTCGCCGACCTAATTCTGTCAGGCAATAATAGCGACGGCGTTCGTCATCTAATTCTGAATTTGGTCTTTCTTCCGACTCCAAAATCAGTTTATCCGCCAACAGGCGCTTAATCGTGCCGTAAAGCGTACCAGGGCCGAGTTTGACGCTGTTATTAGTGCTTTGTCGCACTTCCTGCATAATGCCATACCCGTGCCTTTCCCCATCCACCAACGCCAGCAGAATGTGAAACGCCGCCGGTTTCAGGGGTAGGAAACTCTCTGGATCGATTTTGACTTGCATCGCTTTATATCGAGCTACGATATATTATTGTACACTATATCAAAATATGATATAAACAGGAAAGTCGAGCCATGCAATTTATCTATTTTTTGCTTGCCGAGGGCGCTTACGGCTTTTTACGGGCAATTTTCGATATTTATCAAGCCTTAGCGCACCTTTGGAAGCGATATCGCTGGTATCCCCCCGATGACGATTTTCCTGATGGTGACGCCGAGGCTGGTGTCAGGAACCGTCCTCCGCGCCCTGGGGGAAGCAACGCGGCACAAGCTAAACCCGAAGTCGAAGGCAGAAATTTTTCTGTTGTGCCTTAAAAGCGTTACATCAACCCGGTTTCTGCGTAAGTGTTTCGTTGTCCAACCCAAGATTTTGATCGGAAACCGGGTTTCTTGAGGATTTATTGACCCATGAAATACGTTATACTACAATGACTACAAGCTCAAGATCAAAAAAGGAGGCGTCATGGCACGCCTGAACCAAATTATTGCCATTGAAAAAGGCATTAAAAGCAAGTCAGTACAAGAACTGACAGGGATTCAGCAAACGCTACAAAAACCTGCATTGTTTAGCGGAATTGCTCGCACTTATCGTCCCAAAGATCAGGAAGGCGAACAACTGCCACCTGAGTCGAATCGGGTGCAAGTGAAGGCAGAAGAAGTGCTGCGTCAAACGGTGGAAGTTTTGGTATTAGCCCCAGTCAGATCCAGAGCAAAATTAAGCGTACTCGGCACAGTTTCAAACTCAGACTATTACTCCAAACTCAGCATTCACCGCTGGATGCCAAAGCAAATGCCAAAGGATCTATTATCGTCGGATGCGGGTTCGTATCCCGCCTGGAGCGCCCGACATGCTCCGGTAGTTTAAGTGGTAGAACACGACGATGTAAAGATTGAATTCTTGGCTTAAAAGCAATGGCGCGTGCAAATAGCGGTACACCGAAACCCAGGGATAGGCCATAACCCTGGGTTTCATATTAGTTATTAGTTTTTAAAGTTATTTTTCTTGTGGGATGGGCATCTTGCCCGTCCGAGCTATTTTGCAGTAAGAGAAATGGTGCGTTACACTGCGTTAACGCACCCTACGATAGAGAAATTAATATTTCAAGTTAAAAGCCGCAACAGCCAAACAACCCCAGCCAATCATAAATGCTGCACCGCCGATGGGGGTAATTGCGCCTAACCATTTGATACCGGATAAACTGAGGGCATATAAACTACCGGAAAAAATCGCAATTCCGGCGATGAAAGCAAATCCTGCTGCGTTGAGAAATAAAGGCGGTGTCTCGACGCGAGTTAACAGCAACGCGACTAATAAAAGTGCCAGAGCGTGATACATTTGATAGCGAGCCGCAGTCTCAAAAATTTCGATAGCCCGTTCGGTGAGTTTATCCTTTAAAGCGTGGGAAGCGAAAGCGCCAGCAGCGACGGCTAGACCTGCTAGGATGGATGCGATCGCCATAAAAATCTGAGTCATAAGAATTTTAGATTTTAGATTTGAGATTGCAGATTTTCAGAAGAACTAAAGCACAACACAGATTGCCAACTTACACGCATCATTATATCGCCGATAAATCCATGCATCCGAGTTAAAAATCCGTGTTGTGCAAAGTTGTGCCCTTGAATGCAAACTTACTTGCGAGTTGCTTCCAACATGCGGGAGAAATAAAAGCGGGTACTCGTCATCGCCTTGCGACCGATGGTAAAACCATTACTTTCCAGTATTTTAATAATATCCGCTTCCCGGTGTAGATAAGCGCGAGTCGCTTTAGAAGGACCTGGAAAGAAATCGCCAATTTTTTTCAGCAAACTGTAAGCAAAGGTCTTAGGCGCAAAACTCAGAATCAGGCGAGATTCTGCCAAAGATGCGAGATGGGCGATCATCTCAGCGGCTTTTTCTTGGGGATAATGTATTAAAACGTCCAGACAAACTACGGTATTGTAGCGACCGCTGAGAGTTTCTAAATCCTGCACCGCAAAGGTAGGATTATCCCCATTACCCAAAACATTTTTTGCTCTTTCCTTCGCTTCTTCCACCATTTTTTCCGAGATGTCGCTGGCGTAAACTTTAGCACCAGCTTCAGCGAGGGGAATACTGAGACTGCCGACGCCGCATCCAGCATCGCAGATGGATAGTCCTGCTAGATTACCATCGGATTTTAGCCAGTCTAGTAAGGTATCGACTGTTTGTTGATGTCCTTGGCGGATATCTAACTGAACTTTGTTAACCTCCCCGTCGCCGTAGATGCGCCGCCAGCGGTCAAAACCGATAGCGTTGAAGTATTCTCGAACAATCGTTTTATCGTCAACTGCGTTCATAACGTTGGATTTTGCTGCACTGTTCCCAACGTTTCAATTTACCATTGTCCGCGATCGCTGGGGCATCCAAATTCAGCCAGCGCCACTCGCTGTGGCGATAACTACATTTGAAATCGCGTACAATCCCTCAGAGAATCCCGGACTGATAAACAGAATCATCAAGGCAAAAAAACCAAATGGGCTATCTTTTAGCGGTTTTAAGGCTGGGAAAATTTCGCTAAATAACCCAAGTTGCTAGTTATCTCGTGCATAGCGGCTAATGGCGTGTAAGGGCTATCGCAAATGCTCTCTTCCCCTACTAATGGCTAATGGATCGTAAAAATCCTATATTAGCTTTTCTTGCAATTCTATCGTGAAAAATAGGAGCGGATCTGTAGCAAGCGTTTGAATAAACATCGCGCTTCCTGGGTTTTCTTAATAATTACAGAATACCCACTAGCTACAATCCAGGCATCAGTATTTCCCGAAAGTTACTTGTTCTGGCTTAATTTTTGCAAACGCTGCCAGGTGAGTGATGATGTCGATTTTTGCCAATGCCAGCGTAACAGTTGATCGGCAGGTTGACCCAGGTAATCGCAGTTTTTTTTGTCTTTTTTGGTTGGGATTTCGTGGCGGCGATCGCTCTTTCGGAGGATTAACCCAATCGCCCGTCTCGGTGCCACTGTCGCCAGCGCGATCGCTTCTTCCACTTGGCAAATCCCCCATTTGACTAAATTCTCCACGCCCACCAACAGCGGTAGCGTAGTTCCCGCTAGAGTACCGTCGGGCAATCTCGCCGTGCCATTTTTTACCGAAATCTCGCGGGTATCCCAAGGGTAAATTCCATCGGGTAACCCCAAGGGTGCAAGCGCATCGCTGACTAAGAAAACACAACTCCCCAAGGCATTGGGGGCATGGGGGGATCTGCTAATCCGCAGCAGCAAATCTAGCATTATCGGACTGACATGCTCGCCATCTGCAATCAATCCACACCAAACCTGTTCGTGAATCAAAGCAGCACCTAACAACCCCGGTTCCCGGTGGTGCAATGGTGGCATAGCATTAAAAGCATGGGTAACCATCCTCGCCCCCAACTCAAACGCTTGTTGCGCTTGTGCCGCCGTTGCCATCGAGTGGCCTAAACTCACCGTAATGCCAAGCGATCGCAAATAACCTATCACCTCCCCCGTCGAGTCCAACTCCGGCGCTAAAGTCATCACTTTCACAATCTCGGCATAATCTCCCAAAACCCGCTTGACATTATCTATTGTTAGTGGTAATAAAAATTCAGCCGGGTGCGCTCCTCGCTTTTGGGGATTGAGAAATGGCCCTTCTAAATGCACCCCCAGCACCTTCGCCGTCGATGCATCTTCTTGTTGTTTGGCGGCGAAATCGGTCAAAACGGCTAAACTTTGCTGAATTTTCTCGATTGAAGTGGTAACCAGAGTTGGTAAAAATCCATCTACGCCTTGTTCCCAAAGAAATTGGCAAATTTCCGGCAATTTATCGGCATTTTTAGCAATTAAATCGGGAAATGGCAAACCCAGCGCCCCGTTAATCTGTAAATCCACACCACCAAGTGAAATCCAATCCCCCGCTACATTTAAACCTTTGAGGTCGGTTGGTGCAACTCGTTTGCTAACCGTATCCATCGGCAGAATTTCCTTAATTTTGCCGATGCGATCGACCAAAATCATCTGCAAGCCTTCGTAACCTAACAGGCGAGCATTGAAAATATCAAGATCGAGAGTCATTTGCTAGAAATCGCTCATCGTTTGTAAGAATATCTAAGGATTGACTCTTTACACTTCACCAATGACCAATTCCCCCTTAGTCGGTATTATCATGGGCAGCGATTCCGACTTGCCTACGATGAAGGAAGCGATCGCTATCCTCGAAGAATTCCAAATCCCCTGCGAAGTCGCCATCGTCTCTGCCCACCGCACCCCGGAACGTATGGTAGAATATGCCCAATCTGCCCATCAGCGCGGCTTAAAAGTTATTATCGCGGGTGCTGGCGGCGCTGCCCACCTACCAGGTATGGTTGCATCTCTCACCCCCTTGCCAGTGATTGGCGTACCCGTACCCAGCCGTCACTTACAAGGCGTTGATTCCCTATATTCGATTGTCCAAATGCCTGCCGGAATTCCCGTCGCCACCGTCGCCATTGGCAATGCCAAAAATGCCGGGTTGTTAGCCGTACAGATTTTGGCTTCTCACCAAGCAGAATTACTAGAGCGGGTGCAACAATATCGTCAAAGCTTAACCCAATCCGTAATGGACAAGCAAGCTCGTCTTTCCCATTTGGGTTATCAGCAATACTTAGCCGAGATGCCCTAAAAAAATCTGTATTTTTAGCACTGAGGCCAGGGAAAAACTGTATCTTAACTTACAGTTTTTTATTCCCCGCAGCCATTAATTTATCTTTACATCGCGCTACAATGGCTAACATTTAAACAAGCATAATTATTGAAAGATTGCTTGCTTATTGTTAGGTTGTGTCGTAAATTACATTTCAACAGCCAAAACCCGTTATTCTAGCAATAATTGAGTGGCTGTAGTACAGAACAAATATTTAGATTGGTAGCCGAAGTAGCTTCAATCTAAACGTAATTCACTGCTGAGTTGACTTGAGGAATTAGCGACTTTACCCCAAAGTCGTTAAAAGTCGTTTGAATAGAAAGAAACCAGGACGCGAGTATGTCTTATAGAACCAAAAAGAGAAAGGGGAAAATCACAAAAAAATCCCTAATTTCGAGTAGCTGGAAATTTATCCAGCGGCTATCTCCCACTTGGCAAGCCTGCTTCCCCCTCGCCTTTTTAATTGTACTGGCGTGGAGTTATGCCGGAATCGCTCAAGACGCGCCTACCCTAGAAAGCGTCGCCCAGGCGCAAAGAGATTTGAAAGTCGGCTTGGACACCATGTGGGTGATGGTTGCTGGCATGTTGGTGTTCTTTATGAACGCTGGTTTCTGTATGTTGGAAACCGGGTTATGCCGTCAGAAAAATGCCGTAAACGTTCTCGCCAAAAACTTAATCGTATTTGGCCTTTCAACGATTGCTTATTGGGTAATTGGTTTTGGCTTGATGTTCAGCGATGGCAATAATTTCTTCGGCACCAGTGGCGGATTTTTCCTGATCGGAGCAGATAACAGTCCAGCAACGGGAGCAGCTTATCAAGGCATTTTCAGCGCCCTTAACTGGACGGGCGTACCCCTGCTGGCAAAATTCTTTTTCCAACTGGTATTTGCCGGAACCGCAGCGACCATTGTTTCTGGTGCAGTAGCAGAACGAATTAAATTTGTTGATTTTTTAATCTTCAGCGTCTTGCTGGTGGGAATTGCTTACCCGATTACCGGACACTGGATCTGGGGCGGCGGCTGGCTGCAAGATATGGGTTTCTGGGATTTTGCCGGTTCAACCGTTGTACACTCGGTGGGAGGTTGGGCGGCTTTGATGGGTGCGGCATTTTTAGGCCCCCGTTTGGGTAAATACCAAAACGGTGAAAGCGTAGCCATGCCCGGTCACAATATGAGCATTGCTACCTTGGGCTGTTTAATTTTGTGGTTGGGTTGGTTTGGTTTCAACCCTGGTTCTACAATGGCTGTAGATCCGGGCGCGATCGCACACATTGCCATCACCACCAACACCGCTGCTGCCTTTGGCGCTGTGGCTTCCACCGTCGCAGCTTGGCTGTATCTCGGCAAACCCGACCTTTCGATGATTATTAACGGTGTATTGGCTGGTTTAGTCGGAGTTACAGCTTCCTGTGCCTGGGTTTCCGTGGGTAACTCTGCGATTATCGGCATTGTGGCGGGGACTCTGGTAGTCTTCGCAGTCACCTTCGTTGATAGACTCAAAATTGACGACCCAGTTGGTGCGATCGCTGTTCACCTCGTCTGCGGCGTCTGGGGCACCTTGGCTGTTGGTTTGTTTGCAGTCGGTCCCGGTGGCTATCCTTGGATGGTTGGTCTTGACGGCAAACCAGTTGGCCCCCACGGGTTATTTGCAGGTGGCGGCTTTACAAGTTTAATCCCTCAAATTATCGGCATTCTCTCCGTGGGAGGGATGACAGTTCTCCTCAGTAGCATCTTCTGGCTGGTGCTTAAATCTACTTTAGGTATCCGCGTTTCCCCGGAGGAGGAATTCGTCGGCTTGGATGTTGGCGAACACGGCATGGAAGCATACAGCGGCTTCCTCAAAGAAGCAGGCGCTGGCGGCATGTCTAGCAGTTCCGGCGCTTTTCCTAGCAAACATAAGGGGATGACCGGCTGATTTATCTGCCAAAAACGCTCTAAAATCGCCTATTTCAGTTGGGGTTAACACCTGCTATTTTTGACAAATTAAACTCAACGTTACCCGCTAAGAAAGCTGACTTAAAAGTAAGCATAAAAGGCGGGTATTTTTTGTCATTTGTTCGTAGTAGGCGCTTGAGCGTCGTTCCGCCTGCAAAGCACATTACCAGAAAAATGTTACTTAATTTAACCTTAATTTTATAAATCGACTCTCATAGCAAAAATATCAATAGGGAAGCGGATTTTATAATATTTTTTTAATACTTAATGTATAGATAAATACAGTAAGCTAAATTACCGAGAAGTTGAATGAAAGTCATTCGCCCAACTCGTTTGTCTTGAAGGAACAGAGCAGGTGTTAAGAAAAGTTTTAGTTGCAGGCATAATCGCGCTGTGTCTGCTAGGCGGCATCGTGTCGGGCAATGTATTTGCCCAAGATGCATCGCCCACTGTCAGTCCAACACCCGGACTGAATGCGCCAACAACAATTTCCCCCTCACCCGGGGCAGCTTTAACTCCCACCCCAGGACTGACAGCACCCGCAACGGTGTCACCCGGGGCAGCTTTAACTCCCACCCCAGGACTGACAGCACCCGCAACGGTGTCACCCGGGGCAACGTTAAATCCCACGCCAGGACTGACAGCACCGGCAACAATTTCGCCGTCACCAGAGGCAACGTTAAGTCCCACGCCAGGACTGACAGCACCGGCAACAATTTCGCCGTCACCAGAGGCAACGTTAAATCCTACCCCAGGACTGACAGCACCGGCAACAATTTCGCCGTCACCAGAGGCAACGTTAAGTCCCACACCAGGACTGACTGTACCCGATTCGACAGCACCATCCGGGTTGCCAAGTCCGGCTCCGCCAGGAGTGATAGCGCCCGCGCCAATTGCGCCCCCCGATGCGTCGCGTCAAGAAGCGTCTCCGGCAACCGAGGCAGCGCCTAAGATCGATACCGGCGATACGGCTTGGATGTTGATATCTTCGGCACTGGTGTTGTTGATGACACCGGGGCTGGCGTTTTTCTACGGAGGATTGGTGCGATCGCGCAACGTCCTCAACACGATGATGATGAGCTTGCTGCTGATGGCTCTCGTCGGCGTCACCTGGACGCTGTGGGGCTACAGTCTCGCCTTCGATGTCACCAAAGAAAACCTCAATACCAACAACTTTGCTCAAGGTATAGAACAATTCATTGGTGGCTTAGACTGGGTGTTTTTGAACAACGTCGCCGCTGACCAACCCGACCCCATCGGTTATGCGGGAACAGTTCCCCACCAAGTCTTCATGGTCTACCAGATGATGTTCGCCATCATCACCCCAGCCTTGATTTCCGGTGCAATTGTAGAACGGATCAGTTTTAAAGCATACTTTTGGTTTATGCTGCTCTGGTCTACCTTTATCTACTCTCCCTTGGCACATTGGGTTTGGGGCAAAGGCTGGATTGGCGCATTAGGTGCGCTTGACTTTGCGGGCGGAACAGTCGTACATATCAGTTCCGGCGTCTCCGCAGTCGTTGCTGTCTGGATGATCGGGCCGCGCAAAACCTACCCAGATCGACCCGCCGCACCCCATAACGTACCTTACGTTTTACTCGGTATCGGATTGCTGTGGTTTGGTTGGTTTGGCTTTAACGGCGGTAGCGCCTTAGCAGCAGGCGGCTTGGCAACGGTTGCATTTGTCACCACGATGGTTTCTACTGCTGCTGGCGGGTTAACCTGGATGATTGTGGAATGGGTGCTGAGAGCAAAACCAACCGCAGTCGGAATTGCTAGCGGTTTCTTGGCAGGATTGGTAGGCATTACCCCCGCCGCCGGATACGTCACCCCAGTTGGTGCGATTTTGATCGGTTCGATTACCTCGGTTTGCTGTTTCTATGCAGTCAGCTTGCGGGCAAAGCTACAGTTTGACGACTCTTTGGATACTTTTGGCATCCACGGCACGGGTGGTACAATAGGAGCCTTACTGACGGGGATTTTTGCCACCAAAGCCGTTAACTCGGCAGGAGACAACGGCTTGCTGTTCGGCAATCCGGGTCAATTGTGGGAACAGTTTGTTGGTGCGATCGCGACCTATATTTTTGCCGCCATTGGCACCTTTGTCATCCTCAAGATTTTAGCGCTGTTTATGCCCTTGCGCGTCAAACCAATCGTCGAAGAACAAGGACTCGATATCAACGAACACGGCGAAGAAGGTTACGGCGAAGAATTTGCTTCGGGTTTAAGTCTTACCAACACTCGTCAATAGCCTGCATCTATCTGGAAAGTTTCAAAGTAAACTCGCAACATTTGTCCGCAATTCTCCCCAAACTGGGAATCGAGAATTGCGGACGTATATATTAAAGATGCAAAATCAAAAGGCAGATCGTTTCCCATCCGATTCCAACCGTGTGAAATACAATCGGCGGTATCATCGCTCGAAAACCATTCCTAATTGGGCTTACCTATCCTTAGCTGCTAACGCTTTACTGATGTTGGCAGTTATCCTGCTACTGAAAGATTACTTGTCTCCGATCGATTTTCCCATCAGCGCCTCAACCGCTCAACAGAGTTTAGCGCCGGAAACACCCACCTTACCGTCTGGGTTGGGGCCGCGTCACCAGCTGACTTACAATCAATGGATGGCGATTATGAAGCAGGAAGCCAATGCAGCCGCTCAAAACCAACCTGAGCATTTAATTATCTTGGCTGGCGATTCTTTGAGTATGTGGTTTCCCCCGGATTTGTTACCCAAGGACAAAACTTGGCTAAATCAGGGAATTTCTGGGGAAACTAGCGAAGGTTTGTTAAAGCGGTTAAAACTATTTGAGCGTACTCAGCCAGAAACGATTTTTGTCCTGATTGGCATTAACGATTTGATTCGCGGCTATGACGACGATAAAATTTTGTCGAATCAGCGGTTAATCATCCAACGATTGCAACGCAACCATCCAGAAGCGCAAATTGTCGTGCAGTCGATTTTACCCCACGGCGGTGAAAAAACAACTTGGGAAGGACGCTCACGCTTACTCGCGATTCCCAACAGTCGGATTCAGGCGATCAACGAGAAATTGGCAGCGATCGCATCCGAAGAAGGCGTACACTATTTAGATCTATATCCGCTCTTTGGCGACGAACAAGGTAACCTGCGCCCAGAATTGACTACCGATGGATTGCACCTCTCTCGCCAAGGTTATTTAGTTTGGCAATCTGCACTGATGCTATTTGAACAATTAAAACAGCCAGCAGAAAACAGGTAATAGGTAATGGGTAATGGGTAATGGGTAATTGTCAAGAGTAGGCTGCTACATGTAGGGTGCGTTAGCTTTCTTCGTAACGCACCGTTGAGTATCCCTGCGTAACTTCTGTACCAATCACCAATTACCAATTACCAATTACCGTCGCGATTTTACCGTCCCGACTTCCGACTCGATGAATCGGTAGATCCTGGTTTCCGGTAGCGAATCAGGATAGTCATCAGCCGATCCGAATTAGGTAGTGGCGTCAAAGGACTCCACTCATCAGGTTGAGCAAATCCCATTGCGTAAAAATTGCGGATTTCTGCCATCACCCCCTCGCGGGAACCGACAATCATAAAATCCACGGCTTCCCGTTCCGGTTCAAAGGCGTCAGAATTAGGACGCGCAGATCAAGTAGAGTCCGACAAAAACTCTTCTGCCATGATAGATTCTCCTGTTTTTTGGCTTGGAAATCCAAAAAATCTAGCCACCCCGCAGGCAGCACTTTCGCAGGGTGGCTACAGAGAATGTTAAAATTCTCATTTAGCCTCCAGGCTGCTACATCAGTTTGGGGGTCATGCTGTCCATTGCTGTTTCAGCAGCTTTGGGCAGCGGTACTAGATTTTTGGGTGGACGGCTGCTGTCGTTAAACTAAAGCAACCTTAAAGAGAGAGCATAGCGGGATTGGGGACAGGCGTCAAGATCCCGGTGGGGTTGCTTTACCAAACTTTAGGGAACGAGTCAGCGCATCGGCTATTCTCAGGAAATGCGAGTTAATTCACCCGATTTGGTAACGTTATAACTATTTGCGCTTACCTCGATATTGAGTTATAAAATGGGCAGCGAGTAACTCAAATTCTCTGCTACAGTCCAAATTAGCACTTAGCTGATAATCAGGAATTATGCCAGATAAGCAACCTGCACAAGTACTTTTTCAAAAGCTTAAAATTACTTTATTTCGTCCTAATATTTTTTACTTACTTACATTATTAGCCTTGTTAATAAGTACATTTTTAATTAACAAATACTATATTTATTACGCTAACCAATCCCTACAAATACCCCTAGTCAACTTACTCAACGACACTTCGCTTTATCCCAACGATCCATTTGTAGCTACCTTGCCTAACTATTCTTCTCAATTATGGCCTTTAGTTGCTCTGGCTAATCGTTATATCCCGCTAGATCCATTATTTTTATGCATTTTTTTGGTACAAAAAGTATTATTACTTTACGCTGCTGGAAATCTTGCCAAAACCTTTGTGCCGGATTCTTGGCTGGCGATTTTTGGCACAATGGCTATGTTCGCAGTGGGAATAAAACCCATTCTGGGAGAAGGCACAATAGTAACGAGTTATCTTGAGCAAACTGGCTTATCAATTCCTTTTTTATTACTCGCAATTGCATCGTTTTATAAGGCGCGTCCAATTGCATGGGCTATTTGGTTAGCCATTGGTTTTAATTTGAATAGCATGTATGGAGTTTATGCAATAACCTATTGCGGGGCAGTTTTTATTCTAGATGTAAATTACCGGCAGCAATGGAAGAAGTGGCTCGCCGCCTTTGGGCTATTTTTAATATTAGCTTCGCCAGCTATAGTGCATACTTTCTCTGCGTTCAGCCGAACTTCTACTAATAACGATTTGTGGCTGATTGCTTGTCAGCTATTTTACCCCTGGCACTTTTATCCCCATGTCTGGAGTCCAAAAGGCATGGCTAAATTTGGTGTTTTACTGTTTATAGTTGTGGCTCTAGTCTACAAAAATAAGCACAAGCTAGAGAAAGTATTTAAATTTGTCACAACTTGCACTTTAGTTAGCATAATTTGGTTGCTTTATGCCGTCTTAGCAGCTTATGTGGCAAAGTTGCCGTCTATGCTGGTGATGCATCCGGTAAGAGGTACCGATTTGTGGTATTGCATTGCGGGAACTGCCTTAGTTTCCATTTGCGGAATTGGAATTGAAGAAAATCGAAGCGGTCAACGGCGGTATATTTATGTAGCAGCTTTCGCTGTAAGTATTATAATTTTGCATCCTATGGTTGAATCCTATATTATTTATGTTATTGGATTTTTCCTGATTGCTGCTTTCGTAAAACCAGTCAGGTACTTTATCTTTGGCTTGGAAAATTATAAAAATTTGTCTTTAATTATAACAGTTTTGGTTCTGTTGATAGGGGTGACAAACTTTGGGAAGGAATTAGCAAAGAGTGGCAATATAAAGGATACGCTGATTGGAAGACCCCCATACGTTTACGAACAACTTGCCGATTGGGCAAGATTAAAGACTTCTAAAGATGCCGTATTTCTTAATCCGCCCAATTGGGGTAATTGGACTCATTTTCGGGCTTTGGCGAAACGTTCAGTTTTCGTAAATTGGAATGATGCTGCTGCAATGCTTTGGGATAGACCATTTGTAGAAGTTTGGGCAGAACGTCTTAATGCACTTGGTCTGGACATTACTGAAGATGGACTGAATCATTTAAAGGCTAGAAGAAAACTGCGCGACCTCTATAACGAACTTGAAGATGAAGATGTAAAAAAATTGCAACTTCGCTATTCAATAGACTATTGGGTGGTGCCGATAAAAAAATCATCTAAGTTTGCGATCGCTTTCCAAAATCAGTCTTACAAAGTCCTCGATTTGAATCAATAATTAAGTGCAGAGAGTATACGATCGCTTCCATCACCCGCCCAGGCTGCTTTTGTTTGTGTAGCCCCGATGTCAATCGCAACGCTACTTACAAAGTATCACCGTATAAATACGTAAGTACAGAATAGGTTGGAAATTCTCCTAGCTGTTGCCTTAGCACTTCTTTACATTTATTTCCTTCATAAAACACCCTGATTTGTGAACTTTCGATGAAAATGCCGCAAAAATCTTGATAATCAACATCAGGGTTTCTACTATTGACATCTAGGTGCTGAATGTGTGAAAGGAAATGCTGAGCGCTGATTGCAAAACACACATTCGGCATCTACCTAAAGGATGAAATCAGTAGGGACAGATAAGTATGGCTAACAGTATCTACCAAAAATTAGCATTAGCGACTGCTGGAACAGTTTTGAGCTTAGCTGTGATGGAAAATCCCTCAGTTCAAGCTGCTATTATCACCTATGATTTTACTGTGAATATCACTAGCGGTTCTTTGTTGGGCAACCAATACAGTGGTTTTTTCAGCTACAATGATTCAGAACCTAGCGGTTTAGCTGGAACACTTTTCTATCCTTATTTCGCGCCGTCAGACTTCAGTTTTGAATTTCTTGGTAAAACCTACACAGAAAACAATATACGCTACGCTACGCGGTATTCCCTTTTTCCTCCTGTTTCTTACCTAACATTTACCAATCCTAAAGCTGTTGTAGACGAAAATTTAAGCAGACCATACTATATACCAGGAGGAGAACTCGATAAAGTGCAATTTGAATTGACAGATTATAGTACAGTCGGAATTGGGTCATATTTTATTAATTTCTATCCAAACTCTATTTTTTCATTTTGGCTCTTCGATCGGTTTCCTCAAAATACTATTAGTCAAGGTGGAGGAACGGTGACGTATTCGTTGCGTACAACTCCTACACCGCCTCCAACTTCAGTGCCGGAACCAGGTACAGTTTTTGGGCTAAGTATGCTAGGTTTTGGCTGGCTTTTGATGAAAAAGAAAGTATCCTCCAATACCTAGAAGATAGTTTTTATCCCTATTCGCCATCTTCAAAAACTCGCGATTAAAAGGCGATCGCGGTGTGATGCGATCGCACTATAACCACACGAAATCCACCAAGGACAGATATCACCTCAAATTGAAGGAGAAAGTATGGCTAACAGTATCTACAAAAAATTGGCATTAGCAACTGCTGGAACAGTTTTAAGCTTAGCTGTGATGGAAACTCCCTCAGTTCAAGCTGCTATTATCACCTATGATTTCACTGTAAATATCTCTAGCGGCACGTTAATTGGCAACCAATATAGTGGTTTTTTCAGCTACGATAACACTGCTCCTGCTCCAGTGCTTCAGCCTTTTTTCGACGTAACAGAATTCAATTTTAAATTTGCAAATAAGACTTATACCCGCTCTGATTTGAGATTGGATTGTCGCGTGTTTCCAGCTTGTCTGCCTTTAGAATTTACTACGGGTGAAATTGTTACTGAACCGTCTGGGCGGCTGGTTTTGATTCCGGGAGGGAGCGAACTTGCTCGTTTCGCGTTCTCCACATTTAATGCTTTCGGTCCTCCTTTTCCTGGTTTCTTTACTTTGTTCGGCTCGTCAACTGGATTATCTTTTACTTATCAACTGCCTTTTAACCCTGGTGAACCTTTCACAATAGGAAGTGGAAGCGGAACGGTTTCGCGGCGTACAGATCCTACACCGCCGCCAACTTCTGTGCCGGAACCTGGTACGGTTTTTGGGTTAAGTATGCTGGGTTTTGGCTGGCTTTTAAGGAAAAAGAAAGCATCTTCTCATGCATAGATAAAGTTTTTATCCCCATTCGCTATCTTCAAAAACTCGCGATTAAAAGGCGATCGCGGTGTGATGCGATCGCAATTCCCACCAGCGACTGATTAAACTCGCGCCTGAAACTGACACAATCGCAACAGATGCGGTGCAAGAAGCGGCTGGGAATATGATTAGATCCTGGATGGTAATTGGCGCGGTTACTTTTTTAGTGGCGCTGGGTAGTAACATAATTACGCCGAATGATGTCAAGTGGTTCAAACGCTTGCAGCGTCCGAAGTGGCTAACTTTTGAACCTGCCATCCCGATTATTTGGACAATTATTTTTATTTGCGGTGCTTGGTCTGCTTATATTGTCTGGGAAAAAGACCCAGGCAGCCCTAGAACCTGGCTGCTGATGGGCTTTTACCTTTTAGTCGAAATTGCGATTGTCGCATTTAACCCAGTAATGTTAAGGCTTCGCAGTCTTCAAGCAGGCACTATTGTCGGGGGAGTTGGTGCCATTTTGGGTGTCTTGCTTACCTTAACAGTTTGGCAAATTTCCGGGTGGGCGGCTTTATTGCTAGTCCCTTATATAATATGGAGTCCGATCGGAACTTACACAACTTGGGAAATGAGCCGCCTTAATCCTGAATCAAAATAGGGCACCCTGAATTTTGATTAACTACTGAATTTGCTCAACGACGATAGAACCAGAAGGTTCTACATTGTCGCGCAATGCTTGGTACAGCATCTTGGAATATTGTTTAGCAATAATTTCCAGCGTGAAGTTTGATTTAAGGTAGCGCCGCCCCGCTTTACCCATCTGATGCGCCAGTTCGGGATCTTTAGCTAAGTGGCGAATATACTCAGCTAGCCCCTCGGCATCATGATTCTGGAAAGCCGCACCGCAATCGGCGTCGTCTATCAGCTGGCGTAAATAGGAATGTTCTTCACAGATTACCCCTACCGGACGCCCTGCTGCCAAGATACCGTAAAGTTTGCTCGGAGCAACCAATCCTTCCATTCCCGGACTGATGCTGACTAAAGATAAGTCACAAGCAGTAAGAGAGTAGGGAAGGTATTTTTTGTCTTGATAAGGCAAAAATAAACAATTGGTCAAGCCCAAGGTTTCGGCTTGTTCCATGCAAATTTTCCGCTTGGCACCGTCGCCAATAAAGACAAACTGGATTGGCTCATTTCGCAGCAAACTTGCCGTTTCCAGGATCGTCTCCATGTCGTGACAGCGCCCCATGTTGCCGGAGTAGAGAACGGTAAATTTGTCAACTAAATTGTGCTTGTGGGCAAACCAATTATCTTGTTTTGGCAGGGGTACGATCAAATCTGGATTGGCCCAACTGTGAATTACGGCAATTTTGTCAGCGACCTCTGGGCATTTTGCCACGATCCGCTTTTCCATGCTGGGGCTGAGGACAACGATCCCAGAGGAATTTTTCCAGATTTCTTGGTTAACGAGGTTCCAAAAGCGAACCATCCAGTGGGTTTCGGGGATGACTTGCAGTTCGACGGCGACATCGGGATACAAGTCGTAGAGCAAACAAACGTAGGGCAGCTTAAAGATCAGGTGAGCTAAATAGCCCAGCAACGGTAAAAACGGCGGTGCGGTGGTGAGGAGCAAAACATCGCCCCGCCAGCAGCTTTTGAGTAAGTGGAATGCGGAACGCAGGCAAAATAAAAGGCCGTTGATGGCTTTGCCGCGAATTCGTTTGGGCCAAAGTCTGGCGGTGCGCGATCGCCTAATCAGCAGTTGGTCTTTTCGTTCGATGCTAGGCGCTGATTTTTTTTGGAAGGCATAACCCGGTTGTCCTGTAAAAACGTGGATCTGTACGCCTTGATTTTTTAACTGATTGGCTAGCTCTTCGATTAGCTGTCCGGTAGCGGCGTAATCGGGCGGATAAAACTGGGTAATAATCGACAGTCTAATCGAAGGCTGTATTTTTTGAGCTTTATCATTGCCGATGCCACCTTGCTTATGAGTCGCGGACTGGTACAATTTATACCCCCCTCCTATAAAGTCCCAATTATCATGCCCTAAAAATTTCTGCGAGGTCAAAAACGAAACTAACGATCGACGATTTTCTACCAACTCGGGTGCTGCTATCCTCCCCGATTTAAAGATCTGGGGCTTTCAAGGCAGGGTTGGTGAAAAGCTTTCTGCTTCTTTCTGCCTGTGACCTCTAATGAAACTTTTATTTAGGCCACTACAAAGTCCTCCGTCAAGATTCCGGATTTTAATCCCCATAGACTGTATACATCTAGATCGGCGTTTTACTCGCGATTAACTCATTCCCAAAGGCTCCTCGTTGCTGCAAGATTGTTCAACGACTACCTGGCGAAGGATTTCGCCCTAAGGGAGCGCAGGCGGGTAACCGACGACTTTCGCAAAGTTGCCCAAACAACTCAAGGGCGATCGCACCATTGCCTGCCACGCTCAAATGCACTTCATCTCGAAAGTAAGTTTCTACTGTTGTTGGCGGCAAGGTTGACCAGGCTTTATGAGAGTCAATGATAGGAACCTGCAAGGTCAACAGCAACCGCAAAAACTCGGATTTGTACTTGGGAATGCTAGTCTTGGGGATCAAATCGTCCTGATTCGGCGTGAACAGGACAAAAACGGGGATATTCTTGCTGCGAACTAACTTAACTATCTCTTTGAGCAGGTGCATGTTTTGCTGATACTGTTTATCCGGATCTTGGGAGGTAGGCGAAGCTGAAAAATCCGCTCCCGATGAATTAAGCCCTAATTTACCAGCTAAGGCAGGCCAAAGATAGCGAGTCCAAGCATCAACAATTGCCAAGGGGGGTGCTTGTGTGGGATAAGCTGGGTGATTGCCAACGCTAGTGCTATTGCTCTTCGGTTGAGTCAGATCGTGAGTGCCGATTTGCACGATGACGGCATCGGCTTTAAAAGTACCAAATTCCCGCAGATATCCTAATTGGTTGCCGATACCCCAAGAACCAGCCGAGGCGTTGAGAATTTCGGCTTTTTGCCCGGATGCAGCTAACTTTGCTTCAAATAATTCGGCGATCGTTTGACTTTGATCGGTGGGATTGCCGCCGTTTAGCACGGAGTCTCCTGTCATTAAAATTCTCAGTGTTCTCGACGGCTTTTCGGGTGCAATCGGTTCCGATCGTTGCGAATACTGGTTGTATTCAACTTTTTTACCAAATCTAAATACTTTTTGATTCGGTTTAAATCTATACCCGGTTTGGGGATCTGCTTGGATCAAAACTGGGGTTCCCAAGCCAAATGCCAGTCGCAGCGTCACTTCGGTAGCGATTAAGACAGCGATCGCTGCACCCGGTATCCAATACTTGGCAGGCCACTTCATGGCAATTCCTCCCCTAGACTCGCGCCTGTACGTCCGGTAAAAAACCACAGGATAGCACGACCGATGTCGCGCAGGATACGCAGCCAAGATTCGGGGGGTGCGTCAGATGGTACGGCGACGGGGGTGAAGGCGATGCCTGCGCTGCCGAGAATTATGGTAGCGATCGCTTTTGCCCGCATCATGTGATAGTCAGATGTAATCAAGTACAAGTGTTGAATGCGACGCTGTTTAAAATCTGCCACCAAAGTAGTAAAGTTGGTGACTGTATCGACGGCGCGGCGATCGAGATGCACCCTCGAGTCTGGGATGTTAAAGGCGCGAAAGATGGGGCGAGCATTTTCCGGCGGCGTGCCGGTAGAAACCCAGATTTCTAGATCCGGATGGGCGGTGGCAAATTGGGCGGTAAAATATTCGCGATCGCTCCAAGATCCTAAAGTCAGTATCGCTTGCGGTTGAGGCGCTTGGATATGGGCGATTAAAAGTCGCACGGGGATTGCACTCAGCAGCACCAATAAGCAGGCGGCGCTTGCCAAACCTAATAATCGGATTCGCTTGTTTTTAACCCTTAACACCTTAGATCTCATAATCATATCCGGTGGTATCGGTAGTGTATCGATTGCTAATTGCGAGCTTGTCAATTGCCAAAGATCAGCCATTAGCGATTAGCTATTAGCCCTTACACAACCGTTGCTACCGGACATGATATCAATTATTATTTATCAACGCGACATACCCAAATTACCGTACTGTTGAGGAGATTGCCAAACCAGGGAAAGGGTGAAAAAATCTTTTTTTCTATTGTGACTTTTTCCCCGATCAATCTATCAATTTTTCTATAATCAAATCCTTTATGTCCCGTGTATTCTTGCTGCAATGAGTGCGACGATGGGAAACTATTAGTATCCCAGAAAATCGCTGCTGAAATTAATTCTTTAAACTCGTATGGCTCGTAGCCGTAGTCGCCTTTAAGATTAGCCAAATATCGTCCCATTTGCTTTAAAATTAGCGATGGGCCGATTTCTATGGGAACCGAAATAATCATCCGCGCTCCCGGCTGGCAATAAGGTCGAATTAAATCTAAAACTTTAGCTGGATTGCCGATATGTTCTAAAGTTTCGGTGCAAAAGATTAGATCGCAACTTTGGGGAGATATTTTTTCTGATATTTGGTCGGGAGTGCAGTATTTTAATTTGGGGATTTCTGCAAAGTTTTCCTGGCAAGCTTCTAGCATATAATCGGCAACATCAACGCCTATTCC
>DNGJ01000272.1 GCA_003486305.1 Cyanobacteria bacterium UBA11371
TACCATCAAAACCTCCCAGTCTGGGATAAAACTGGATTGAAAAACTCCGCCTTTTGCGGCTAATACATTCAATTAATACAAGTATGGAAAAACCCTCTAATTTACTACTAAAGCTCAGCCAGCGTCTGTTTGACAACTCAGCGGAGCGAGAAAGATTTGTTGAAGCATTAATTCATCCTCAGACTTTTCATCCCTGCATTCTTTGGTGTAAAGACAAACCAGATATTTTACCGTTCCCCGTAGAATCGCCAACTTCCTGGCAACCCACCTTTGTTGACCGCTTATCTTTAGATACTAAACCCGGTCAGCATCCTTGGCACGAGGCAGGTTATTTTTATTGCCTCGATTTTTCTTCGGTTTTTGCCGCTTCTACTTTGTTAACTATATCTTCACCTTTGCAGCTAATTTTAGATATGTGTGCTGCCCCTGGCGGTAAGAGTATCTTTGCTTGGAGCAGCTTGCACCCAGAGTTACTCATTGCTAACGAAGTTATTGGCAAACGGCTGGGAATGCTCATTTCTAATTTAAAACGCTGTCAGATTCATCCCTCTTTTGTAGCTAATCGAGATTCGAGCATTTTGGCGACAACCTTTGCTAAAACTAGCCAATTGGTTATCGTAGATGCTCCTTGTACGGGTCAATCTTTGCTAGCTAAAGGCGGCAAAGCCCCCGGATGTTTTCACCCATCTGCAATTAATCAATGTTCAAATAGACAAAAACGGATTATAGCAAATTCTGCTCAGGTTGTCGCGCCGCAAGGATATTTAGCTTATATGACTTGTACTTATTCACCCGAAGAAAATGAAGCAGTTTGCGAGTGGTTCTTGAAAAAATTTCCCCAGTTTCAGCCGGTAGAAGTTCCCCATTTATCGGCTTATCAATCCCATTTAACTCAAATTCCTTGCTACCGCATGTGGCCTCAAGAAAAACTAGGTGCTGGAGCCTTCACTGTTTTGTTTCAAAATACAGAAGCAGCGACCGAAACAATTGCAGATTTTAGATTGCAGATTGCCGATTTTATTGCCATCTGATAGCTAGGGACTAGGGGCTAGAAGTAATACCAATTTCCCTTGATAATGCTTATCATCAACATGTACCAATTGTAGGGGCGGGTTTTACCAGTAACCTTTGATACTTTCTTTCAATTTAACTAAACCCGCCCCTTCCCCTTGTGTTTCGCATTCATGGGAAAACGGTATAATATCATGTTTGGTTGCATTTTTAGTATACACTGGGGCGGGTTTAAAGAGATATCTCATGGTTGCACTTAATTGGCAGGTATTACCCGCCCCTACAGCATAAAAACTATATACAACCTTTACTCATGATATAAAATAAAAAAATAAATCTAAAATCTCAAATCTTAAATCTTAAATTTAAAGCGGGTTGTTTATTAAACCCGCTTGCTTGAGTGATGTATGGAAAATAGCCAAATCTTAGGGGAATGCGCCTATACTTGCCCATTACCCCCGAACGTAATCGCTCTAACATAACGCTCGAATATTGAGCGAAATACTCCATCCTAAGCTGATTCCAGCCAGTCATAGATTTTCTCTAATTGTTCCAACGTCACCAAACCGTATTGCCAAAGAATCATTGGTAATGGTCCCGGATCTTGCTCGCGATGCCGTAAAGCAATCTTAATCGAACCATTGGAAATTGCCAATTCTTCTTGCAAGAAACGAATAAACCGGGAAAACGTTGCAGGTGCCATAGCTTTTCACCTCCTTATTTTAGACACCAATATGCGAGATCCACTTCGCAATTTTGAACATCAAGTAGACACTTTTTAGGTTGTCTTTGCGCTGCATAAGCACCTCTCTTGCGAGAGCAACAAGCGTAGAAAAAATAGCACCGGGTGAATTCCACCAAGCGTTTCTTGCGTAGATTGCTTGAGCAAATCAAAATGCTTGAAATGCTTGATAATTAGACCAGCTAGCTGAGTAACACCATTAGGCAGGAATTCTTTAACCGAAGCGCTCCGTAAAAACGAATCAGTTTGATTGTTTCTGTTCTACCTCGCTACTGGTATCAGTCTCACCTACAGCAGGGAATATATTTTTATACGTTTTGTTCCCCCTCAATCCCCTAAAGGTCGTAGGATTTTGGGAACTAAACTGGCTTTACCTTACGGCAAGACTATGCCTTTGGGTTATCCCTGCTATAACGTTTGCTTCTCTCACTCGTCTCACACCGACACCACTATCTACAAAGCCCTTTTTGGCAAGTAGCACCGACTGTGAATCTAACTCGCTTTTTGGGTAGCAGCAAGTTTTAGCGTCGGGCGTTCCTTCTTGCTTGACTGGCTTCAACACCAACCGTTGTCGCAACAACTGGTGCTTGGACAGCTTAGCAAAGCATTTCGCTTTTGTACCAAGCTTGTCAATAATCTTAACACTGTTGGGGGATATTAAAAATTATGGTTGGGATGAGTTGGGTAAAAAACGGACACCGATGCGATCGCCCACTCTCAATCCCAACTGAGAAGCCCTACCGCCCCGCAGTTCGATTACTTGGTCTATAGGTGTATTGGGGCCATAGCTAGGACAGGGGTTAGCATTACAGGGAGGAACGTTCGCGGCGATCGCTCTCACCACCCCCTGGCGCAGGAAAATCATATCGAGGGGGATTTTAACGTTCTTCATCCAAAAACTGACCTGTTGGGGTGGGTTAAACTCAAACAACATGCCACGGTCATCGGGCAAGGAAGTGCGGTACATCAATCCCAACGCCTGTTGTTCTGGAGTCCGAGTCACTTCTAAGTTAATTGTCTTACCTGCGATCGTTGCAGTTGCTGAAATCGGCAGCATTTGACCTCTAAACTCCGAAGTGGGTGACGGCGTTGCTTGGGGTATAGCGATCGCATTGTTGTTTGAAGAACTATTTGACGCCCAAGGCGAACAACCTGCAACCCAAATGCCTAATACTATTCCCAGACTGATTATGTAACGCTGCATATCTTTAATCTAAGCTTCCCGCAGAACGTACCCCACACCCCGCACGGTCTGAATTAACCGCTTTTCCCCTTCATCTTCAATTTTGAGGCGTAGATAGCGAATATACACTTCAATCACATTCGACTCGCCCATAAAATCATCGCCCCAGACATTTTCCAGAATTTGTTCCCGGGTGAGGACGTCGCGGGGATGTTCCATCAAAAACTTTAGCAGTTCGTATTCCTTCATCGTCAAGTCGATTTCTCGCCCGTTACGGATGGCTCTGCGACCCCCCAGATCTAAAATCAGATCGCTAAATCGTAACTGTTCTGAACTATCAGTATGCGGCTCCAGGTAAAGGCGTACTAGCTTAAGAAACGTTTCACTGCGGTATGGTTTGAGAAAGTAATCATCCGCCCCTGCTTCTAAACAAGCTATCCGGTCTTCTACAGAGTCGCGAGCCATCAATAATAGTACTGGCGTTCTATGACCCGCACGCCTAACCTTCTGGCACAATGTCAGACCTGATTCCCCTGCTAACATCCGGTCTACCACAATCAAAGCCGGGTGGCGTTCCTCGACTTGATAAAGCCCCGTAGCGACATCGTGAGCTATAACTGGGTCATAGCCAGATTCTCTCAGATCGAGACTGAGATTTTGAGCCAAAGCTTCATCGGTTTCAATCACCAACACACAAGGACTGTGACTGGGCGCGATGGTATTCATACTCCACAACCCATTACCGATTACCCTCGTTCCCACGGCTGGAGCCTGGGAACGCCATTACCGATTTATGGTAGTTCCACGGAAGTAGGTTTAGCAATATGAGGCAAACCCCAGCCTAATTTTTCCCGCAACACCCGGAAAAACTCAGGCTGTTGCAGGCGGATAAAGCGGGCAGAATATTGGGATTTTTCTACCTGCACCCGATTTTCTGGCAACACGTAGCACGCCGCATTCCCATCAACTACCATGACCAATCGATTCGGAGTTGCCGGGAAAATCGTCACGGGTTCGGTATTGGCAAATACCAACGCCCGCGAAGCCAAAGAATGAGGACAAATCGGCACCAGCTGTAACACGGGAATCCCCGGCGTAATCACTGGGCCATTCGCACTCAAAGCATACGCCGTCGAACCCGTCGGCGTCGAGATAATCACCCCATCTGCCGCAATATCTACGGGTGAGTGCCTGCCGATATTCACTTCAAAATGGCACATGCTGGTGAGGGGTTCGCGGTGAATCACCATTTCATTCAGGCAAAGTGCTTCCCACAGCAGGGTATCTTGCTGAAACAGCCGAATTGATAGCATGGTGCGCTCTTCAATTTCGTATTCCCCTGCCATCACCTTTTCCATTGCTTGCGGCAATTGGTTCACGTAAGTTTCCGTCAGAAAACCCATGTGACCAGTATTAACCGTCAGCAAGGGAACCCCAGAGGGCGCTAGTTGGCGAAAACCTGCCAGTACCGTCCCATCTCCCCCCAACACCACGGCAAAAGCCATCTCCGAGTCGAAACCGGCAGGCACTAAATGCTCGATGGGTGTATGACAAACGGGGCGTTCGCAATCGGAATAACCCAGAATACCGCCCACGCCCGTTGTCATACAAACTTCCCAACCAGCATTAATTAACTGGTCTTTCAACTCTGTGGCGACGCGGCAAGCAGTTGGTTTGATGTCGTTGTAGATAATCCCGGCTTTTGGCACGCGAGCAAGTCCAGTTTTTGCTTATGAGTAAGTAGGTTCGAGCATTCTACCAAAAAACTGGGTTTAAAGCCTCGCCCATAAGCGGGCGACTTTTATTGTGCTATAATGTTTTGAGTAGGAGTTTTCCAGGTAAAATGATTGTTTTAGAATTCAAAGCCAAGGGGAAAACAACTCAATACACCGCCATTGATGAGGCGATTATAACTGCTCAATTCGTTCGCAATAAGAGTATCCGTTTCTGGATGGATAACCGAGGTGTAGGGCAGAAAGAACTGTATCGTCTTAGCAAGGTTCTGAGAGATGAGTTTCCTTTTGTTAAAGCTTTGAAATAAGCGTGCTTGCCAATCTTCTATTGAACGGGCTTATAGCTCCATTGCTCGGTTCTACGACAATTGCAAGAAGTCTGTTCCCGGTAAAAAAGGATATCCAAAGTTTAAGAAAAATTCTCGATCAGTGGAGTATAAAACCTCTGGGTGGAAGTTATCTCAAACCAGGAAACAAATCACTTTCACCGACAAAAAGGGAATTGGTAATCTCAAACTAAAAGGAACATGGGATTTAAACTTCTACCAATTAGAGCAGATAAAACGAGTGAGGTTAGTTCGTCGTGAGTCGTGGGTATTATGTTCAATTTTTAATTAGTGTAGAAAACAAAGTGGAAACACAACCAACAGGTAAAACCATTGGTTTAGATGTTGGAGTTAAAGAGTTCTACACAGACAGCAATGGACATAATGATCCTAACCCTATATTTTATATAACACGAGAAAAAAGAATAAAGTTTTATCAACGGCGTGTATCTCGGAAGAAAAAAGGCTCTATCAACCGCAAGAAAGCTATTAATAAACTAGGGCGAGGGGCGAAGCATTTGCGCTTAAAGATTATGCAACTAACCGAAAGTTATTTACGCAAATGCTTCGCCCGTACAGCAACGCGAAGAACACGCCAAGAGAGTGGCGCGTTGCGTAATCCAGTCTAACGATTTGGTAGCCTATGAAGATTTGAGGATTAAAAATTTAGTGAAGAATCATTGTCTCGCTAAATCTATTAATGATGCTGGTTGGTATCAATTCAGAAAATGGTTAGAGTATTTTGGGGTAAAGTTTGGCAGAATAACCGTTGCAGTTAATCCTGCCTACACTTCTCAACAATGCTCTAATTGTGGTGCAGTAGTCCAAAAATCTCTATCAACAAGAACTCATATTTGTGAATGTGAATTTGTCATGGATAGGGACCAGAACGCTGCTATCAACATTCTGAAAATAGCCTTATGTACCGTAGGGCATACGGGAACATGGGTCAAAGACCCGAACGCTTCAGGAGATTCGACCTCTACTCATGCAGGAGAAATCCTGTATGAGCAAGTTGGGTCTATGAATGAAGAATCACCGCACTTTTAGGGCGGTGAGTGTCAACATTGTTGACATCCTCCCCACCGCATAGGCGATGGGGTATGCGGCGAAATTCGATCGGGTTAAAACCACAGCTGGGTTTTTTTCTGTGGCTTTTTCCCTTTATTGCGCTCGTAATCAATTTCTTTGAGCCTTCTCATAATCCGGCTGAAGTACTCTTGCATGTATGCTTCTAAGGTAGTTGTTTCTGCCTGGTCTAACCCGAATACTCGATAAACTTCTTCCATTGGGGCGTTCATCGGTTCCCCTGTCGCGCCAACTTCGGCATAAGCCATGCGGTCGGCTAAATTCCAGCCCCACTGGAAAAACCGCGCCATCTGGCGCACCGTGCGGAGGAAATTCAGGGGTAGGCGCGTTACCTTGGCATCTTGCCCGGACAACCGTTCGCAGAGGCGGATAATTTCATCTTCGCTCCAAGCACGAGTTCCGACAACGGGAAATGCTTGCTTTTCCGTTTCAGGTAGTTCCAGGGCGCGAATGGCAAATTTAGCGATGTCCTGCGTATCCATATAGGCAATGGGGGCGGATTGACTGGTGACGTAAACCGCCTGTTTCTCCAATATGGGGATGGCATACTCGCCAATTAAGTTTTGCATAAAGCCGCAGGGTCGCAGAATCGTGTAATTTAAACCTGATTCTGCTAAAAATAGCTCGTTACACCGCTTGATCTCCATCAGCGGTACGTGGGGAAACTTTTCGGCGTTGAGAATTGAAAAAAAGATAAACCGCTCGACTGCGGCTGCTTTGGCGGCTTGTATCAGTGCCACCTTGCCGAACCAGTCTACTTGTTTGATGCTCGCTTCGGTGGCGCGGGCAGTTGCAGCATCAATCACTGCGGTTACCCCTTCTAATGCTGGTATCAGGGTTTCCGGTTCGCACAAGTCCCCAGGTACCAGTTCAGCGCCTTTTTCTTTCAAAAAAGCCGCCCGCTTGTAACTCCGGACTAAACAGCGGACTTTGTATCCCTTTTCCAGGGCGTGAAGAGCCACTTGTCTTCCCAAGGTGCCTGTGGCACCGACCACTAATAACGTCATAAAATCTCACGGGAGTTTTGAAACCCGGTGCTTTTAGGCCGGGGAGGAAAAACGACTCTAGCTTTTAAGCTAGCCCCTTTAAGGGGAGAGTAAGAAGAGGTACAGTTCTTACTCGTTCCTGTTATTAGCCGGAAACGCTTGCTCTGAACAGCGTGATATCAGCCAAGACGCAATTTAACGAGATATCTCGCCTTTGCCCCACCGGGTCTATTAAGACGCGCGGCTGAGTTAGCACCTCGCTCTAAGCCTGAGTTGCCCCTTGTGTTTAAAGTCGGGAGCTAACTCAGATTAGTAACGAATCTTAAACTTTCTCTAAGATGTTATCAGAATTTTGCGATTTCTTTCAGTGGCTTGACAAAAGTAATTTAATAGGGTTGATTTTATGCCAACATCGGTTGGCGAGGCAGTGGCAACGAGCAAGGAGGGTGAGGACAACAGTCCTCACTAATAACGCCGTGAGATCGCGCTATTCTTCGCCGCCTTGGATTTTTAGCAACAAAAAGCCCATCCCCATACCCACAATAATCAGGCTGAAAGACAAAACCATCGCATTCAAAAACTCAGCGTTCATTATTTTGATACTCCTCAAGTCAGTTAAAACTACCAGCAAATCGAGTCAAAACTTAAAGTTAGTATAGAACAGTTAAGCTAACAATCTACACACAAAACTTGTTGCTGACGGGCATCGGGTGCTGGAATCGGGTGGGGGGATAATATGAGGGCACAGAAAGGTTTCTTTACTAATGCTGCCGTTCGCCAGGGGAACGGGCGGCGCTCTTTGGCGGTGACTCTGGGCGACCCGGCGGGAATTGGGCCGGAGGTGGTGCTGAAGGCGCTGTCTGACAGAGAAGTTACCCAAAATTGCGATATCACTGTAATCGGCAGTCGGGCGCTGTTGCACAAGATTTACTCGGATCTGCGTCGCTGCGAGCAGCAGGAATTGTTGGCAGATCCGGCAGGGTTATCAATTGTGGATGTGGATCTCTCTCCAGAAATAGAAGATGGAATTATTTCTGGAATTGGCAATGCTGCGAGCGGGGCGGCGAGTTTTGCTTATATGGAAACTGCGATCGCTCTCACCCTCTGTGCCCAATTCGACGCCATCGTCACCGCACCGATTGCTAAATCCGCCTGGAAGGCTGCTGGATACGATTATCCGGGTCAAACCGAACTTTTAGCCGAGAAAGCTGGTATAGACAGATTTGGCATGTTATTCGTCGCGCGATCGCCCCACACCGGCTGGACTCTTCGCACCTTACTCGCTACCACACATATTCCTTTATGTCAAGTAGCAGATGCGCTGACACCCCAGTTGCTCAAGCGGAAACTCGATTTGTTGGTAGAGTGCTTGCAGCAAGATTTTAGGATAGAAAAACCAAGGATAGCTTGCGCTGGTTTAAATCCCCACAGCGGCGAACAGGGACAGCTGGGACGCGAGGAAAAAGATTGGTTAATTCCCTTCTTGGAAGCAGAACGCCAAAGCAGACCTGAGATTATCCTCGATGGCCCTATTCCCCCAGATACAATGTGGGTTAAACCCGGTCAAGCTTGGTTTGGATTGAGGGGCGACTACCAAAATCCCGCAGATGGATATCTGGCACTCTACCACGATCAAGGTTTAATCCCGGTAAAATTAATGGCATTTGACCGCGCTGTTAATACTACTATCGGTTTGCCATTTGTCCGTACTTCCCCAGATCACGGTACCGCTTTTGATATTGCGGGTAAGGGAATTGCGGATGCTACCAGTATGAAAGCCGCCTTGCAGCTAGCCGCCGAACTCGCTACCCAGAGGCTAGCTGCTTAACAGCATGAAAACATGAGAAAACGTCACCGAAAGCAGTGTATTTTTATTAGTTTTTTGCTTTGAGCAAAAAAGCTAGGATAAATCCTGTGCTTCTCGCCGTTTTAAAAGTGACAGGTAAGCAATTGGAACAACCGCAGGCCAAAATACAGCAGCTACCACCAAAGTTGTCAGATAGGAGAACCTCCGCCGATCAAATGGGCTGGTATATTTCTTGAAGTACCCGAACCAGGTGGCGAATAAATTGCCCGCGATTATGAAGTAAAAACTGATAGAACACACGAAAATTGTTTGCATCATAGCCTTAGAGTAGTGATTCTTTTGGTATCTATGCGTTTGAACGCCATTTGGGTAGATCGGCACCTGAAAAACTTATAAGACAAGGATTTCTGCAACTTTTAAAACCCAAAGATAGAGCAAAAATTAACCTGAACTCCAGCTAATTTGAGGCAGATATTGAAGTCTTTACAACCCCGATTGCCACGAATCGCCAATTTGTTTTAAACTTTTGAGAATCCGGATTGAAGCTGGTAAGACTTTCCCATAAATAAACCCAGTAAAAAATTGATTTTACTCTAGTCTGTATCCGTCATGTTCAATAGGGTTTACAACTCTGGGTATGATTTTAATCTTTAAAATCCACCCTCTAAAATTGTTAATCCACCCTGAAAGCGTGCTAATCTCAATCATTGTAACTCCCTGAAAGCGATCGCAAAGCTTTTTTCTGATTAATTTCAGATCAAATACTATCCTATTTTCTCGATATACGTCAAGCTTTGGATGGCAATTCTACGTATTTTCAGTAAAAATACAGGATTAAAAACTTCCTTTAAAAAGCACTAATTCAATTTCAATGCGTATTTTTACGGAGACTTTCACAAATTTTCACAAAGCTTGAGTAAAGTGGCGGAATATGACTGGGAGAAAAGCTCGTAGCCGTTAGCAGTTGAGCGACAAGCCCAATAGTGATGCACAATCTGAAACAGGAAAGAAACGCTAGGTATGGTGAAAAGACTTGCAGGCGATCGCAGGCAATGATTTACATTCTAATAACGCAAGTTGCTAGTTATAAGTTGTGGCAGTGGTAATGGGTAATTGGTAATGGGTAATTGGCATTTTAAGTTTTGAGGAATGAGGAATGAGGAATGAGTATTGAAATCTTAAATTCATTCCTCAACACTCAACACTTCTTCACTCTCCATTACCCATTACCCATTACCCTTGTTCCCACGTCTGAAAAGGGAACGCCATTACCAGTGTCTAGGAATGGGAATAGCAACTTGAGTTAATAAATAATTTTTCCATAATTTCCCCTGCTTGGTACCTGCTTTGTGTATGCTTTGTTTGATCCAGTAACTCGAATTCAGGGAAACTGAGAAACGCTAAAAATTTGAAATTGAAGTAGGTTTAAATACTGCTTTAACGATCCCATACAAAACAAATTTTTTCAGCATGGGGCGATACGCTCCCCAGGCGCGGTGGGGATGGCGGCGAAATGCGATATGCCTCGCTGCGCTAAGCGATCGCTTATTGACAAAACCCCAGGGCTTGACAAATACAGTGCTAAATGGTGATAATGGGAGTTTGTGAAAACTGTAGCGATTTTAAGATAAACCCTTGGCAAACGTAATTGTGATCGGTGCCCAGTGGGGCGATGAAGGAAAAGGAAAAATCACCGACTTACTCAGCAAATCAGCAGACGTAGTTGTACGTTACCAAGGGGGTGTCAACGCCGGACACACCGTTGTGGTTCAAGGCCAGACGTTTAAACTACACCTGATTCCCTCTGGCATATTGTATCCCGACACCGAGTGCATCATCGGTTGCGGCACGGTGATCGACCCGAAAGTCCTAATCGAAGAACTAGACCAGCTAGAAGCGCTCAACATCTCGACGCGCAACTTGCTAATTTCCGAAACAGCCCACGTAACGATGCCTTACCATCGCTTAATCGATCGGGCATCAGAAGAAAGACGGGGCGACCATAAAATTGGTACGACGGGTCGCGGTATTGGCCCCACCTATGCGGATAAATCAGAAAGAACGGGCATCCGCGTTTTAGACTTAATGAATCCACAAGGGCTGCGTAAACAGCTGAATTGGACAATTAACTACAAAAACGTCATTCTGGAAAAACTTTATAATTTGCCGCCTTTAGATCCAGAAGCAGTGATTGAGGAGTATTTAGCATATGCCGAACGCTTGCGTCCTCATGTCGTGGATAGCTCGTTGAGAATTTACGACGCCATCCACCGCAAGCGCAATATCTTATTTGAAGGAGCGCAAGGCACGCTGCTGGACTTGGATCACGGGACTTATCCCTACGTCACATCGTCTAATCCCGTCGCGGGTGGGGCTTGCGTGGGAACGGGTGTAGGGCCGACAATGATAGACCGCGTTATCGGCGTAGCCAAGGCTTACACGACGCGGGTGGGAGAAGGGCCATTTCCTACGGAACTGCAAGGTACACTAGGAGAGTTGCTGTGCGATCGCGGTGCGGAATTTGGCACGACGACGGGACGCAAACGCCGCTGCGGCTGGTTTGACGCCGTTATCGGTCGCTACGCCGTCCGGATTAACGGGATGGATTGTCTAGCCATCACCAAACTCGACGTTCTGGACGAACTAGAAGAAATTAAAGTCTGCGTTGCCTACGAAATAGACGGTCAGCGCTGCGAAAACTTTCCCAGTAGCGCCCGCGTCTTTGCCAGTTGCCAACCTATTTATAAAACACTACCAGGTTGGCAAAAATCCACCGCTGAGTGTCGCACTCTAGAAGACTTACCAAAGCAAGCTTTGGACTATCTAAAATTCCTTGCCGAATTAATGGAAGTCCCGATTGCGATTGTCTCCTTGGGCGCTAGCCGCGACCAAACTATTATCGTGGAAGACCCGATCCACGGCCCCAAACGGGCGCTGTTACATGCAGACGGTACGCCTGTATCCGTCTAAAATTTCAATTTCGATCCTACAATCCCAAATCCCAAGATGGAACTCACAGTTGAATCTAAAAAGCGCGAAGCCGGTACCAAACCAAATGCCCTGCGTCGTTCTGGGCTAATTCCTGCGGTACTATATGGTCACAAAGGCGTTGAGTCAGTAGAGCTGACAGTTGACGCCAAAGTAGCAGAACGGCTGCTAGAAAAAGCCTCGGTTAACAATACCGTAATCGATTTGAACGTGGCTGACATGGGATGGAGGGGTAAAACCTTACTGCGGGAAGTACAAGCTCATCCCTGGAAACGTTTTCCCTACCACCTTAGCTTTTTTGCGATCGCCGCTCACGGCCCCCTCGACATAGAAGTGCCGCTGCACTTTGTCGGAGAAGCCACAGGGGTGAAAAATGGCGGCGGCTTGTTAGACACCGTTCTCACCCAACTTCAGGTGCGTTGCGCCTCAGACAAAATTCTAGACTCAATTGAAATCGATGTCTCTAATCTGGAAGTTGGCAGCGGTTTGTCTGTCCGCGACATTATTCTACCCGAAGGCGTTACAGCTTTAGCCGATGGGGAACAACGAGTGGTAACAGTCCTTGCACCTCGCACCGCCGAGCAGGATACCGCAACAGAGTCAGCCGCAGAATCTTAACGATCTTGTTAGCAACAAGTGTTGGCTTTTGTTGTATAAAAGACCAGGGGATATCCCCTGGCTTTTTGTTTTGTTTGTACATTTGTCCTACCGATTATTAAAATGACTGATTCTTCACTTCCCCCGTTAATTCAACAAATGATGCAGCCTGGTTTCTATCCCCATCAGGTAACAGAACCCATTGAGATGATTCAAACTCACGTTTCTTACGTGCTACTAACTGGCGATTATGCTTATAAAGTCAAAAAGCCGGTAAATTTTGGTTTTTTGGATTACTCAACCTTGGAATTAAGGCAGCATTTCTGTAATGAAGAATTGCGGCTGAATCAGCGGGGTGCTGGTGAAATTTATTTAGAAGTTTTGCCGATTACCCAAAGCGATACGCAATTTCAACTAGGGGGAACTGGCGAACCAGTCGAATATACGCTAATAATGCGCCAATTTCCCCAAGATGCCCTATTCCTCAGTTTATTTGATCGCGGAGAACTGACAGAATCCCTGATGGAAGAACTGGGGCGAGTAGTGGCTACATTTCACGCACTAGCTCCCACAAATGATTACATTAAAACCTTTGGAGAACCCCTTCAAGTTCGCAAGGCTTTTGATGAAAATTACGAGCAAACGGAAAAATATATAGGTGGCCCTCAAACACAAGCTCAGTTCGACGACACTAAACAATATTCGGAACGATTCTTCGGCGAGTACCGAGAACTATTGAACAGCAGAATTAACAATAACTGGATTCGAGAATGTCACGGAGATTTGCATTTAAGAAATATTTGTTTGTTACACAATAAAATTTTGCTGTTTGACTGCATTGAATTTAACGAACCGTTCCGCTTTGTCGATGTCATGTTTGATATTGCTTATGCGGTAATGGATCTCGAAGCAAGGCAGCGTCCAGACTTAGCAAATGCGTATTTGAATACTTACGTTGAAGAAATCGGCGACTGGGAAGG
>DNGJ01000295.1:0-18721 GCA_003486305.1 Cyanobacteria bacterium UBA11371
TGAAATTTTTGGGCGGCGGCTAGGGCAATCTGAGTAAAAATTTGGCTGGTTCCTACTAAATATAATTTATCTAAAACTCTTCCTAATCGATCATCATTAAGATGCTCTGGCTGAATTCCTTCTCCCATTAAATGTTCTGTTGCTTTGCCCTCAAAAAATTTAGAAAATAAATATAATGGCGCTGATACCATCCCTAACCCATTGATAATCATTGCTTTTACTGCTTGTCCTGGGCTGACTATTTCTCCCGCTTGTTCTCCCACTAACTGATTAATTGTTTCTACTATTCCTATCTCATCTATTAGACCCGCTACTAAGCCTAGATGGTCTAGATTTTTTACCGCAATTTCTGTGGCAGCATTCATCCGCAGTGAGGGGCAACTCTTTTCCCCATAATATACAAGGTTTTATTGTCTCATCACTGCGATCAGCCTCGCGCTCTGAAACTGTAGCTTATCTCTTTTTTCTGCTTAGCGATCGCTGGTGTCGCTGACTAATTTATCTTCATATAATAATAATGATAATCAATCTACCGGGAAAAGGGGAGCATTGCTCCCCTTTTCCCCACTCTCCAGAGATTTTGATTCTCCCGAACTTCGATGTGACAGTTGAGGGTGCGGAATGTGGGCAAAAAGGTGACTATAACCATTAAGAGACAAAAGGGAAAATGCGCCCTCTGTGGATTACATTTTCATCCCGATGACCTGATTTAAATCCATCATAAAAATGGAAATCATAGGGATAATCGGATGGAAAACTTAGTTGCCGTACACCTACACTGTCACGACCAGATACACGGTGGTAAGGGCAACCTTTCTACTCAGCGTAGTACCCATGACAAGGGTCAATTTGGAGAGGAGCCGGATGAAGGGCAAACTTTCACGTCCGGTTCTGAAGCCGAGCATGGGAGGTGACTCCCATGCTTAGGTTAACGGAGTGTCAATTATTTACAATCTAACTAGACCTAATAGTTCGCGCTAGGGTTAAAAGGTGCGACTATAATTGCTTATTTTTCTGTTTTATTGTGGTGGCAGATTCGCCGCTGCATCCAAAAAGCCAAAACGCCCAAAAACAGCAACCCCATCACCCCAAGCAAAGGATTTCCATCAACGCCCGTAATCCAGTTTGGAACCTTGCCAGAATATTCCACCAACTGCCCTACATTGATAATGTAATAACCCCAAAATAGCCCCATGTGGAGGCCAATTGGTAGCCCAAGACGCCCTTGACTACCCTGCTTTGCCCAAACCATAGTTAACCCAAATAGCACTAGGGCTGGAAATGTGGGCAAGCTGCGAAGCATCGCTTGCAGGGGTTTGAGAAAATGCAGCAGGGCAAAAATAACAGCATCTGCCCAAACCACTACGCGCGGACGGTAATCCCGCTGTAGCTCATCTAGCAGCCATCCCCGGAACACCAATTCCTCTGCCAATCCAATTAACAGAGCGCTGCCTAACCCTTCTAAAATTACCCTGGGAAAGGAATCCTCTGGCTGCTGCCACACCAACCACCCCAATATCCCTTCTAGCCCAAATAGACTCAGTATAAAGAACAGTCCAGTACCCAGTCCCGCAAGCAGTTCTAAGCCATTCTGCCGCGTTTTCACCAAACCGTAGCTTTTGAGCAGATGAGGTTGTCGGTAGACTTTCTGACCCCAAAATCGCAGCAGGAGGAGAAATTCTCCGAATAACAGCCCCATCGTCAGGATAGTTACCAAGTTTTGGTCGCGCCCTAACCAATAAATTGGCGCTGCTACCGGCAGCCAGAGCAAAACCAGGGTCAACAAAAAGACACCCAGCCTGATTGGGGCAGGGTAGCTGGCTAAACGGTAATAGTTCAGTCGCAAAAAATTCTAGCCTTCGGTGCTATTCTTCAGGTTCAATCGTACTGGTCAAGCCGTGATTTTTCAAAGTTTCGCAGTAAAACTCCGCATGTTCCTGGGCGCAGGTAATCACCAAAGCAATCCCGTTCGTGTGGGCTTCCATCATAATGCTGACTGCTTGCGGTTGGGTGAGATTGGGCACGGTTGTCAATAATACCTGTACCACGTACTCCATTGGGTTGAAATCATCGTTATGGAGTAAAACGCGGTAGCGAGGTGCAAGTTTACGAGACGTTGAACGCTTTTCAAGGGTCTCGACAGACACGGCTCTATCCTCCCCGTCAATTCAATACAATTGGGTAATTGATTAGTTTCTGTGTCCGCTTTGACTGCTCAACTTGAAAATTTTAGCAAGTCAGTCAACTTTGAACGTAGTTGTTAACCTGAGCCTGCTCGCAGCCTTACGGCTGTTTCATCCTTTGTTAGCAGCAAACGGCGCAATTTTGATCTTAGCTTTAAAGTACTTAATATTTAATTTATACCATCCAACTGCTGGTCTAGCCACCCATCTGGAAATTTATCAGCCCAACTCAATTTAACAGGCATCCAAGATAAATGGGGAACGGGCTGACCATAGTACTGGCACAAGCTGCTGCGATCGGCGACAAGCGGCGCGCCCGCCCTTAGCACCTGCCCCCAAGTATCAACGGCAACTTCCTTCTACACTAAAATCATCAGGAGAAGCACCAAGATACGCTTTTTTTTGTGAAGCAAGCAGTGATGGGTTTTGCTTATAACTTTCAGCCTAGCCAAATTGTCTGTCTGGAGCATGAGGGAACCTGCCTTTACGCAGAAGTAATTCAGATCGTTGAATCCCGTCAGTTGTGTTGGGCGCGCCCTTTAATGCTGGCAATTGCCCCATTTGGTGTCGAGCCAGTTCCACAGCCGCCTACTTTGTATGACTTGCGGCAAGGTGCAGATTTGCTTTGGCCTTTGAGCTTGTTCCGCACTGCCCTCGATATTGAAGTAATACCGCTGTTGGCTCAGCTAGAAGCATCAAAAGCTGAATCTGAGGGATGCCCGCTAGCACACAGACAACTCAGCCATTTTGTCCGCCAAGTTTGGCAAGCCCACCCAGCCAAATTTTCATAAAATCGGCGCAAGTAACCTAGTATAAGTTTTCTGGTAAGATATGGAGTTAGCAATTTTCATTATTAGGGGCGAATCTCTTCTAACCTTATCTTTTGAGGGATTCGTTATTAGCACACAAGGAAATTTTCCCAGCGTTTCTCCCCCAACTAGACTATCAGCAGCTCGCCACTAAAGCAATCCGACCAGCATCCATCTCAGCCATTAATAATTCCAGCGCCTCGTAATCAACATCAGAAATGTAACCCAGGCGTGTCAGTTCATAGTTGATTTCATTCTCGATATCCGGAGTCAGTCGCCGAATCGAAATAGCTTTTTCTACCAGTTGACGAATCGCGTTTTTACTTTCCACGGTTGGGAGGGTAACTCTTTATAATATAAAAATTTTCCATCTAATATTTATCTGTAGGGGTGATCTGGAACTTTTGCTTTGAGTGATCTTACTCACACGCGGCTTTAATCTTGGAGTTTTGGCAAATTATTAAGTTCAGATGCAAAACTACAAAGAAAATGGATATTTAAAGAGTTTGAGCGTTGGAGAATGCGCTTTTATAGGGGTTTTCGTTGTTAGCCAATGAACGAAAACAGCTTGAACCAAATGCCTTAAGTTCAATTTTAGCCAAAGGGATACTTGAAAGCTCTTCCACCAACAGCGTATTTTTAAATCTTTAACAACCGTATTTTTTCGGAAGTTTGGATTATTTTTACTCGGCAGGGTCGTCTCCGAGCTTAAGGCGACCCAAAACCGTAAAAATTTTCTAATTTTCCGGAAATGACCATTTATAAGTTGAAATTATCCAGCGGGCAGCTGTTGCAGATCCCAAGTAATTCTTTCTAAGTGTAGTCTTAACTACTGCATAGCTTTAGGAAGCTGCGCTATATGCCCGATTCTCAAGCGACCATACTTTTCCAGTTTGGCTTCGCCCTGTGGGGGGCTAATTGGCTAATAGCGCTACCCTAGCATAGCTATAGCCGTAATGGAAGTGAAGCTATTGCACTTGTGGAATTCCCAGCGCAGAGGCCAGGAGCAGAGCTTGCCGTAGTTGCATCCGCGCCCTACCCCTTCTATTTTAAGTTGTAAAATTTTCGCTGTCTGGGCAACAAAAGGGAGACTCTTGAGGTCTTTAAGCAACGATCGGACTTGTTGGTGAATCGATCGGGATTGTTAGATTGTCTAAAATCATTCTTTGGATAGAAATTAGGTGAAAAGGAGGTTCGGCAACTTGGTATTTTCCGAAAGGAGCGGTTATACTGATGTCGTTTTAGGTTCGCTGTCAGTCAAGCAGTTGTATAAGAAAATACTTTTTAGCGAACCAAGGTTCCTCAAAACTTTAAACAAATGGGGTCTAAAGATGAAGATTCCGTGAAAACCCTCAAAGCGAGTGGTCGATACTCGAAACCAGCGTTTAACGTCAAAGGCATCTGATGCCATTGTTTGTCCATTCACAGGGTAATTGAATCATGTACGCGACGATTGCTTCTTCCCAACTAACAGTTATTGATCCCCAAGGCCATCTCAATGCCGCTAATGCGCCTGAATTTGGACGGCAGCTAACAGCTGCGATCGCAAAGGAGCGGCCTGCTGTTGTACTGGTAGACATGGAACGGGTGGAGTCTTTGGATAGTGCTGGCCTGATGGTGTTGGTGTCTGCTCTCAGTCAGGCTCAACAGCAAAACTATCAATTTAGCCTTTGTTCGCTTTCACCCTCTATTCGGATCATTTTTGAGCTAACTCAGCTGGATCGGGTGTTTGAGATTTTTGCCAGTCGCGCTGCGTTTGAAGCCGCGCTCAACTCCTCAGCAACACGCTAACGCCTGCTTGAACAACGACTGCGGCTCGTGATTCTCCTGCACGCCGAAGGCGCGCTGTCCTGCGAATACTTAAGCTACGCACCAGCAAAACCCTGTAAAATCTTCTCGACTGTTCAACAATTTACCCCAGATATACCATCGCCTTGCCTGCTATTTCGCCTGTTGTAGGGCTGTAGCAGGTTATTGGCTTTAAATACGCAAATAGGCTGTGACACGGGGAATGTCTCTCCAGCATTCTCCGCCTCCTGGAAGTCGATTCCAGGCTCACAGCAACTGTGTTAAAATTACTCGAGTCAGTACAAGACTTTAAAACCTACCTCCGGGCTGGGGGAAAGTTGACCACCGAGGAGCTAGTTGTAAGGCTAGGATAGCAGACCACCTTTAGGCACAAGGATTGCGCCCGGTAAGCCCGAGTTCTCAGATATTAAGACCTTAATGTCTTAAGAATCACCGCACCAACAGGCGCGGGCATTGTCAAGATTAACTAATAGGGCAGACAACTTACCACCTCATGCCCCAGATTCCCATTTATCCCCAAAGGTGGGGAAAATTAGCTATGAAAATTTTTTCGGGGGATGGCAGAGGTTGCAATTTTTATCAATCGCCCTGTGGCTGGAATTAAACGAGAAGAGAAGTAACTGTGGCAGTCGCAGTAGAAGCATTACTTACACCAGATATCCTACGCCCAGCTCGTTATTTGGGTAACGAGTTGGGCGCGGTTCGCAAAGCTTGGGATGCCGCTGTTGTGCGCTGGGTATTGACTTACCCAGAAGTTTATGAAGTTGGCGCATCTAACTTGGGGCATATTATTCTATACAACATTTTGAATACCCAGCCGCGAGAGTTGTGCGATCGCGCGTACTTACCCGCCCCCGACTTAGCAGCGAAACTACGCTCCACCCAAACGCCCCTGTTCGCGGTCGAGTCGCGGCGTCCCCTGACAGATTTCGATATTTTGGGCTTTAGCCTCAGCTACGAACTGGGGGCGACTAACATCCTGGAAATGTTAGACTTAGCCGGAATTCCGCTCACTTGGAAAGAACGGGCGTCGAATAATTCCTGGAACGTCGAGCAAGGCAGTTGGCCTTTAATTTTCGCAGGCGGTCAAACGGCAACATCCAACCCGGAACCCTACGCCGACTTTTTTGACTTTATCGCCCTGGGTGACGGGGAAGAATTATTACCCGAAATTGGCTTGGTCTTGGAAGAGGGTAAAGCTGCAAGATTGAGTCGAGAAGAACTCTTGCTCGATTTGGCTCAAGTACCAGGAGTCTACGTGCCTCGGTTCTACGATATGGCAGAAGACGGATCGGTGCATCCCAACCACCCGGATGTGCCAAAGCGAATTCTGCGGCGCGTAGCAACCCCAATTCCCGCTTACTCGATTGGTTTGGTTCCCTACGTCCAGACGGTACACGACCGCCTCGTGGTGGAAATTCGGCGCGGGTGTACTCGCGGTTGTCGCTTTTGTCAACCGGGGATGTTAACCCGTCCGGCGCGGGATGTGGAACCGGAACAAGTCATAGAATCGATCGAGCAGGGAATGCGGCAAACTGGATATAACGAGTTTTCGCTGCTTTCGTTGAGTTGTTCCGACTATCTGGCGCTACCGGCGGTCGGGATGGAAATTAAAAATCGCCTGAAAAACGAAAATATTTCTCTATCCCTACCCAGCCAGCGAGTAGACCGATTTGACGAAAATATTGCCAATATTATCGGCGGGACGCGCCAAAGCGGTCTGACCTTTGCTCCGGAAGCCGGAACCCAGCGAATGCGGGATATTATTAATAAAGGGCTGACTAACGAAGAACTGCTGCGAGGCGTTAAAACGGCGTTTGAGCAGGGTTGGGATAAGGTGAAGCTCTACTTTATGATCGGCTTGCCGGGTGAAACCGACGCCGACGTGCTGGGCATTGCGGAAACTGTCCGCTGGTTGCAGCAGCAATGTAGGGGCAAAGGCAGAAAGCTGCTGAACTTTAACATTACAATTTCCAACTTTACGCCCAAACCCCACACGCCCTTCCAGTGGCATTCGGTGTCAACTGCCGAGTTTGAACGCAAGCAGGAATTGCTGCGCCGGGAATTCCGCCGCATCAAAGGCGCGAAAGCCAATTTTACCGATGTGCGGATATCGGCGATGGAAGATTTTGTGGGACGGGGTGACAGACGGTTAGCGCCGGTACTGCGTCGCGCTTGGGAACTGGGTGCTGGGATGGATTCTTGGTTTGAAAGTTTAGATAAAGCTTTTGCAGCTTGGACTGATGCGATCGCTGAATCTGGCTTAAGCTGGAAATACCGCCTGGTAGAAAATGGCGAATGGGTTGTGGAAGGTGGTGAAGAGTCAAACCTATCATCAGCCCTCGACAAACCCTTACCTTGGGACCACCTGGATACGGGTATCGATAAAAACTGGTTAAAAGCCGACTTGCAACGCGCTTTGGAAGCCGCTACGGTTCCAGATTGCTCGTTTGATGGTTGTTCCCACTGCGGCGTCTGCGGCACCGATTTTGGTCATAATATTGTCATAGAACCACCGAGCATCCCTCAATTTCAAGGTCACTTTGCACCCAATCAAAACCGGGCAATGCGCCTGCGAGTTTGGTTTGGCAAGCGGGGCGATATGGCGCTTGTAAGCCATTTAGATATGGTTCGGTTGTTTGACCGAGTCGTGCGACGGGCGTCTATACCCGTTTCCTATACGGGTGGGTTCCATCCTTCTCCTCGCATCTCGATCGCCAATGCGCTACCTCTGGGAGCCACTAGCGTTGGGGAAATTGTAGACTTTGAGTTGACGCAGCCAATGGATGTGGCAGCGTTCCAACAACAGTTAGTCGCCCAATTGCCGGAAAATATTCCCGTTTACCGGGTGGAGGAAATTGACCTCAAGGCAATGGCTGCAACTCGGTTGTTAGAGCGGGCAGAATATTTGATTAAGGTGGCATCTGCTACCGATACTGCCCCAGAGCAGTGGAAAAATTGGATAGAGGCGATTAAAGCTAGGGATGCCATTTGGAGCGAGCAAACTACCAAGTCCGGACAAGTTCAGCAGGTGAATCTGCGCGATCGCTTGTTTGAATTAGATCTAGTAGATGAAAATCTCAGCTTTGATGAGTCGGTGATGCTCCGCTATATCGGTAACTGCCGTAACGATGGCTCTCAGCTGCGCCCCGACCACCTGATCTTCATGCTCCAACAAGTTGCGGAGCAAGATTTTCACCTAGTCCATATCCATCGCCTTCAGCTTCTGCTGGAAGCATGAAAGATAAACTCACTTTGCTGACCATATGACCCATAAGCCATGTCTTGTATGATAAGATCCGATTCAGAGTAAAGCAGTAAAGAGGAACCCGAAGACTTTACAGCTAGAATACTCGCGAGTGGGTAACTCTAAAAACAACTTTTGGCAAAGTTAAAACACCGCGAACGCAAGCAAATAAGCGCTGGAAGCGAAGTTTTACCCCGATCGCTTTTTCCCAAATAGGGATTCTCCCAGAAGATCAGTAATTGTTCATCTGACTCGATCGGAGAACTTCAACAGCGCGCGTTGGGTTCGTAAAACCAACAATTCCGTGCCTGACAAGGTATGGAGTGATAAAATACTTCTCAATGGCAGCGGTTGCGGCTGCTTGAAGCATTCAGGGTTGTTCTACGGAAAGGACGCAGAAGCCCAATCTGTTAACCAATGTTTTGAATGCGATGTCTGTGTAAACAGATTATCGGTTGCGATCGCGCAGCTAGCCCTTGGCATATCGCGCCAACGTGCGCGCAGCGCATCAACCATTAAGGTTAAAACAAATTTCTGCCCCTGGAAGAAGAACCTGGGTTCGTTGCTCGACCGCATAAAGGTTTGCAAGAGCCAGACAGAAAGCTTGAATCAGTAGCCAAATTTATGGCTATAATTCTTCAAAATTGTCCAATGCCAAAATAAGCAAAAGCCAAGCTTAATCTGATGGACAAGATTGAGTAAGTTTTGAGTAGGATGGGTTCGATCCGAATTAACGCCTGTGGACAAGAAGACTCCGAAGTCCTTGGTAGAAGCAGGAACTAAGCACCGAGTAGCGCTCAGCCACTTTGGATAAGTCTTATAGAACAAGCGCGAAACTTGGTATTAAGGTAAGCTGCTAGTTATTTGGTTAGGGCTGCTAATAGCTAATGGCTAATAGCCGAGGTAAAAATTTTAGCAATTTGCAATCTAAGCAAAATCCCAGTGTGTAACTAGCAACTCGGGTTATTAGTCAAAAGCGAAAATTCAGTGCCTAACCTCTATCAAAGGGCGCTATACAGCTTATCCATAACATTTACCTACTGACTCCCGTACAAACGGGTTTTTCAAAATAGTTTGTACTATTACAGGCATGTTTGGTAAATCCGCGCTGACCGCCAATGAGTTATAACTCAGTTGTTATTTCAACCAATCCAGTCAGAACTGGATTTTTAGATAGCTGATGCTCTGTTGAGAAAATTAGACCATTTCAGCTAAATTAAAAGGCACATCAAATTAAAAAATTTCAGAGTAAAAATTGAAGAAGTATAACGATCAATTGAAAATCTGAAATCTGAAATAGTTTCAAGTTGTTTGTGCCGTTTCAATCGCTGCGAATTTTAGAGGAATTTGAATGCCAAAGCAAATTATTATCGCCGAACAAAACCGCATTGCTGCTGTATTTTCCGAAGATCAGATACAAGAACTCGTTGTCGCCACGGGGACTCACCAAGTAGGTGATATTTATCTGGGAATGGTAGAAAACGTACTTCCTGGGATTGATGCGGCCTTTGTCAATATTGGAGATGCGGAACGGAACGGATTTATACACGTATCCGACTTGGGGCCGCTGCGACTCAAACGCACCGCAGGGGCGATTACCGAACTGCTGACACCGCAGCAGAAAGTATTAGTGCAAGTGATGAAAGAGCCGACGGGTAGCAAGGGACCGCGGCTGACTGGGAATATTACTTTGCCCGGTCGATATTTAGTGCTGATGCCGTTTGGACGGGGAGTAAATTTATCCAGACGCATCAAGAACGAAAACGAGCGCAACAGATTGCGAGCATTAGCAATTTTAATCAAACCAGCAGGGATGGGTTTGCTGGTTCGTACCGAAGCCGAAGGTAGGGACGAAGAAGCAATTATCGAAGATTTAGAGTCGCTGCAAAAACAGTGGGAGGCGATTCAGTTAGAAGCGCAGTCGGTACGCGCACCGGCGCTGCTTAACCGCGACGATGATTTTATTCAGCGGGTTTTGCGGGATATGTACAGCGGTGATGTGAATCGGATTGTGGTGGATTCTCACACGGGTGTTAAAAGAGTCAAGCAACACTTACTCAACTGGAGCGGCGGTAGGACGCCCCAAGGGGTTTTGATTGACCATCACCGCGATCGCATCCCCGTTCTGGAATACTTCCGCGTCAACGCCGCAATTCGCGAAGCTCTCAAACCGCGAGTAGATCTACCATCCGGTGGCTATATTATTATCGAGCCGACAGAAGCCCTGACCGTAATTGACGTTAACTCTGGTTCCTTCACCCGTTCGGCGACGGCGCGAGAAACCGTCCTGTGGACAAACTGCGAAGCCGCAACTGAAATTGCCCGTCAGCTGCGCCTGCGGAATCTCGCTGGCGTGATTATTGTCGATTTTATCGATATGGATTCCCGCCGCGACCAGCTACAGGTGCTAGAACACTTTAATAAAGCCATCAAATCAGATAAAGCCAGACCTCAAATTGCCCAACTATCCGAACTGGGACTGGTCGAACTCACCCGCAAGCGCCAAGGCCAAAATATTTACGAATTATTCGGTCGCCCTTGTCCCACTTGTGGCGGATTGGGTCATTTAGTAGAGTTGCCGGGTGAAGGCGAACAAAAGTTAAACACTTACTCTCCTTCTTTAAGCAGTTTCAGAGAAACAACCAAGGAACGCGAGCCAGCAGCGCCATCCAAAGGAATTGGTGAAACTTGGCAGGGTAAGGAAAGCCGCAGCGGTGAAGAACCCTTGCGTTCTCCATCCCCACGGGAGTATCGTCCCATCGAGCAGCGTTCAATGCCGGTAACTGCACCTTACGCCAAAGCCGAAACCTTTGGGCAAGAAAACACCCTGGATCTCGACTTCGCTCCTGGTGCCGACCTCGATGACCTCGACCTGAGCTATCATCCCAACTATAAGGAACCCGGCAATTCTCGCCGTCGCCGTCGTCGCCGGATTGGATTTGGCGAAATGGAGGAAGAGTCCACGGGACGCGGCGGCGGCATGTTTTCTAACTCCTCATCTGCTGAGGTGGCGGCTGATTCGGAATGGGAAAGCGATACGGAAGTCCCTTCCCCCGCACCGTCGTTTTCACCCACGCCGATAAAAATAGGCCGTCCGGAGATACCAGAACGTCAGCGCCCTGTCAAGGCGGAAGCTGCGCCTCCAGAAGTCATTACCGTAGAAATGACTCCGGAAGAGCAGGAAGTTTATGCGCTAATGGGGATTTCACCGCTCGTGCGCTTGAATCGTCAGGTGAAAAATCCTAAATCTGCTATTGTTAACGTCAGGTTGCCGGGACAAGGTAAGGATAGTCAAAATGATGTAGCCCCAAGGGTGAGGAATGAAGAAGACATTTCAGAAATTCCCACGGCTTCGTCCTATGGCTTTGAACCTTCCGATTTTGATGGAGAGCCAGATTTTCAGAATGAACCCTTGACAAATGCATCATTATCTGATTCAGATGAAGAGATTGCGTCGTCGGTTGAGACTGACGCTGCCCCAGCTGAATCTGATAGTGGGGATAGTTTAATCCGCCGCCGTCGCCGCCGTCGCTCTTCGGCAGTGGACGTTGATGGCGAGCGGTAAAATGCTCTGCGGGGGAATGAGGAAATAAAAATGAGCGATATGCCTCCGGCACGAGAAAGGCGCGATTCCGCGAAGCGGAGATGCCTCCGGCACGCTTGCGCGAACGCCCTTTGGGCGAATCGCACCCTGGAAACTCACACGATCGCCCTCTCATCCCCCCACCCCCTCACCCCCTCTTCGAGCCTAATTGCAGGGGTCGATGAAGTGGGGCGGGGGTGTTTATTTGGCCCGGTAGTAGCAGCAGCGGTGATTTTACCCGATCGGGCTGTTGGGGAACTCGTCGCCGCAGGTCTTAAAGATAGTAAGAAACTCACCTCTGTGGGGCGGAAACGTTTTGCAGAGCAGATTCAAGCTGTGGCGATTGACTATAAAATTGGCTTTGCAAAAGTTGAAGAAATCGACCGGCTGAATATCTTTCATGGGTCGTTGTTGGCGATGAAACGCGCTGTCATGAAGCTGAAGGTGCAGCCAGATTTGTGTTTGGTAGATGGGAAATCGCCTATTCCCAATCTGCCAATAGAGCAACAAACGCTGATTAAAGGAGATGAGATTTCGCCTGCGATCGCTGCTGCTAGCATTATCGCCAAAGTGTGGCGCGACGACCTGATAATGCGTTTTGCTCTCAAGTATCCAGAGTACGATTTAGCCGCTAATAAAGGTTACGGCACTCCCAAACATTTACAAGCACTGCAAAAACACGGCCCTTCGCGCTTGCATCGCCGGTCTTTTAGTCCTTGCCGTGTCTGAAAATGGTGAGAATAATTCCAATGCGAGAGGTTTTCTCATGCTAACGCTTTATCACGCACCGATATCTCCCAACTCTTGCCGCGTTTGGATTGCACTCCTGGAAAAAGGGCTTGAGTTTGAACTGGTAGAGATAAAGCTGGATGGGGAACAGCTAAAAGGAGATTTTTTGGCTATTAGTCCTTTTCACCACATACCAGTTTTGGTAGATGATGGCTTTAATATAGTCGAATCCTTGGCAATTTTAGACTATTTAGAGGCCAAATACCCGACGCCTGCTATGTTGCCGAAAGATGCAAAAGATCTAGCAGTAGTAAGGATGGTGCAACTGGTATCTGTGAATGAGTTGTTGCCTGCTATGACTCCACTTTTGCCGCTGTTTTTAGGCTTACCAGGAGGCGATTCAGAAAAAATCGAGCCAGCAAAACAGAAAATTGCATCAGCGCTGAAGTTTTTTGAGAATTTATTAGGCGATCGCCCTTACTTTGGTAGTGAAAATCTAACTCTAGCCGATGTTACTGCTGGCAGTATAATACCATTTTTACCGCAAGTTGGCGTGTCCTTGAGTGACTATCCAAAACTGAGTGCTTGGTGCGATCGCTTAATATCGCGTCCTGCATGGCAAGCTACCTTACCTAAACCAGAGGTATTAGAAGCGTTTAAGTCGATCGTAGCAGCTCGAATGGCTCCGCAGAAAGCTGTTTGAAGGATACAGTTAAATTCCGAAGCGAGCGCCAAATTTAATGATAGACATTACAGAACTGACTGCTGCCGACTACGATGATGTTATTTCGCTTTGGGAAAGTACCGAAGGCGTGCAGTTGCGCGATGCTGACAAAAAGGAAAATATCGAGCAGTATCTGCTTCGCAATCCCGGTCTAAGTTTCGCTGCCAGAAAGAATGGACATATTGTAGGTGCAGTTTTGTGCGGACATGACGGGCGTCGCGGTTATCTGCATCACTTGGCTGTTGCAAAAACGTATCGCAGACAGGGAATTGCAACTGCACTTGTATCGCGATGTCTCGCGCAGTTAAGGTTAATTGGAATTGAAAAGTGCCACCTTTTTGTACTGGAAAATAATGCAGAAGCACAGAAGTTTTGGCAAAAATTGGGTTGGTCTGAACGGACAGACATTAAGATGATGTCTCTCAATATGTCCAACTCTTTTAATATTTAAAATTGCCAAAGATGCTGCAAAGTAGAAGCCTATCCGAAAACGATAGAGCAGATTTTTCGGATAGGTTCGCACCTTGGTCAAATAATAGGATGATCGGCAGATAATCCAGGCGACTGGATAGAAGGGGTGTTTTGGGTGTCAGCAGTTGCCCATCGCTGATAGTCAAACAGCAACTGATACATCAATCGTTGTTTAATTGTCAGCAGGACGCTTTTGAGCAGACCGTTACCCGTGGCTTCCAAAATGGGGGCGGGAGTCAGCCAAAGAGGGGGCGGCAACTCGACTTGCACTTCTAGATCCGCTCTTCCTTTAAGATGGGTGAGATTATCGATTTGCACTGGATATAGCTGACCTACCAGGTGCAGCGCAAAGCGTTGGTTAATGTACTCAATACCCCGGATCTCGCAGCCGGTTGACTTTAAACGCACCGTTCCACCTGGTTCAGACCAGACTCTCATATCTACCGTCGGTTGAATCGTTAACGTTAAGAAGCTTAACGGACGCATTTTCAAGCGAAACATCTCCTCGCCGAGTTGCTCCATGCGACTCGAGTCTACCAGAGCGCCTACGAGTCGTTGCGGCTGGCGCAAATAGTGCTGAATCGGTATGGGCTGCTCCGGCACGGCAATTTGAACGGATTGGCTGGCAATAAATCGGGTATGCATTGGAGAATAAAAATTCAGGATAATTACGTAGCTTTGTTATATTAATTTTACTTTACAATTTCTTAAAAATTTAAACGGAGTTTTTTATAAGTTATAGAAATGTAAAGATTTGGGGATAAATTTTTCAAACAGTGGCTTGTTTGATGAGAATTTTCAGCGATCGCGCGCCTGTCCCATGATAAAGATTGATATAGCAGCGTCTCCTCTTTCTCAGGCAATAAGAAAAAGGCAATATAGTTAGGCTTATAGCGGATTGCAGCCGTATGAGGTACGGCGAAAGTTTGTGTAGCGGCACCCTTAAGGGTGCCGCTACACAAACTTTCGCCAAGGGGCTGTACCTCACTCACTTGCAATCTGCTGTAACGTAACTCGACAAGCCTATGCCCTACGGCAGAGCAAGAGTTAAGGAAACTTAAGATATAGTTTAAGGTTGGACTTTATGGGCGCGATCGTTGCACACTTGGGGCCGAATGGCACTTATGCAGAAGCAGCTGCACTAGCTTATACCAAATGGCTGCACCAGAAAACCGGACAAGAATGTTGTTTGCGTCCCTATCCCAGTATTGCCCAATCAATACGCGCAGCAGCAGAGGGACAAGCGCACTTGGCAGTTGTGCCGGTAGAAAATTCCCTTGAAGGCAGCGTCACGATGACGCTGGATACCCTGTGGCAGTTAGACGGGCTACAAATTAAACACGCCTTGGTGTTGCCAATAATACACGCGCTGCTGTCATGCGCCGAAAAATTGACAGATATCCGCACGGTATATTCTCATCCACAAGCATTGGCGCAGTGTCAGGGGTGGCTTTCTCAGTTTCTTCCTTGGGTGCAAGTTGTTCCTACCAATTCGACGACAGAAGCAATACAGCATCTGGAACAAGAAAAAACCGCCGGTGCAATTTCATCTCAACGCGCAGCCCAACTTTACAACGTGCCGATTCTGGCTTGTCCAATTAACGATAATCCGGACAATTGTACGCGGTTTTGGGTACTGAGCTTAAAATCTGTTTCAGAAGCTTTCAATTTTGGGGAAAATGAGGCAATTCATAGCCATACTTCGCTAGCTTTTAGCGTACCTGCTAATATGCCAGGAGCGCTTGCCAAACCGCTTTTAGTATTTGCCAATAGAAATATTAACTTAAGCAGAATTGAATCTCGCCCGACCAAGCGATCGCTCGGAGAGTATCTTTTCTTTATAGATATCGAAGCCGATACTAACGAGCCATTTTTTCAAGCTGCGATCGCTGAACTTTCAGCTTACACCGAAACGCTGAAAATCTTTGGCAGTTACAGCATTTTGCCAATTTAGCTTCCAAACAAGGTGAGTAATGGCATAACTAGCAGCATACACCGGAATGCTTAAAATCAATTAATACGGAGGCAACAATCTACGAAATCCATGAACGATAACTACGAGCGTAAATAACAGATTTCGTAACAAAATTCCCAGCGCGGGAAGCGGTAAAGCACGCTTAGCATTACCCTCGTTACAAACATCAGCCAATCTTTTCCCAAGTAATTCTATCCACCCTTTAGTTCTGGGCCATTCCCACAAGCCCTGAAGCCACGGAGTTGGAATACCTTCTTTACCCACAGATGCCCCAATAATACCGCCCAGAATTGCTGCTGTAGTATCTGTATCTCCCCCACAACGAATAATTTCTCGCATGGCTCCAGGGTAATCTTGTTGATGCCTTAACCAAGTTTGAATAACAACAGGAACCGTATGATAAACATAGCCGCTGACGCGATTATTCATCCCCAACTGATTAGCGAAATATGCGCTGCTTTCCCCCGCATTTGCGCTGTAGCAAGCTTTTTCGATTAGTTCTAAAAATTCAGCAGCTTCTGCGCCCAGTATATTTGCGACTTGGAAATAGTAATTTTGAGGATAAACCTGCGCTCTGCGGCTCGATAAGTAAGACGCAAACGCTACAGCCAAAGCCCCATATTCAGCTTTTGGATCGGTGTGTGTCAGCCGCGTAGATGCTCTAACTAATTCGCGTAACCTTTGCAAGTCATCACCATAACAAACACCAATGATAGCACTACGCATCGCCGCACCATTTCCAGCAGAGAAAACGCCAGAACGATAACCTAACCACAACTTCAAAATCGCTCTTAACGTCGCATACCCAATTCCACCAGGCAAACCGAGTAACCAAAATCTCAATCGCCAAGCCAAATCTTGCTTAAATACATCAACATTTCCCGCTGAAACAATCAGCGATTGAGCAACCATACAAGTATGTTCCGTATCATCCGAAACCATCCCTCTACCAAACAAAAATTGATATCGATTCAAATGCGGATAAAGACGAACTTGCCGACGCTGACTTAACCCTTCATAAGGCAATCCAAAAGCATCACCTACAGCCGTTCCAAGCAAACAGCCAATAATTGACTCACAAGTTCGAGATTCCATTTAAACCTCTCTCTATTCTTGCTCTGCGTCCTACTCTTCGAGAAGACGCGCTTCGCGTCTATGGCGTCTTGGCGGTTCATTAAAAATAAAATTTTTGTAAAGGCAGAAACTTTTGACAGATTTTATCAGTCTTCCTGCCTACATCGTTAAAAAACTTATTTATGGTTGACATAGCCCAAGGTATTCCCGGATTACCCGATCTTACCCAACCAACTCAATTAATTGAAATTGGCAAACAGCTACTTCGTACATTCCTAATTTTGGCTGGTTTAATCGGAGTATTAGGAATAGCGATCGCTCTATTAAGCTTCTCCCTCCGCCGAGACGAACCCGAACAAGCAATTTTCATCGGGGAATGGATCGTCCGCTACTCAGTCTTACTGCGAGGATTGCAACATACAGCCTTAATTTTAATCCTCTTAGTTGGCGGATTTTTTCTATGCTCAACCTTAAGCACTCGCTACCACTTTTGGGAACAAGCAAGAGTAGCTAAAGTCGCTCAAACCGTCGCCGGAGAGCGTTTAGAACAACCAGCACCCCAAGTGCGCTACGTTATTCAAGCGCCCTATACTTACAATACTCAAGTAGGTAACAGACTTGTCCGAGTCCAGGAAAAGCGATCTATTAACCGCTTTCTAGCGATCGCTGGCTCGCAAATTGAAGTTAAAATCGACCAAGTTCCAGACCCTCAAAAGCAGGGTCGAGCAATTTATCTTTTAGATTTTAGCGCTGACTATCAAGCAACGAATCGTCTCAAACAAGCTGAGAATTTTTTCTTTGAAATTTCTCCACCCAACGGTTACTCTCTATTACAAAATTTTAAGGTAGAGCGAAACGGTACTAGGCTACAACAGAATAATCCAGGGGAATATAGCTTTCCCTTTCGCCTCCAACCTAACGAAAAAACTCGCTTTAGAGTCACCTATAAAGCTCAAGGCGCGCCGCGTTGGGTTTATAATGCCAGCGGACAGCTACTTTCCAATTTCCGCCTCAGCCTGCTAGCTAATTTCCCCGAAGCCGATTTTGCTAGCGGTATCGTTCCTACTGAGAGTAAAGAAGAAGCAAAAGGCACGCGCTTTACCTGGGTATTTGACGATAATGTTTCCGTCCTCAACCCTTTCGGAGTATTTACAGCGATTGAACGGGATCAGAATACGGGAATTCTACCCCGCTTGTTGATACTGGCTCCAGCTTTATTCCTGTGGTGGTTATTTTTGTTGTACTTATCGCTACCGATGAGTTTGCGGGATGTAGCGATCGCAGGCGCTACGTTCTTCGCCTGCATCCTCGCCTTAACATATCTCAGCCGCGCTGTCAATGCCCAAATAGCTTGGACAGGTATTTCACTTATCCTGCTAGCCCTAGCCTGGGGACTGGGGACAAATCGCCGTGCCCACCTCGCCGCCTTTATTTGTACCATTGCCGGGGCAATTTTGCCCGTGTTGGGGCTATTAGTCGCTTACAGCGGTTTAACCCTTAGCCTAGCCGGTCTGCTCTCAGCCATCTGGCTCGCCGTTCGTAACTGGTATAATTTATATCCTTTAACTTTAGGATATTCAACTAATAACGGAGAGTAAGGGCGAGAGGTAGATTGGCAAAACCATTACCAATTACCAATTACCCATTACCCATTAGCTGCTTTTCAGCGTATCTTTTAGCACAGTTCGAGCCGCCAGATGATTGCGCGTCGAAGTGAGAATTTCCGCCTCCCGTTCGAGTCGCGCCGCAGTATCTTGCATTTCTAGCATTGCTTGTTGCTCTAATGCCACACCAGCGAGATTGCTGGCGACCCAGTAAGATAATTCTCTAGGCAGACTGGGTATATCATCGGGTAATTCGATATTTTGCTCGGTCAACTTAGCCGAAAGACGTACCACATCCCGTAGCAGTTGTTCTACTTCGGTAGCCAAAGGAACCAAGTTTTTCTGTGGTGGGGTATCTTCGATCCATTCCACCAAACCCACTCGGTAAGGTTTTTCTCTAACGTACTCCAGGACGCGGAACCGCTGCTGTCCTACAGTCAATATCTTCATACGATCGTCTGGGAGACGCTGGTATCTAACAATCTCGGCACAGCAACCCACATCGGCGGGTTG
>DNGJ01000295.1:19159-24012 GCA_003486305.1 Cyanobacteria bacterium UBA11371
CTCCTCAAAAAGGTAATAAAGCAGCCCTTGAGCATTGACACTCAAGGGCTACCCTTACCTACTTACAAGTTGTGCTTACAGCTTCACTTCAATATCCACACCGGCTGGGAGATCGAGTTTCATCAAAGCATCAATGGTTTTAGAAGAAGGCTGGTAAATATCAATAATGCGGCGATGGGTGCGCGTTTCAAAATGTTCCCGCGAATCTTTATCAACGTGGGGCGATCGCAGCACGCAGTAAATACGGCGTTTAGTGGGCAGGGGAATCGGGCCGATGGCTGTAGCGTTTGTCCGATTTGCCGTATCTACAATCTTTTCACAAGAAGTATCGAGCAAGCGACGGTCGAAAGCCTTGAGTCGAATGCGAATTTTTTGCTGTTGAATCGTTGCCATTTTTAGTTTTCCAGGTTCGGTTGATCGGAATTAATTTTCAGAAGGCAGAGCAGAAAAGCACTTTTCCTAAAATGGATAGTTGCCTTTCTGCTCAAGATTTAAATCAGACAGTGTCTACTTGAGAATCTTCGAGACGACACCTGCACCGATGGTGCGACCGCCTTCGCGAATTGCGAAGCGCATACCTTGCTCAATTGCGATCGCGTTGATTAACTCCACGGTCATTTTTACGCGGTCACCAGGCATTACCATTTCGGCTTCACTACCATCATCTGCCGTAAAGGTTCTGATCGTTCCCGTTACGTCAGTTGTCCGCACGTAGAACTGAGGACGGTAGCCTGGGAAGAACGGCGTTTTGCGACCGCCTTCTTTTTCGGTCAAAACGTACACTTCACCTTCAAACTGAGTGTGAGGCGTAATCGAACCCGGCTTAGCAATTACCATCCCCCGCTCGATGTCTGCCTTTTGAATACCCCGCAGCAGGATACCGGCGTTATCACCAGCCATGCCTTCATCCAGGGTTTTCTTGAACATTTCGATCCCGGTTACTGTCGTAGTGCGAGTCTCCCTAATACCTACTAGCTCGACAGTTTCGCCGACTTTGACCTTACCCCGTTCGATCCGACCAGTAGCAACCGTACCCCGACCCGTGATCGAGAATACGTCTTCAACTGCCATCAGGAACGGCTTGTCAATATCCCGTTCTGGGGTGGGGATGTAGTCGTCTACCGCATCCATCAGTTCGTAGATCTTATCGACCCACTCATTGTCACCACGTCCAGTCTTGGGGTTAGCGGTCATCGCTTCCAGAGCCATTAGACCTGAACCGCGAATGATCGGCATGTTATCGCCATCAAACTCGTAGCTGGTCAGAAGTTCGCGCAACTCCAGTTCTACCAGTTCTAGCAGTTCCTCGTCGTCTACTTGGTCAATTTTGTTCAAAAACACCACCAGACGCGGTACGCCCACCTGACGAGCTAACAGGATATGCTCTTTGGTTTGGGGCATAGCACCATCGGTTGCTGCCACCACCAGGATTGCACCATCCATCTGCGCTGCACCAGTGATCATGTTTTTCACGTAGTCAGCGTGTCCGGGGCAGTCCACGTGAGCATAGTGACGCTTGTCGGTTTCATACTCCACGTGGGCGGTATTAATCGTAATCCCCCGCGCTTTTTCTTCGGGCGCAGCATCAATTTCATCGTACTTTTTGGCTTGTGCCTTACCCAAGGCTGCCAAAGTCATCGTGATTGCTGCGGTTAGGGTTGTTTTGCCGTGGTCAACGTGACCGATCGTGCCGATGTTAACGTGGGGTTTATTCCGTTCAAACTTTGAGCGTGCCATGAATTAGATGTTCCTTTTTCTCTGATCTATATAGCGATTCGAGAGCAAGATTTTAGATTTTAGATCCCATTCAATCTAAAATCTAAAATCTTAATTCGCGCAATCGTTATGCGTTCCCTTTGCTCTTAGCGATGATGGCTTCAGCCACGTTCTTAGGCACTTCATCGTAGTGGCTGAACTCCATCGAGAAGATGCCCCGGCCTTGAGTCATAGACCGAATATCTGTAGCATATCCAAACATCTCTGCCAGAGGGACTTTTGTTGTCACCTTAGCAAGACCCTGTTCGACTTCTTGAGCTTCGATTTGACCCCGACGGGAAATCAAGTTTCCCATCACCGGCCCCAGGTATGCTTCTGGTACTTCCACCTCAACTTTCATCATAGGCTCCAGCAGTACCGCTGCAGCCCTACTGACTGCCTCTTTAATTGCCATTGAGCCAGCAATCTTAAAGGCCATTTCTGAGGAGTCTACTTCGTGGTAAGATCCATCGACTAATGTGGCTTTCAGGTCAATCACCGGATATCCAGCCAAAATACCGGATTCGCAGGTTTCCTTGATTCCTTGCTCGATCGGGCCGATGTATTCTTTAGGTACAGAACCCCCAACGATCTTGGAGACGAACTCGAAGCCGCTACCCGGTTCTCCTGGCTCAACCTCGATCACTGCGTGACCGTATTGACCTTTACCACCGCTCTGGCGGATGAACTTACCTTCTGCTCTCACCGCTTTGCGGATGGTTTCGCGGTAAGCAACCTGCGGCGCGCCGACGTTTGCTTCTACCTTGAACTCGCGCAGCATCCGGTCTACGAGGATTTCCAGGTGTAACTCACCCATCCCTTTAATTACGGTTTGGTTGGTTTCCTGGTCAATATTGACTCTGAAGGTGGGGTCTTCTTCAGACAGGGATTGGAGAGCTTTGGAAAGCTTTTCCATATCCTGTTTCGTCTTGGGTTCCACCGCCACGGAGATCACGGGTTCGGGGATGAACAGCGACTCCAGAATCACTGGCGAGCCTTCTTCGCAGATCGTATCGCCGGTAAAGGTATCTTTCAGACCTAAAATCGCACCCAGATCTCCCGCTCGCAGTTCTTCAACTTCGATCCGTTCATCTGCTCTTAATACGATCAGGCGGGATACCCGTTCCTTCTTACCCTTGGTCGCGTTTAAGACGTAGCTGCCTTTCTTGAGTACGCCCGAGTAAACGCGAATAAAGGTGAGACGACCGTAGGGGTCTGCCATAATCTTGAAGGCCAACGCTGACAGTGGCTCTTCGTCTGAGGCTCTCCGCTCTACCTCAGAACCATCTGGCAAAGTTCCCTTGATCGCCGGAATGTCAATCGGCGCCGGTAGGTAATCGATCACTGCATCCAACAGGGGCTGTACGCCTTTATTCTTGAACGCAGAGCCGCACAGCATCGGAACGATCGTGCCATCGATAGTGCCTTTGCGTAGGGCTTTCTTGATTTCTTCTTCAGTAAATTCTTCGCCTTCGAGATATTTTTCGGTCAAGGCATCATCGGTTTCAGCTACTGCTTCCACCAGCTTGAGGCGAAACTCGTCTGCTTTTGCTTGCAGTTCGGCTGGAATATCTGTTTCTTCGATTTCTTTGCCGACATCGTCTTTATAGATCAGGGCACGCATCCGCACCAAGTCGATAATTCCCTGGAAGTCGCTTTCCGCTCCGATGGGAAGTTGAATTGGTACTGCGTTGGCTCTCATGCGATCGCGGATCTGGTCGTAAACTTTATAAAAGTTCGCCCCAGTCCTATCCATCTTGTTAACAAAGGCGAACCGAGGCACGTTATACCGATCTGCCTGCCGCCATACTGTCTCAGACTGAGGCTGTACCCCGCCCACCGAGCAGAATACAGCAATTACTCCATCCAAAACCCGCATGGAACGTTCGACTTCAATCGTGAAGTCAACGTGCCCCGGTGTGTCAATAATGTTAATTTGATGGTCTTTCCAGCTGGTGCTGATAGCGGCAGCAGTAATTGTAATTCCTCGCTCCCGCTCTTGTTCCATCCAATCCGTTACTGTGGTTCCTTCATGGACTTCTCCAATCTTGTGAACCATCCCGGAATAGAATAGAATCCGTTCAGTTGTCGTTGTCTTGCCCGCATCAATGTGGGCTGCAATCCCGATGTTGCGTGTTCTGTCAAGCGGGACGGTACGTGCCACGGCTACCTCCTTGGTTAATGCCGCAGTATGGATTTCCTTACTCTCTGTTAAGATTCTATACTTTTTGTGGTCAAGCGGGTTGCCCAAATGCTAATAGCGATAGTGAGCAAAAGCTTTGTTCGCTTCCGCCATGCGGTGGGTTTCTTCCCGCTTGCGAATCGAACTGCCGGTTTGGTTAGCCGCATCCATCAACTCGTTTGCCAGTTTCATCGCCATTGAGCGACCCGATCTGGATCTCGAGTATTGAATCAGCCACCGTAGTGCCAACGCCGCACCCCGGTCTGGGCGTACTTCCATTGGCACTTGGTATGTAGCGCCACCCACCCGGCGGGCTTTTACTTCCACCAGAGGCGTAGCGTTGCGGACAGCATTCTCAAACGTTTCTAATGGATCTGAGCCTGTCCTTTCCTCGATAATTTTCATGGCATCGTAAATCACCCTCAATGCCAGTGACTTCTTGCCGTGCCGCATTACCCGTCGCACTAGCATGTTAACTAGACGACTGTTATAGACCGAATCTGGCGGTACGGGACGTTTTTGAGCAACAGTACGACGAGACATATTAAGCCTTCAACAGGAACTTGTTTTTTTTGGCATTAGACTTATGGAAAATCCTGTTGCCTATGACTTAGGCACTCCCAAGTTAATTCTCAGCGCAGGCATTGCGCCTAGCAGAATTTAATTTTACAGTCATTTTTGTTAAGACTGCCCCATTTGCTTGGGATGACAGCAATTATTTTTGCTTAGGACGCTTTGTGCCGTACTTAGAACGACCCTGCTTGCGATCCTTAACTCCTGCTGTATCTAAAGTGCCGCGAATAATATGGTATCTGACACCGGGTAAGTCTTTTACCCGACCACCCCGAATCATTACAACTGAGTGTTCTTGCAAATTATGACCAATTCCCGGAATGTACGCCGTTACCTCAAACCC
>DNGJ01000482.1:0-4274 GCA_003486305.1 Cyanobacteria bacterium UBA11371
CGAGCTATTGCAGATGCCGTGCCCCTACCCAGCCAAAACTAAAAAAAAACACAAATCTGGAGATCGAGGGTAACAGATCTGAGAAAGTAGAAAGTTGTCCCACTTCTTCACTCACCGATTCAGCATAAACGCATGAAACTGGCAGCACGAGTAGGTCAGGTAACGCCATCCCTCACATTAGCCATCGACGCCAAAGCCAAAGCGATGAAGGCGTCGGGAATCGATATTTGCAGTTTTAGTGCTGGGGAACCGGACTTCGATACGCCAGAACATATCAAAACGGCTGCAAAACAAGCTTTAGACGCCGGTAAGACGAAATATGGCCCCGCAGCGGGGGAACCGAAGTTAAGGAGCGCGATCGCTCAAAAACTTAAAATTGATAATCACCTGGACTACAGCGCCGAAAACGTCCTCGTCACCAACGGCGGCAAGCATTCCCTCTTCAACTTGATGCTGGCACTATTAGATCCGGGGGATGAAGTAATTATCCCCGCTCCCTACTGGGTTAGCTACCCAGAAATGGTCAAGTTAGCCGCAGGCGTGCCGGTAATTATCCATACCGATGCCAAAAATAATTACAAAATTACCCCAGATCAACTGCGCCAAGCTTGCAATTCCAAAACGCGGCTGTTTGTCCTCAACTCCCCTTCTAACCCCACCGGCGTTGTCTATACCCCAGAAGAAATTAAAGCGCTGGCAGAAGTAGTTGTAGAGAAAGATATTTTAGTCGTTTCTGACGAAATTTACGAAAAAATTCTGTACGAAGATACAAAACACGTAAGTATCGGTGCTTTTGGGCCAGAAATCTTTGCTCGGACAATTATTAGTAATGGTTTTGCCAAAGCATATTCGATGACGGGGTGGCGAGTCGGTTATTTAGCAGCGCCAGTAGAGTTAATTAAAGCAGCCACAAACATTCAAGGACACAGTACGTCGAATGTTTGTACCTTTGCACAATATGGTGCGATCGCAGCCCTAGAAAGTTCCCAAGATTGCGTCCAACAAATGCTCTGGGCATTCACCCAGCGTCGCCAAGTCATGTTAGAACGACTCAACGCAATGCCAGGATTAAGTTGCGCCAAACCCGACGGTGCTTTTTACATGTTCGTTGATATTACCAAAACAGGTTTAACTTCCCTAGAATTCTGCGATGGATTGCTAGAATCGCAACAAGTTGCAGTGATTCCCGGTATTGCCTTTGGTGCCGATGACTGCATCCGCCTTTCCTATGCCACCAGCTTAGAAATTATTGAAAAAGGCATGGAAAGATTGGATAAATTTGTCAGAACCAGAATGTAAATTATTGCAGATTTGAGATTTAAGATGGCAGATTTGCTTAAATGTACAATCTGCAATTTCCTATTGCCAATCAAATCAGGACTTATATTATCGGACTCATATTATGTCCCTTGAATTGCCCGGAATAAACAAACCTCACTCTGTCGTTGCGTAGGGACACGGCATCAGAGATATCTCGGTCAAACAGATAACTTCGATCCTGCCGTGTCCCGGCTGCCGATCGTGGGTAACGATCAATCCGCCCCCGCGCGATGCGTTACGCGAGGCGACAAATACAGCGGATTGCAGCCCTTAGAGGTACAGCATTTTTGCTTCGTTTGTTTAGCGGCACCCGCGTATAGTGCCGCTAAACAAACGAAGGTTTACCTCACAAGGGTTGCAAGCCGTTATATCATTACTTAACGTAAGTAGGTGTAGCTACTTAAATGTTTAATTGATTTACGAAAAGTTACTCAAATTTAACACAAAAAAGTATGAAAAGTAGGAAAAGTAGGAAAGCCGATGCAAACAGGCCACAATTTGGCGCTAAAAATCATATTTACCAGTAATATAAGCATTGCATCTATCATTCTATGAAAGGTATTTAGTAAATGTTTGTAAATTCCAGCAGTAACAGCTATCGGCAACGGTTATTTTCTGCAAACGGTACAGGATCTATTGTTTTTATCGATCCAGTAGTAGAAAACTATCAAACACTTGCAGCCGGGGTGTTTGCAGGGGTAGAAGCGATTATTTTAGACCCATCAAAGGATGGAATTGAGCAAATTACCGAGGTACTCTCTCGCCGCAAAAACATTTCCAGCGTGCATATTGTCTCGAATGGGCAAGCGGGGAAATTATTCTTAGGAAACGCAGAAGTAAGCTCTGATACCCTCGACGGCTACAGCGAACAATTGCAAAGTTGGGCTAATTCTTTGACTCGCAATGCCGACATCTTTGTTTACGGATGTAATGTCGGCGCTGGAGAAGAAGGGCCGCAGTTTATCCAAGATTTGAGTGATTTAACTGGGGCTGATATTGCAGCTTCATCTGACTTGACGGGTAGCGCCGCGCGAGATAAAGTATTCGATTATGGTCTGCGAAATCCGTTCCGTTTCAGCTTCGATCCAGTAACTGGATTGCCAGTAATTGGCGATGTAGGTTGGACGCAATGGGAAGAAATTAACCGAGGTCGAGGAGTGAATTTTGGTTGGCCTTATTATGAGGGGGGAAATGGTGTCAGTTTGCAACAATCAACTGGCTACGCTAGTTTACCGGAAGCTCAGGCATTTTATGCCAGCGGTCAATCGGTAACAGCGCCGATTTATGCCCGCAGCCATGCTAATGGAGCGATCGCAATCGTTATGGGTGATTTTTATGACAACAATCGGCTGATTTATGGTGATGTTGGCGAAGGCAATATTTATGAAGCAACCTTCGATCAAAATCGCAATATCACCGGGATTCGGGTATTTGATTCTGGACTGCCCAATGTAGTCGATATGGAAAAAGGCCCCGATGGCAATATGTACGCTGTCAATCTAGGCAACGGCACTATCTTCCGTTGGGTTCCTGCTTAGCTGGCAAGCGATCGTTTGTGGATAGGTGCGATCGCTTATATCAAATCCGGTTGCATCGGAATCCCACGGGGGGGCGGGTTTAATGAGATATCTCGTGGTGCCATTTAATTGTTGGTAAAAGCCGCCCCTACAACACATTAGCATATTTGTTGTAGCTCAGTTTAGTGTCGCTCAAATGTGCGACTCTGCCTCAGAATTAGGAGATGCGATCGCAATCTAACTGCCATTCAAAATCCCATTCCCCATGACCTATGCTTGCAATGCTTCTCGATGCACCTGGTAAACCCCTGCGCCTTGCAGATTTACCAATGCCAACTGCTAAACCAGATCAAGTATTATTGCGCGTCCATGCCTGCGCGGTTTGTCGCACGGATTTGCACATCGTCGATGGGGAATTAGCCCATCCCAAATTGCCTTTAATTCCCGGTCATCAAATTGTTGGAACGGTGGTGGCGACGGGCGATCGCGTGGAAAAATTTAAGTTAGGCGATCGCGTCGGCGTCCCCTGGCTCGGTCATACTTGTAACCATTGCCGCTACTGTCAAACTGGGCGGGAAAACCTTTGCGACAATGCCGAATTTACTGGTTATCAAATTGACGGCGGTTATGCGGAATATACAGTAGCAGACGAGCAATTTTGCTTTCCAATTCCTGAAGGTTATCCGGATTTACAAGCCGCCCCGTTATTGTGTGCCGGATTAATTGGTTATCGTTCTTACAGAATGACGGGAGATGCGGAACGTTTGGGATTTTATGGTTTTGGCGCTGCCGCACATATTTTAATTCAAGTAGCTAAATATGAAGGACGGCAAGTTTATGCCTTTACCCGCGATGGCGATATTGAAGGACAAGAATTTGCTAAAAAATTGGGTGCAGTTTGGGCGGGTGGTTCCCAAGAATTACCGCCAGAACCTTTAGACGCGGCGATTATTTTTGCTCCCGTTGGTCAACTCGTACCGGCGGCTTTAAAAGCCGTAGCAAAAGGCGGGGTTGTCGTTTGTGCTGGGATTCACATGAGCGATATTCCTTCTTTTCCTTATGAAATTTTATGGTCAGAAAGAGTGTTGCGTTCGGTGGCAAATTTAACTCGCCAAGATGGAGAAGAATTTTTAGCATTAGCGCCCAAAGTTCCCATTCGCACTGAAGTAGAAGCATTTCCACTTACCGCAGCGAATGAAGCTTTGACGGCTTTACGCAGCGGTAAGATACAGGGTGCAGCGGTGTTGTTGGTGGATAGCGAGATCAAATAATAATAATATAAAAAACCTTACCCCGTTGTTGTGTAGGGACACGGCATCATAGATATCTCCGACACAGATAACGTTAATCGTGCCGTGTCCCGGCTTGCGATATGATATAACACCATGTCCGGTAGCATCGGTAGCTTAGCCCTTGCGGGTTTAAAAAATTTCTCGC
>DNGJ01000482.1:4529-15279 GCA_003486305.1 Cyanobacteria bacterium UBA11371
ACTCCCGTCAAAAATTATACACTACTGTTGCTGGCGGACATCATATAACACCATTACTACCTTGCAAGTACAATTCAGATACTACCGGACTCGATATTACCAGGTCTTACGCAACTGGCATATTTTTTCTTTAGGGTGCGTGACGTTGTGAGCATATTTCAACGTAGCAATGAGACTTGTAACGTCACGCACCAGGAAGCAATTGTGACACGCAGCTTTAGTCCTGATTACTCTTCGATGGTTTCGATTAAATCTTCGATTAAAACGTCAAAAATCCGAGCGATTTTTTGAATCGATGTGAGGTCAACAGTTGCGAGTCCTGGAGATCGCGCATAATGCCTGACCGTGCTATAGGGAACGTTAGCACGATCGGCAACATCTTTCAGCGTCCAACCCTTTTCATCCGCCAGTTCTCGAATTTTTAACCTAACTAATCCCATTCTGCTCTGAGCGATACTTGCTATGCACTTGGTGATGGTATATTATTGCACATACCCGCTGCGGCTGAAATTTTTGAGCTTTGCGAAAATAGATAATTATTAAGCATTAAGGGAGCAGACTGATGACTGAAATTTTAACTCCCGTTGAACTGCCGCCTCCATTTCCCGACCACACTCAATTACCGGAGGAAGATGGAACTTTTGTGAAAAAGTTCCAGGAGCATCCCCAAAGTATTATTTTGACCGATTCTCTTGGCCCGGTGTTGCAGCAAATCCATCGGGATGGACAATATGCAATTGGACAAGACTGCGGCATCTACTGGCGCGAAACCGATCCTCCAGAAAAAGGCGCAGAAGCACCGGATTGGTTCTACGTGCCTAACGTACCCCCGCTGCTAGATGGTCAATATCGCCGTTCTTACGTTATATGGCGGGAATTTTTGGCTCCATTAATTGTTTTGGAGTTTGCTAGCGGCGATGGCACAGAAGAAAGAGATCGAACGCCTTTATCTTATTCTGGAGCGGGAGAAGTTACCAAACCTGGAAAGTTCTGGGTATACGAGTGCATCATGCGAATTCCCTACTACGGTATCTATGAAATTAGTAGCGGCAAATTGGAGGTCTATAACCTAGTTGGTGGACGCTATCAAACAGTTTCTCCTAACGAACGAGGTCACTATCCTATCCCAGAGATGGGTGTGGAATTAGGATTGTGGGAAGCAAGCTATCAAAACCAAACCCAACGGTGGTTAAGATGGTGGGATCTAGAGGGAAATTTGTTGCTGACGGGTGCAGAAAGAGCTGAACTGGAAAGCTTGCACGCTGAACAAGAGCGGCAACGAGCCGAACAAGAGCGTCAGCGAGCCGAACAAGAGCGCCAGCGAGCTGAAAATGCCGAGCAGCCGCGCAGGGAGGCTGTACCTCGGTTATTAGCAATGGGGTTGAATGTAGAACAAGTTGCAGAAGCGCTGAGTTTGACTGTGGAGGAAGTGAGAGCGATTCAGAATTAGAAATTATATCTGTGTAACTGCTAATAGCTAATCGCTAATGGTTGCTTGGAGTTGACAAACTGGCAATTAGCAATTAGCAGTTAGCCATCCATATAGTACCGATACCATCGGGCACGATCTGAGACTCCGGCGATAACATGCGATCGCATCACGCATCAAACAAAAAAATATTTGATCTCATGTCCTTAAGATTACCGATAATCATCAGCCGGGACACGGCAAGATCGAAGTTATCTGTTTATCCGAGATATATACAATGCCGTGTCCCTACCCAACAACTCTGTGAGATTTTTTTATTATGGGCAATTCAGCAGACATCCTATCAAACAAAAAAATATTTCACGCCCGCGATCGCGCTTTTTTATCAGGAAATTATTCCTTCTAAAGATAGATGCTTGGGCTGGGGGAGTAGCCTTTGATCGATGGTGCAAAGCTGCGATCGCCAATCTTTAGATTCGTGTAGATTAATCTAGAGGATAAATAAAAGAATCGGTATCTGAAATCGTGGAACCCGTTCGCCTTAGTAACCAGATTAATTTAATCGATGCTGGCTCTGACATCGGCATGGTGCTTCAATCCGCTGATAGTACGATTTTGGCTTGCAATGCAGCTGCGGAACAGTTGCTAGGATACACCGCTACACAACTGATAGGCACAACCTTGTTGGATTCGCGTTGGCAGACAATTAACCCAGATCCAGAGTATCCGGCGCGGGCAGCCTTGCGAACGGGTAAACCCTGTCTCGATGTCACTGTGGGATTTTACCAGCCAAATGGCGAGTTAATTTGGTTGCGGCTTTCCTCCCATCCCTTGTTTCAAGCCGATGGTAAGACTCCCTATGGCGCGATCACCATGTTTTGTGCGATCGCAGATCGACCAACTTGCCAGAAAACAACCTCGCAACAACTAGCAGAAATCGAAGCCATCTACGGCACCGCCCCGATCGGACTTTGCTTTATTGACACCGATTTGCGGTTTGTCCGCATCAACGAACACCTGGCCCAAATCAATGGGATACCAGCCTCTGAGCATATTGGACGCACCCTGCGCGAGATTTTGCCAGAACAGGCGGACGATCTCGAGCCACTGTATCGGCGAGCGATCGCATCTGGCGAACCGATTCTCAATCTGGAGTTTCGCGGCACCAATCGCGCCCAGGCTGGTGTGGAACGCGATTGGTTGGTTAATTTATATCCCTTCCACGGGAACGACGGACGGGTGGTGGGGATTAACGTCATGGTGCAGGAAATTAGCGAACGCAAACGCACACAAGCTTCCCTGCAAGCAAGTGAAGCACGCTATCGCCAATTAGTCGAACTTTCTCCAGACGGCATTTTAATTCAAAGCGATGGCAAATTTGAGTTTGTCAATCCAGCAGCCCTAAACTTGTTCGGCGCCACAAACCCCGACCAACTCATCGGTAAAGCGGTGATGGATTTTATACATCCTGACTATCGAGAACTGGTGAAAATGCGGATGCAACAACTGCAACAAAACCAAGCTGTGCCGCGGCTGCAAGAAAAGTTTTTGCGCTTAGACGGCACTGTAGTAGAGGTCGAAGTTGCTGCCGCGGCTTTCGTGTATCAAGGAAAACATGCCATTCAGGTGGTCGTGCGCGATATTAGCGATCGCGTTGCCGCGCTGCGATCTCGCCAAAAAGCCGAAGCCGCACTGGCAAAACAGGAGCAGCGATACCGCTATATTTTTGAAGCCGTGGGGGTGTCGATTTGGGAAGAAGACTTTTCTGTTGTCAAAGCAGCGATCGACGAGTTAAAAGCCTCTGGCGTACAGGATTTTCGCCAATACTTTGCCCAGCATCCAGAGTTTGTGCAGTGGGCAGTCGAGAATGTGAAACTGCTCAATGTGAACGATATCACGGTGCAAATGTGTGAGGCTCAAACCAAAGAACAAGTCCTCGTATCGCTCAATCAAATTTTTCTGCCCGAAACGATCGAGGTGTTTATTGGTGAACTGCTGACAATTGCTGCTGGTGAAACCTTCTTTTCTGGAGAAACCGTGGTGCAAACGTTGCAGGGTAATCGTTTAAACATCTTGGTTACCCTGACGTTCCCACCGCCTCACGAACCTTACGATCGCGTTTTGGTCACCTGGGTTGATATTACCGAAAGCAAACAAACCCAAGCTGCTCTAACTCAAAGCGAAGAGCGGTTTCGTCAGCTTGCCAATGCCATGCCGCAAATTGTCTGGACAACAGATGCTAAGGGTGAATTGAATTATGTCAGTCAGCAATGGCTTGACTATACCGGGCTGACACTCGAACAAACGCGCGATCGCTCTCACCCTAATCAGTTCATGCATCCCGATGAGATCGAATCAATCTACGCACAATGGAGCGCTGCCTTAGCATCTCTTACGACTTACCAAGTAGAAATGCGGATAAAGAGAGCATCCGATGATACCTACCGTTGGTTTTTAGTCCGTGCCGTACCGATCCGGAACGAACAAGGTCAGGTGATTCAATGGTACGGCACTTCCACGGATATTGACGATCGCAAACAAGCAGAGGAAGCCTTGCGTCAGAACGAGGAACGCTTGAACCTCGCGATCGAAGGGGCGGGCATGGCAACCTGGGATGTGGATATGCTTTCGGGACAAGCCGTGTGGTCTGCGGGACACTTTACCATTTTGGGCTATGAACCCGTCCCCAGTGGCGAAGCCACAATGGAAATGTGGCGCTCGAGAGTCCATCCCGACGATTTAGATCGCGTCATGCAGGCAATAGAACTCGCCAAGCAAGAAGGCTGCCTGTATTGCCCAGAACATCGTATTATCCGAGCAGACAATGGGCAAATCCGATGGTTGTCGGTGTTTGGACGCTTTTTATACAACGAAGCGGGTGAAGCAGTTCGTTTTGTGGGGATTTTCTTTGATACGAGCGATCGCAAGCAAGTAGAAGCAGCCTTGCGGCAGATGAACGAACGATTCCGCTTAGCGACGCTTGCAATTGATGGGATTGTGTTTGAGTGGGACATGCTTTCCGGCGAAGTTTACCGCTCTGAGGGACTGTATCAACTGATCGGCGTGCGACCAGAAGACGCAGCGCCGACGCGGGAATGGTGGATGGAGCGGATTCATCCTGACGATCTGGCTCGCATCGAGTCAGGGATAGAGTCGCTAGAGAGTTTAGGCGATCGCTATGAAGGCGAGTACCGAGTCCGCCACGCTTCCGGGCGCTGGATCGATGTTTGGGAGCGCGGCTGTTTGCTGCGCGACGAATCTGGGCAGATCGTTGGTATTGTTGGCTTTACCACCGACATCACCAATCGCAAACAAGCAGAAATCACCCTGCGCCAAAGCGAAGAACGCTATCGATATTTGGCAGAATCTATCCCCCAATTGGTATGGACAGCCAACGCAGAGGGAGCGTTGCTCGATCTCAATCAACGCTGGTTAGATTTTACGGGTTTAACCTTCGCACAAGCGCAAACAGAAGGCTGGGAAGCGATCGCCCATCCAGATGACCTACCGATTCTGGGCGAAAAATGGGCGGCGGCTCAAAAAGACGGCACTCGCTATCAAGCCGAAGGTCGAATTCGACGCGCCGATGGAGTGTATCGCTGGCATTTGCACCAAGCGATCGCGCTCAAAGACGAACAAAATCGAATCGTTAAATGGTTTGGCACCGCGACGGATATTGAAGATCAAAAACAAATCGAACAACAGCGCGATCGCTTGCTGCAACAAGAGCAAGTCGCCAGGGAAAAAGCAGAGCAAGCCAATCGCATCAAAGATGAATTTTTAGCAGTTTTATCCCACGAATTGCGAACCCCGCTCAATCCGATTTTGGGATGGACTAGACTGCTGCAAACCGGCAAAGTGAATCCGACAAAAACAGCGGAAGCTTTAAGCACAATCGAACGCAACGTCAAATTACAAGCGCAACTAATCGAAGATTTACTCGACGTATCTCGGATTCTGCGCGGTAAACTTAACCTAGACATTGCTCCAGTTAATTTGGGGAATGCGATCGCATCTGCCCTCGAAACGGTGAAATTAGCCGCCCAAGCCAAAAATATTCAAATTCATACCGAATTAGACCCGAATGCGATCGTGGTTGCCGGAGATGCAGCGCGCTTACAGCAAATTTTTTGGAATCTTTTATCTAACGCGGTTAAATTCACTCCCCAAGGCGGTCGAGTTGAAGTCCGATTAACTGAGATTTTGCACCTTGAGGCAGAGCCTCAGTATTCTCGTTCCCAGGTTGAACCTGGGAATGAGATCCGGGAGGCTCTGCCTCCCGTAGTGCAAGATGTGAGATCAACGCATATCAATCGCCATGCTCAAATTCAAGTCATCGACAACGGAAAAGGCATCAAACCAGAATTTTTGCCCTATGTTTTCGAGCATTTCCGCCAAGAAGATAGCGCCATAACGCGGAAATTTGGCGGATTGGGATTGGGACTGGCAATCGTGCGACAATTGGTTGAACTCCACGGCGGTAATGTTTTTGTAGAAAGTCAAGGTGAAGGTACTGGCGCAACTTTTACAGTTAGATTGCCGCTGCTAAAACAGCAAGCAAAAAATGCAAATAACATAGATTTAGGAGCGGAATTTATGAGTCAATATTCACCACTGGCTGGATTAAAAATTATCGTAGTTGATGATGATGCCGACTCGCGCGACTTTATCGCTTTCGTGTTAGAACAAGATGGAGCAGAAGTCATCGCTCTAGCGTCGGCACAGCAAGCATTGCGCGAGTTCCCGGGTGCAAAACCAGATGTACTTGTCAGCGATGTGGGAATGCCTGAAATGGATGGCTACATGTTGATGCGAAAAATCCGCACCCTACCCCCAGACCAAGGAGGAAAAGTGCCTGCGATCGCTCTTACAGCCTATGCTGGAGAAGGAGACAGACAACTTGCTTTAGCCGCCGGATTTCAACAGCACATCGCCAAACCAATTGAGCCAAACGAATTAGTTCAAGCTGTAGCAAAGCTCGCTGATAAAGCACGTTGCTAATTGCTAATTGCAAGAAAAGCTAATTGCTAATTGCTAATTGCTAATTCCATGGCCTTTTTTCTATTACCTATTAACCATTAGCTATTAGCCAATTGGGATCTTATATCATGTCTGGTTGCATCGGTTGTATTGTATATAGTCGATTGTGCGAAAAGCTGTTTTTTTCCCTCCCACCTGCCGAGTGAGCTTCACCCGCTCTAACGCTACCCTTCGCAAGCGAACATGATATTACCTCCTAATATCAAACCCCTCAATTCCATCAGGTTATTCGTACTCAACAGCAACTTGTTTCACAACAGATGCTGGACTTCCTTCATAACACCACTGCACCATTGCTTCAACTTGTTCTTGAGTGCCTTCAAAAACAGCTTCAACGCGACTATCTAACAGATTGCGAACCCAACCGCTAACGCCGATTTTTTTGGCTTGATTGACAGTATAGTAGCGATAGCCAACTCCTTGAACAGTTCCAGAAACAAAAACGTGAGCGCGTACTTTTCCTAACGGGGATGATGGGTTTTCCATAAAATATCTCGGATATTTTTATTTTCTTGTGGGATAGGCATCTTGCCTGTCTGAACCATATAAAACTAACTTATAACTCGGCGATTCAAAAGTTCAGCTACATGGGCGTGGATTTCTTCATTAAACCAAAGATTTCCGTCAACCTCAATATCTTGAATTCCCGGATTGTCGCCAAATAAAGGACGAATGGGAAAAGCTTGTAAATCGTCAAAATTGTAGAAATTTTTCCAGATAATTTCTTTAGCATTTTTGGTCATGCCAATTTCATCAGCAAGCAACGTTTCCCCCAGAGCAAATGTATCTATTACTTGCTGCGATCGCATCATCAAAATTGGCAGGGGAGATGCCATACTCACGATTGAACCAAGTTCTATTCTTCCATACCCCGCCGCCTGACGCCAAAACTCATATTTTTCTCCTATTTCCTGGTTTTCTGCTGGGGTTTTTGTTGAGAATAAACCTTTGAGAAAATCGTATGCGATCGCACCCCCCAAACTTTCTCCGATCAGGTGCAACCTAACTTTAATAGTTTGTGCTTCTTTTCGTAAATCTTTCTCAACCTTGGGGCGATAACTTTCTAAACTTTCTAACACTTGACTATAAACAGCCAATTTAATTGCACTTTGCCCTTCTTCCCCTGCGTAGTAAACTAAATCCCCCAATCCCTGCAATAATAAACTTTGCCTCAGCGGTTTAACCAATGACCGCCACCAAGGTTGCATTCTATCCCTTAAAATATTATTTTCCTCGGTATTTTCCCCCAAACGTTCGGGGTCGAGTTGTTCGGCAACAAACTTTTGCGCTAAATAAATATTCCCATCTTTCTCCGAATAATTAACTTTTATTACTGACTCTATTCGATCGGATAAGTTATAATATTTTTGCACTGATCCCCATAAACTATCATCTGGCAGCGACTCATCTTGGGGATGATTTTCTTTGATCAATCCGCCAATAAAGATAAGGATATTGATAGTTTTAGCCTGACCGCTGATTGATGGTGAAACTCGAACTTTATGGGAACGCCTAATAATAAATTCCTTTAATCCTTCGGGTTTTTCATACTCAACCGTAACATTTTTTACTACAGCTTCCGGACTACCCCGGTAACACCAACGGACAACCGCTTCTACGAGTTCTTTGGTTCCTTCAAAAACGATTTCCACCCGTCCATCGGGAATTTCTTCTACCCAACCACCAATTCCCCATTGGTTGGCTTTATCCCAAGCTGCTAATCTAAAACCTACTCCATGAACGGTTCCTGAAACAAAAACATGGGCGCGGACTTTTTGATTTGAAGGTGATGGGTTTTCCATAAATTAGGCAGCCGAGTTGATAAAATTTGATTGTTTAGTCTGCTTAAATATTTTTTCCTATGACTGGGTTACAGACATTAGTTTATCGCTTGCTCGCGGCAATTTCAACCCTACCCAGCGCCCAAGCTTGTTTTTCAGCAGCGGTTCTGGTGCTGCTGTTGACACTGATTTCGTTACCCGTGGGGTTTTATTTTAACTTTCTCCAACTTGATATTTTAAAAGCAGCGAACAAAACAGTTGCTAGCGTAGTAGCAGGTTCGCTGCTGACGGCGTTGGGAGAAGAGTTATTTTTTCGAGTCTTGTTCCTGCCTCAGCCAAGTGAAAATGCAACCCTTGCTGTTGGGTGGTTTTGGGGTTGCGTTAGTTTGGTAATTTTTATTATTTACCATCCCCTAAATGCCATGAGTTTCTATCCACCGGGACGCCATCTATTTTTTAATCCGATTTTCTTATTATTGGCTGCATTTTTGGGTATCGCCTGTACGCTTGCCTATCTGCAAAGCGGTTCTTTTTGGTTACCCGTTGCAATCCATTGGCTGACTTTACTTGTCTGGCTGCTTTTATTAGGGGGATATGGCAAGCTAAACTCTGAGTATATTAAGGACTGAAGTCCTGACTACGAAAATTACCATGTCTAACCTGCCGCCGCTCAATACTGACACAATTTGGGCAATTATCAACGACACGATTGATGATGCTACCGTTAACCGACTTGTCTGGGATTGCTTGGGTTATCGTTACGACGAAGCTAATGGCAAGTGGGATACTACCAGCGTCGCCGATGATTGGGGTCAGGAATATCCAGAACCGCCTGATTTTATCGATAGCCGTCCTGCTACCGTCAAGTTAACTCGTTCGATTCCCCCAGAAAACAAACAGCTTTTGAAAGAACAACTAGGATTTCAAGGCTACAAAATCGGTGAATTTGGCCCGCGCCAGACGCGGCGGGCAACAGCAGCTAATTGGCTGTTGAGTTATATGAAAATTAATGCTAATGGCTAATTGCTAATTGCTAATGGCTAATGGCTAATTGCTAATGGCTAATTGCTAATCGCTAATTGCTAATGGCTAATGGCTAATGGCTAATTGCTAATCGCTAATAGTAAAAAGCTTTTATCGCTAACTCGCAGTTAACAAGATCGCGATGAGCAATGAGCAATGAGCAATGAGCAATTAGCCATTAGCCATTAGCCGACTTCTTGACTCTTCTGGGCTGGGCTTTTTTTATGAAAGCGGATGCCCAGAAAAATGTCATAAACAAAATTCCAAAAGTCTTTGCCTTGCAGCAGTCCCAGAGATTGATGGCAGCCTTTAGCGTCTAGAAGGGGTTGGGTGGCGCGATAAGCTGTCTGGTAGCGATACCAGGGAATGGAAGGCCATAAATGGTGAATGAGATGGTAATTTTGGCCTAAAATCAGGACATTGAGGATGGGACTGGGGTAGACGCGGGCATTTTTCCAGCGATCGCGCTCGACAAACGGACGATGGGGCAAATAATCAAAAAACAACCCCAACGCCAGCCCCACCACCAAAGCCGGTGAAAACCAAAAATTGAGAATATAGCCCAAAAATCCCTGCTGGCAAGAGTAATAGACAATCGCCACCACAACCATGCGGCTGAGGAACCACTCTAACAGCTCGTACTTGCGCCACAAACGCCGCTTAAAGAAATACACCTCGTGATAAAAAAACCGGGCTGCAATCAGCCATAAAGGGCCACCCGTGGACACAAAATGATCCGGGTCGTTGTCCGGGTCGTTAACGTGAGCGTGATGCTGCAAGTGAACTCGCGTAAACACCGGAAACGCAAAACCCAACATTAACGCGCTGCCATGTCCCAAAATCGCATTCATTGTCCGGTTTTTGTGAGCAGCATTGTGCGAGGCATCGTGAATCACCGTCCCTGACATGTGCAACGCCAATACCGTCGTCAAAAAGCAGCACCAATGGGGCCAGTTCCAAAGCCAATAACCGCAGGTCGAAACAATGACCAGCGCCACGGCGGTTAAAAACATCAGTAACGTAAAATTAAAAATCTCCGCTGGCGGCCCCAATAACTCTTTAGGAACTGTCAGCACCTGCTGTGCCTCCGACATCAGTATCTTTACTCCCGATCGCTTCAATCGCGTAGTATACGATACTGACACAGTAACAATAAAGTTTTGTTTAGTTGTAACTAGGCGTTGGGAGCTAACTACTAGGAGAGAATTAAATAATGTTAAGATGAAGAATTTGCCTACCTAGTCAGTAGTTCCCAATCCCCAGTCCCCACTCACCTATGCCACTGCAAAATTCCCAACGACGAACCAAAATAGTTGCCACAATTGGCCCTGCCAGCCGCGATCCGCAAGTTTTGCGGGCGATGATCGAAGCCGGTGCCACCACGTTGCGACTCAACTTTTCCCACGGTACTCACGAAGAACACCAGCGCAACATTCGCCTGATCCGGCAAACTTCTTTTGAACTTAACCAGCCGGTG
>DNGJ01000048.1:0-182 GCA_003486305.1 Cyanobacteria bacterium UBA11371
GTAATTACCGAGGAATTATCTCGCCGTTCGCCTCTTCCCGCTAACTTCCAGGCAGAAAATCAGGCGTTGCATACCTTGGCACGGCAGATGGTGACTGAGCCTGCAAACATGCTCCAAAGTCTAGTTGACATAGCACTGGAATTATGCTGTGCGGGAACGGCAGGCGTTAGCTTGCTAGAGAC
>DNGJ01000048.1:380-11827 GCA_003486305.1 Cyanobacteria bacterium UBA11371
GCAGGCGTTAGCTTGCTAGAGACAACTCCCGATGGGGAAGAAGTCTTTCGCCCGAATGTATTAGCAGGCGCATTGGCAAAGTATGTCGGGGACACACCGCGCAACTTTAGTTTCTGTGGCACCTGCCTCGATCGCGGCACACCCCAGCTTTATCAGTATCCAGAACGATATTTTACCTATTTACAGGTAGCCGATATCCCAATCGTTGAAGCGTTGGTGTTACCTCTGATTGCAGATAATCAAACCCTCGGCACAATCTGGATTTTGTCGCACGATGAGCAGCGGCACTTTGACAGTGAAGATGTGCGAGTGATGACGAGTTTGGCAGACTTTACAGCCGCAGCACTGCTATTGAAAAGGCGACAAACGGGAGAATTGCTGGCTGTTAACGCGACTCTAGAGGCAGAAATCGCAGAACATAAGCAAACCGCAGCAAAATTGGACGAAGCGCAAAGACGGCTCGAATTATCTTTAACTGGCGCGAATTTGGGAACCTGGACGTACAACGTCGGCACCGATGAATTTTGGGCAGACGATCGCGCTTTGCAAATGCACGGACACGAGTCGCACGAAGTTTGCACCTTTGCAGCAGCTGGAGCGCATATTCACCCCTCTGACCGCGATCGCGCTATTGCAGCGTTTGCCGAAGTCATCCAAAACCGCTCAAAACTGCACATTGAATACCGCGTTATTGGCAAGGACGGCAGCGATCGCCAGATTGCTTCATACGCCGAGTTTGTTTCAACGGGCGAATGCGGCGAAGGAATGTTTTACGGTGTCGTTCAGGACATCACCTTCCGCAAGCAGTCTGAAGACGCCTTGCGCGAATCGGAAGAACGCTTGCGGGTGATGATTGAGCATCTGCCGGGTGGGGCGGCATTTGCGGTCGATCGCGATCTGCGCTATTTGCTGGCTGAAGGCGAAGCACTCTATGCCGCTGGGTTCAAATCCGAAGATTTAGTCGGCAAAACCATTTTTGAGGCGCTTCCACCGGAATTAGCCACCTATTACGAGCCGATGTACCGGAACGCTCTGGCGGGTGAGTCGTTTGAGTTTGAACACAATGCCCACGATCGCACGTACATCTCGCGCGGAACGCCGCTACGGTTGCCAAACGGCGAAGTGTATGCGGTGCTTGCTGTCTCTTACGACATTAGCGATCGCAAACACAGAGAAGCCGCCCTGGGCAAATCAGAAGAGCGATTGCGGCTGGCAACCGAAGCGGCGAATATGTACGCTTGGGAATTTGATTTGCGAACGAACACGCCGAAGTTCTCCGAAAACATCGAGCAGGTTACAGGCAATCTGCCAACCGACAATTTTGAGGAAAATCTCCAGAAGATTCACCCAGACGATCGCGAAACGGTGATTCGTGCCTTTGAGGAAGCAGCAAGCAACGGCGATCGCTTTGATTATGAAATGCGATCGTTCACGCAGGACAATCAACTGCAATGGTTCCGGGTTTCGGGTTCTCTGATCCGCGACGCTCAAAATCAACCCGTCCGCGCGATCGGCATTTCGCAAAACATTACCGATCGCAAACAGTTCGAGGAAAAACTGCAAAAAGCAAACGAGCGGTTCCAGATTGCCGAATCTGCCGCCAATGGCTTTGTTTACGACTGGGACAGCCCGACCGGAATCGTCACGCGCAGCGCAGGTTTCGATCGAGTTTTAGGCTATGAACCGGGCGAAATTGCCCAAACCCCTGACGGTTGGTTTGAACTGATTCACCCGGACGATCGCGCACTGCTGCAAGTTTTTTCGCCTGCTGCAATGGATGCAACGCCAACTCATTTCGCCTGTGAATACCGCGTTCGGCACAAAGATGGAAGTTATCGCGATGTGTTTGATCGCGCCTTGATGCTGCGGGATTCCTCTGGTGCTGTAGTTCGCATGGTCGGATCGACGGTTGATATTACCGATCGCAAACGAGCCCAAGCAGCCTTGCGCGAATCGGAAGAAAAATATCGATCGCTGTTCGAGTCGATGGATGAGGCTTATGCTGTCGTCGAAGTGATGGCGGATGAGAACGGCGAGTGGAACGACTTTCTCTTTTTAGAAGTCAATCCTGCGTTTGTGAAGCAGACTGGCATGGAGTATCCAGTCGGGCGCAAAGCCACAGAATTGCTAGGAACACCCAATCCACAGTGGGCACAGGTTTATGGAGGAGTTGCCGAAACGGGCGAACCGATTCGGTTTGAACAAGGCGAAGCCACTCTAGGGCGCGTTTTTGACTTGTATGTTTTCCGTTTTGGTGGAGAGGGTAGCCGCCGTGTGGCAGTTTTGTTTACCGACATTACCGATCGCAAACGAGGTGAAGCCGCCTTGCGCGAATCCCAAGCCCGCTTGCAGTCGATCGCCAACCTCGTCCCCGATCTGCTGTGGGAGAGCGAACCAGACGGCTCGACCAACTGGTACAACCAGCGCTGGATGGAATACACGGGGCAAACCTTCGAGCAGGCGATCGGCTGGGGATGGATAGATGCGATTCACCCGGACGATCGGGAAGGGTCAGCGCGACGTTACCGGGAAGCCGTCGAACAGGGGATGCTGCTGCAACAGGAACACCGCATTCGCCGGCATGATGGAGCCTATCGCTGGTTCGTTGTGAACGCATTCCCGTTGAAGGATGAAAGCGGTAAGGTCATTAGAATGTACGGCGCGGCAACCGATATTCATGAGCAACGGGTCGCCCTGGAAGCTTTGCGCGAGTCGGAAGCGAAATATCGATCGCTGTTCAATGCGATGGATGAAGGGTATATGCTGTCCGAGGTGATTTTCGACGAGAACGACAAGCCGATCGACATTCTTTACCTCGAAGCGAATCCAGCAGCGATACGCCTTGCTGGGCGGGACTTCTCTGGGCAACGGATGCGCGAGATTGACCCAAATTACGAAGAATACTGGTATGAAATCTACGGGCGCATTGCGCTCACAGGCGAAGCTGTGCGCGCCGAGCGATACGCCGAACCGCACGGGCGGTGGTTTGATTTTTACGGCTTTAAAGTTGGCGAACGGGAGAGCCGCCGTGTTGCCACCGTTTTTCAAGACATTACCGATCGCAAGCGGCAGGAAGCAGCCTTGCGCGAAAGCGAGGAACGGCTGCGCGACGTACTCAACTCGATGGTCGAGGGCTTCGCTCTCCTCGGAGGCGACTTTACGATCCTCGATGTCAACGAAGAAACGCTTCGGCTCGATGGACGCTCTCGCGATGAGTTGATCGGTCGCACCCACTGGGATGCGTTCCCTGGCAGCGAGGATTTGCCGGTCGGCGAGATCTTCAAGCGCGTGGTGCGAGAACGCATATCTGCCTCGCTCGAACACCTGTACCACTGGCCCGATGGCCGATCCTTTTGGATCGATATGCGGGCCTATCCCACGCGGGACGCTGGCGTGGCGATCTTCTGGCGCGACGTGACTGACCGCAAACAAGCCGAAGTAGCCCTGCGCGAATCGGAAGAAAAATATCGATCGCTCTTCAACTCAATGGATGAGGCTTATGCCGTCGTCGAAGCCATGACTGGCGAGAACGGCGAGTGGAACGACTTTCTCTTTTTAGAAGTCAACCCTGCATTTGTGAAGCAGACGGGTATGGAGTATCCGGTTGGGCGCAAAGCCACAGAATTGCTAGGAACACCCAATCCACAGTGGGCGAGGGTTTATGGACGAGTTGCCGAAACGGGCGAACCGATTCGGTTTGAAGAAGGCGAAGCCACTCTAGGGCGCGTTTTTGACTTGTATGTTTTCCGTTTGGGTGGAGAGGGTAGCCGCCGTGTGGCAGTTTTGTTTACCGACATTACCGATCGCAAACTTGCCGAAGCCCAACTGCGCCGCGCGGCTGAAATTGATGCCTTCCGGGTCAAGTTGTCGGATGCACTGCGATCGCTCTCTGATCCGATCGAAATTCAGGCCCAAGCGTGCCGTCTCTTGGGCGAACAGTTGGGCGTTGACCGCGCCTACTATGTCGAAATCCACGAGGCCCAGGGCTATGCCCGCGTCAATCAACATTATTCGCGCGGCGGCTCGCCTTCGATCGTCGGAAATTATCGGCTGTCGGAATACGGCTGGAGTTTGCCGATCATGCGAAGGGGCGAAACCATCGTCATCACAGATACGCAATCTACAGATATCATTCCCGATGCTGAACGGGCGGCGATGGCAGCGATCGACATGGTTGGGTTTGTTGCCATACCGGTTATCAAGGGAGAGGTCTTAGTCGGCTCACTGGCTGTAAACGAACCCACACCCCGCGAATGGACAGAGGCGGAAGTTGAACTGGTGCGCGAAACCGCCGAACGCATTTGGGCAGATATCCAACGCGCTCACGCTGAAACTGCCCTGCGGCAGTCGGAGGAGAAATTCCGCACTTTGTTCGATTCGATCGACGAAGGGCTGGCGTTCCAAGAGATGATTTACGACGACCAGGGCGAGATCTGCGACATCATCTTCCGCCAGGTGAATCGCGCCTACGAACGTCATGGCCACGTTTACGATGTCGTCGGGCGTTCGATCTTCGACGTTATCCCCGGCGTTGAAGATTACTGGCTCGACCTGTACAAGCGGGTTGCGAAGAACGGCGAGTCCGTGCGGGAGGAAAACTATCAACAGGACGTTGACCGCTGGTTTGATGTCTACTTCACGCGCGTTGACGATAACGGGCGCTTTGTTGCGATCGTCTTCGCCGACATTACCGATCGCAAACGTGCAGAACTTCAATTGCGCCGTGCTGCCGAAATTGATGCGTTTCGGGTCAAGTTGTCGGATGTGCTGCGATCGCTCTCTGACCCGCTCGAAATTCAGTCAGTGGCGATGCGCGTTTTGGGCGAACATTTGCAGGTCGATCGCGTACTTTACAGCGAAATCGATGAGGCCCAAACAACGCACATTATTTCCGATAACTACGTTCGTGAAGGATATCCAAAACTGATCGGTCGTTTCCCAACAAAAGATTTCGCTGAACTCACCGATCGGGCACGCCTCGCGCCATTTGCTGTAGATGATATGACAGCAGACGATCGTTTATCAGAAGCAACACGGGCGGCGTTCATTGCATTGGATGTGCGTTCCGTCATCAGCGTTTCACTTGCCAAAGGCGATCGCTGGGTTGCCAATTTTGGCATTCATCACTCAAAGCCCCGTCAATGGAGAGACGAAGAAATCGATTTAGTTCAGGAAACCGCCGATCGCACTTGGGCGGCGGTCGAGCGCGCGCAAGTCGAAGAAGCTTTGCGCAGGAGCGAAGAAAAATACCGCAAAATTTTTGAGAATATTGACCAAGGCTTCTCCATCCATGAGCTTATTATCAATGAAAGCGGCAATGTTACCGACGTGATTTTACAGGAAGTCAATGAGGCGTTTGAACAACACACCGGCATAAAGAACGCGGGGGGTAAAAAGGTCAGTGAAATTGTTCCTAAACTTGAACCCGTTTGGCTGGATGCTATGACCCGTGCTTATCAATGGGGCGAGACGCAGCATTTTGAAGCGTATAATTCCGATACCAACCGCTGGATTACTTCACAATATTCCCGCCTTGGAGGAGCAGGAAGCCGGCTTCTATCTACTGTTTTTACCGACATCACCGAGCGCAAACAGCGCGAATTGAACACCGCTTTGCTCGACGAAATCGGCAAGGATTTATCAAGACTGTCCGCGCCGGACGAGATTATGCAAACGGTCGGCAAGCGCCTCTGCGAATTTCTGAAACTTTCCGGCTGTTACTTTGTTGACGTTGACGAAGCCAAAAATGAAGTCGCCGTGCATCATGGCTGGGCAAGCGAAGAATTGCCGAGCCTGATGCAAACTTTCAATCTCGAAGATTATTTGAGCGAAGACTTCCTGCACACGATGCGCGCCGGAGCGGTGTTCGTGATGCGCGATACGGCGCAGGACGAACGAGCAGAGGCGCAAAGTTACGCCCGTTTGAAAGTCGGCAGTTTCGTCACCGCTCCGTTTTTCCGCAATGGGCGATACACCGGACACATCGCCGTTACCACCGAGCAGCCGCACGATTGGCAGCCGCAGGAAATCCAGCTTTTGCAGGAAATTTCGAGCCGCATATTCCCGCGAATCGAGCGCGCCCGCGCCGAAGAAGCACTGCGCGAATCGGAAGCCAAATATCGATCGCTCTTTGAGTCGATCGACGATGGCTTCGCGCTGCTCGAAGTGCTGTATGACAATGACGATCGACCGATCGATTGTCGTTTCTTAGAAGTCAGTCCCTCGTTTGAGTCCCACACCGGATTGCCCCAAGCCCAAGGCAAAACCCTCAGAGAACTTATCCCGTCTGTTGAGTCAGGTTGGTTCGATCGCTACCACCAAGCTCTTGTCACGAATGCTCCGGTTCATTTTGAGATGCAGCAGGAGCATCTCAAGATTTGGTTTGAAGTCAATGTGTTTCCCTACGGCAATCCCCAGGATCGGCGAGTGACGATCGTTTTCCGCAATATCAACGATCGCAAACAGGCTCAAGCCAATCAAATCCAACTGATTCGAGAACAATCTGCCCGCGAACAAGAACGCCAGCGGGCTGAGTCACTGGCAGAACTCGATCGCACCAAAACGCTTTTCTTCAGCAACGTCTCTCACGAATTCCGCACACCGCTGACTTTGTTATTAAATCCGTTGCAAGATGCCTTGAGCGATCGCACCCATCCCCTCGACCCGGTTCATCAAGAACGATTGGAACTCGTCCACCGCAACAGTTTACGCCTCTTGAAACTGGTTAATACTCTACTCGATTTCTCCCGCATTGAAGCTGGACGGATGGAAGCAGTATACGAACCAACCGATTTGGCAATGTTCACGACGGAACTAGCAAGCGTATTTCGTTCTGCGATTGAACAAGCGAGGCTCAGGTTGATTGTTGATTGCCCACCATTGCCAGAGCCAGTTTATGTAGACCGTGAAATGTGGGAGAAAATCGTTCTCAATCTGCTTTCCAACGCCTTTAAGTACACCTATGAAGGGGAGATTGCAGTCAGACTGCATCCTGCTGATAGCGATCGCGTCATGCTTGAGATCGAAGATACCGGCACGGGAATTGCACCGGAACACTTGCCCCATCTATTCGAGCGATTCTATCAAGTCCGAGGAGTACAGGCAAGAACCCATGAAGGATCTGGGATTGGTCTAGCTTTGGTACACGAACTGATTCGACTGCATAATGGCACGATCGATGTCAGGAGTATCGTAGGGCAGGGAAGTTGCTTTGCGATCGCCCTTCGTTTCGGGACACAACACCTACCGCAAGATCGCCTACGACTCGTCGTAGGCGATCGTATCACAACAACACCTACCCCAGCATCAACAGCACTCAGCGCCGCCCCTTATATTGAAGAGGCACAGCGCTGGATACCCGCCGCAGGCGGGAGTGTTGAGTTCTCAGTGTTGAGTTCTCAGTTAGAAGAAAACTCTTCAACTCAAAACTCAAAATTCAAAACTCAAAACTCTCAAACTGCCCGCATTCTCCTAGTCGATGACAACGCCGACATACGAGATTATTTGACGCGGATACTGAGCGATCGCTTTCAAGTGGAAGCCGTTGCAGATGGTGCAGCGGCGCTAGCAGCCGCTACTGAGCGAGTGCCAGATCTAGTACTCAGCGATGTGATGATGCCAGGGCTTGACGGCTTTGAGTTGCTGAGGGCATTGCGGGCAGATCCGCGCACCAGAGAGATCCCGATTATCCTGCTGTCTGCCCGTGCTGGAGAAGAGTCTGTGGTCGAAGGATTGGAAGCAGGGGCGGATGACTACCTAATCAAGCCTTTTTCGGCTCAGGAATTGGTGTCCCGCGTCAACGGTCATCTCCAGATGGCACAATTGCGCTATGAATCACTCGATCGGGAAAGAACGCTCAATCGCCGCAAAGACGAGTTGCTCTCAACCGTTTCCCACGAACTAAATACTCCCTTAGTTGCTATTCTCGGTTGGACGCGCCTGCTGCGTGCCAATCCGTCGAATCAATCGATGTTGATGAAATCCCTAGAGACGATTGAGCGCAATGCCATGTTGCAAGCCAAACTGATCCAAGACTTGCTAGATATTTCCCGCATCACCGCAGGCAAACTGCGCTTGAGCCTCGCGCCTGTCGAACTGAAATCAGTAATTGACATAGCGATCGCAACCGTAACTCAAACCGCCCAAGCAAAAGAAATCGATCTGGTTTGGCAGGAAAACATCTTTAATCAAAACATTGTTGTCATGGGCGATCGCGATCGCCTGCAACAAATCATTTGCAATCTCCTGACCAATGCGATTAAATTTACCTCAGACAGAGGCAACGTCACCGTTGAATTGTCAAAAATCGGAGGTGAAAAGCTCTATAATAATTCCTACGCTGAAGTTCGTGTAACTGACACAGGCATTGGTATCTCTCCTGATTTTCTGCCACATATCTTCGATCGCTTCCGGCAAGCTGAAGAATCAGGTGCAGCTAAGGGATTGGGATTGGGATTAGCGATCGCGCGTCACCTAGTTGAACTCCACAACGGCACCATTCATGCCCAAAGTGCTGGAGTTGGGCAAGGATCTACCTTTATCGTCAGGCTACCGCTGCTAAAGGAGTTTTGAGTTTTGAGTTTTGAGTTTTGAGTTGAAGAAAAGTTTTGAATTTTTATTTTTAAACGTAGAGTAGGAGCTTAATCTATGACTGAAAGTATTATTCAAAATAAAAGTTTTGCGTTTGCCCTTGAAATTATCCAACTTTACCGTAAACTTCAAGAACAAAGAGAATATGTTATTTCTAAACAATTACTGCGAAGTGGAACTAGCATAGGTGCAAATGTAGAAGAAGCTAGTGCAGGACAAAGTAGAAAAGACTTTTTAGCAAAAATGTCTATAGCCTCAAAAGAAGCTAGAGAAACTCAATATTGGTTAAGGCTACTGCAAGCATCCCAGATAGTAAATATTGATGCGATCCAACAACTAAACCATGTTGATGAACTGATTCGTATTTTAACTTCTATCGTCAAAACAACTGGCGATAACCTTTGAGTTTTGAGTTTTAAGTTTTTAGTTATAATAATTATTTAACTCAAAACTCCCGATAACCTAAAAACTTTTATTCAACTCAAAACTCAAAATTCAAAACTCAAAACTATTTTATGAACCCAGAATTTGAAGCACTATTAGACTATCTCGATCGCAGTCGAGGTTGCGATTTAACAGGCTATAAACGCACTACCTTGATGCGGCGTTTCCGAGGGCGGATGCAGGATATCAAAATTGATAACTATCAGAGTTACTTACAGTATTTGCAACATCATCCTGATGAGTACCAGTATCTGTTAAACGAAGTTCTCATCAACGTCACCAGTTTTTTCCGCGATCGCGACGCTTGGGATTATCTAGCTGCCGAAATCGTTCCTAAAATAATTGCCAACAAACAACCCCACGAACCAATTCGAGTCTGGAGTGCAGGCTGTGCCGCCGGACAAGAAATCTATAGCCTTCTAATTTTACTAGCAGAAGCACTAGGTATCGAATCGTGCCTCAAACGAGTTCAGTGCTACGCCACTGATGCAGATGAAGCCGCTCTCCAACAGGCAAGAAAAGCCACTTACAGCGATCTAGAAATCGCCAGCATCCCTCCCCATCTACTGGAAAAGTACTTTGAACAAACCGAACAAGGCTATGTTTTTCACCCAACGCTTCATAGCACTATCATCTTTGGTCATCATGACCTGGCGCAGGATGCACCCATGTCTAAAATTGATTTACTGGCGTGCCGCAATGTGTTAATGTATTTCAACCCAGAGACTCAAGCATCGATCCTGGTTCGCTTTCACTTTGCACTCAAAAACACTGGGTTCCTATTCCTGGGTAAGTCAGAAACATTGATTAATCGCAGGCCAATTTTTACACCGATCAATTTGAAGCACCGGGTTTATACCAAGTCGCTCAAGTTAGAACTCGACGATTATCTATCCATCAACCCCAAATATCCTAAAAACCAGGCAATCGATCCCGAAACAATTCAAAGCTACTTCTGGCAAACTGCATTTGAAAGTAGCCCCGTCGCCCAGTTAGCCGTAAATCTTAACGGTTACTTGATTGGTGCAAACGAGCAGGCAAATCGCTTATTTGGATTAACCCTTGACGATTGGAACCGTCCCTTTCAAGAACTCGAACCTGGAAAGCTAGTAGGTTCCTACGCTTCAATGGCAAAGTTCTACCGCAATCATCGTCCGGTGACTTTGAAGAATATCGAGTGGAACGCTGCCCAAAGCACCAGGTATTTTGATATTGCGATCGCGCCTGTCTTTAACTCTAAAAAACAATTGCTAGGAATCGCATTGACATTCCTTGATAAAACTCAAACCAAACAGCTAGCCGCCAAAGTCGATTTAACAAATTCCGAATTAGCCAAACTATCTGAAACACTTCAAGCAACAGAAAGTAAACTAGAAAACATTCAAATGGAACTAGATTCTGCTCATCAAGAAATCCAACTTCTTGCTCAAAACACACATAACTAGGGATGAGAAAAACAATGGTCTAGAAACCTTGGGTTTCAGGAATTAAGAAAGTTGATTATGCCTTGGCAGTTGCTATATACAGCAAATAGTAAGTGATATCATGTCCGTTGAATTGCCCCTAATAAAAAACCTTACAGAGTCGTTGCGTAGGGACACGGCATTATATATATCTCGGACAAACATTGGACGTTAATAATGCCGTGCAAGGGCTTCTAATTATGGGTAATATCATGTCCGGTAGCAATGGTAGTGTTTAATTTTTGCTCTTGTAGGGGCGGGTAATACCTGCCATGCTGTAAAATGCGAGAAATTTTTTAAACCCGCAAGGGCTTAGGCTACCGATGCTAACGGACACGATATAATATTATGTCCGGTAGCAATGGTAGTGTTTAATTTTTGATCTTGTAGGGGCTACTTTTACCAACAATTAAGTGGAGGGCACGAAATATCTCCATAAACCCGCCCCGACGTGCAGCACGCGAACGGACATAATATAATATGATGTCCGTTTGTATCGGTGGAGCATATTTAATCGTGTTGTAGGGGCGACTTTTACCAAAAACCTTTGATCCCAAGGGAATTGTCTTCATAAACCCGCCCCAAGAGCGATGCCGATGCAACCGCACATGATATGAGTGAAGTACAGCCTTCTGGCTTCGACAGCGGTGTGCGGACACCCTTAAGGGTGCCCGCACACCTGCTATAAATATTTTGCCTATCGGTCTAAGGCGGGACTTACCCCTAATATCATGTCCTTAAGATTACCGATAATATCATGTCCGGTGGTATCGGACTTGTATGGTTAATTTTGTTGTAGGGGCTACTTTTACCAGCAATCAAAGATCGGAAGCTTGCCTGTGTTGATCAACCCGCCCCCCACGTGCGATGCCGATGCAACCGGACACGATATAATCCGTTGCCGGGACACGGCACGATTAACGTCCAATGTTTGTCCGAGAAATCTATGAT
>DNGJ01000048.1:12064-26851 GCA_003486305.1 Cyanobacteria bacterium UBA11371
GTGATGTTTTTTTATTATGGGCAATTCAACGGACATGATATAATATCATGTCCGCTTGTATCGGAGGAGCATATTTAATAGTGTTGTAGGGGCTACTTTTACCAAAAACCTTTGATACCAAGCGAATTGTCTTAATAAACCCGCCCCCCCCACGATGCCGATGCAACCGGGCATGATATAACCCCTAGTCCCTAAACTTTACTTCCATACGAAAAAGCGCCTGGGAGTCTTGCCGTGTTTCGACCCCAAGCGCTTTTTCTACTAAACTTGCTCCTCACACTCCTCAAACAATATCAGTTGTTCAATTCAACCAGATATGGGGTGAGTGACACTTTCCTAACTGTACCATCTTCCTTTCGACATATTTCGTAAAGAAGATTTGAAATTTCTTCACATATATCCCCGCAACTCCCCTATAAAGGGGGTTGGGGAATATTTTACTAATGCAAAAAGTGACGAATTCCTGTAAATATCATCACCAATCCTAGCTCATTCGCAGCTTTAATTGAATCTTGATCGCGCATACTGCCACCAGGTTGGACAATCGCAATAATACCTGCTGCTGCTGCGGTTCTTACCGAGTCGTCGAAGGGGAAGAAACCATCGCTGGCGAGGAAACCACCTTGAGCTTTTTCCCCAGCTTGTTCAAGGGCAATTTTTGCCGAGCCGACGCGATTCATTTGACCGGCACCCACACCCAAGGTGGTGCGATCGCGCGTTACGACAATCGCATTCGATTTTACATGCTTGCACACTTTCCAAGCAAATAGCAATTCGGCTAATTGTTCTGGCGTCGGTTGTTTTTCCGTCACCACTTGCCACTTGCTGGTATCTTCTACCACATCATCGGAGGTTTGTACTAGGAAACCCCCTGCTATTACTTTCACGGTTTCTTTTGGCCCGCTGCTCAAATCTGGCAAAATTAAAACGCGCAGGTTTGATTTTTTCGCCAGAATTTCTTGCGCTTCATTTTCGCATCCTGGTGCGACGATGCACTCTAAAAATGTTTTACTTAATTCCTTTGCTGTGGCTGCATCGATCGGTTTATTTAACGCCACAATGCCGCCAAAGGCTGAAACAGAATCGGCATTAAAAGCTTTTTGATAAGCTTCTAATAAACTATTTCCTTCTGCCGTGCCGCAGGGATTGGTATGTTTAATAATCGTAGCGGCGGGTGTATCGGTAAATTCGGCAATGATGCGGCGCGCTGCTTCTAAATCGACTAAGTTGTTGAAACTTAGTTCTTTGCCTTGCAGTTTAGTTGCGGCGCTCCACCCGCTTGGAATCGTTCCAGTTTGATACCAAGCGGCATTTTGATGGGGATTTTCGCCGTAGCGTAGCGATTGTAAGGGAAAGCCAGCAAGGGTAAATTGAGTTGGTTGCCCGGATTGGTTGGCGAGGTAGGATGCGATCGCTGCATCATAAGCGGCAGTATGACAAAATGCTTCGTAGGCGCATTTCTTGCGAAACTCTAACGATACTTCTCCCTGGGAATCGCGCAGCTGTTGCAAATAGGCGTCATACTGCGCCGGATTGCACAAAACCGTCAGATGGGCGAAATTCTTAGCCGATGCCCGAATCATAGCAGGGCCGCCGATATCAATTTGCTCGATCGCGTCAGTTAGGGTAACGTTTTCTTTGGCGATCGTTTGCTCAAACGGATACAAATTCACCACCACTAAATCAATCGGGCGAATTTGATGAGTTTCCAAATCCACCACATCTTCGGGTAAATCTCGCCGTGCCAAAATGCCGCCGTGAATGCGGGGATGCAGCGTTTTGACTCGACCCCCCAAAATCTCAGGAAAACCCGTATAATCCGATACCTTAGTAACTGGTAACCCAGCTGCTTTCAGCGCCGAAGCAGTTCCACCACTGCTGATCAGATCGAACTTAAATTCTTCCACCAAACTGCGGGCGAAATCGATTAACCCTGTTTTGTCAGACGTACTCAGCAGTGCCAGACGTGCCATTGTTCAATTCTCAATTTGTAGTAAGGGTGTTCGTCACCCAAGACAATCCGAGTCAGACACAGCGTTTGACTCGTATATTGATTACCCTAGCAGATTGACATCCTCCCCACCCTATAGAGGGATGGGGATTCCTAAGAATCACTTCTTAGGCTTTCTGGTTGCTCCCTTTCGGGACTTCGGCACTTGCCTAGCCGTTTCCGACCCCGGTAGTACGCCTGCACAGACAGTTTCCATTCCCCGATTGTCCACGGGTACTAGATTGAGTCCACGCAATAACACCATCTCAGCAGCAGCATGATCTCGATGAGTTTGATAGCCACATTCAGGACAATGATGATCTCTGACATCCAGAGACTTCTTCACCGTTGCGCCACAATGCGGACAGGTTTGGGACGTGCCGTTAGGATTGACGCGCATAAAGAACGCGCCACGTTTCCAGCACACCCATTCCAACAAATCAAGAAACGCACCAAAAGAAGCATCAATACAATCTTTGCGAAGCATTCCTCGATTCAGTCCAACCGTATTGAGGTCTTCAGCAAAGATGGTTTCTGCCTGATCGCAGAGTTTATGCGCTGTTTTGAGATGGAAGTCTTTGCGGGTGCTGGCGATGTGGTGGTGCAATCGTGCCACTTTGATTTGAGCTTTTTCGGAGTTGGCAGAACGCTTCTGTTTTCTAGCGGCTCGACCTTGCAGCAATTTCAGCTTGCGGTGTTGAGACTTGAGAAATTTAGGGCGTTCAAAAAAGCTGCCATCGGACACTGTTGCAAATCGTTCCAGTCCAAGATCGATGCCGATAGATCTCCCATGAAACGGGGCATCAGGCACCGACACATCAGACTGAATCGAAACCACGACATACCATTGGGTTCCACGCGCTTTCGACAAAACCCGAACTTGCTTGACCTTGAACCCTTCCGGGATGGGACGAGACAAGCTCATGGGGACTTTCCCAATCTTTGGCAGGTTGATGCAGTCTCCAGCAATGGGGTCCCTCTTGAACTGTGGAAACACGAAAGACTTGAACTGTCCATATTTCTTGAAGCGGGGGAATCCATACCCACGATCTTGAAATGCTTCCCAGGTATCGTGCAGTCGGCGTATTGTCGTTTGCAGCACTTGAGAATGGACGTTCTTGAGATCTGTCCAAGACTCTTTGAGCTTGGGCAAATCGTTTTGCTGACGATGGTAGGACGGAAAGGGAACATCAGCCGGAATGATGTATTCCCGCTCGATGGAACACCGATCCGCCAAGCACTTCCGCGAAAGAGTCCAATCCTTGAGTTCGCGCAGCGCACGGTTATAAACTTTGCGTGACGTTTCAAGCCATTCGAGCATCATTGCCGATTGGTGAAGGTCTGGATAAATGCGGTAGGTGTAGTTCATTGTCAGCATATAAACATTCTACCACGCTTGCTTATGGATGGTAGACGTTTACCCGAAAAGAGATTAGGGCTTACGCCCTGTCGCTATCCATCCCCACCGCTCTCGTCGGATGGGCAATTCCGCGAGAAGAGTTAAACAGGACATCCCAACCTACTTCAGCATTTTCTAACATCAATGCCCTGTCACATTCTTGTCATCGTGAAATTGTAGATTGCCATTAGCGAATTAGGAGCGATCGCAAATGGTAGTCAATATCAGAGATCTACAAGTCAAAGATGATTTCATCGTCTCAATTTCTGGCACAGTCACAAGCATTCGGGAAGATGAGTTTATCTTAAGCGATCGCACAGGTCAAGTTTTAGTTGATGCTGCTCCTGGAAAAGGCCAAATCTTCGGCTTAAATGTCGGCGAACGAGTCACGGTATTAGGCGATCTAGATGACGAAGATTTTGATGCGATTAGAATTACTCGTCCTGATGGTTCGCTGGTGTCAATTCAAGCCGGAACGAAAGGTGGTAAAGGTGATTTTGGTGGTAGTAAAGGTGGTAAAGGAAACTTTGGGGGTGATTTACCTGGGTTAAATCCAGTCAATCCTACACCTGGAGTTACTACCCCGATTGGCAATTTACAAGTCAAAGATGACTTCATCGTCTCAATTTCTGGCACAGTTACCAGCATTCGGGAAGATGAATTTATCTTAAGCGATCGCACGGGTCAAGTTTTAGTTGATGCCGACTTGGGTAAAGGACAAATCCTGCCTCTGACGGTGGGAGAACAAGTCACGGTTGTCGGCGATTTGGATGATGAAGATTTTGATGCAATTAGCATTACTCGTGCTAATGGTTCAATGATTGCAGGTCAACCGGGAGGAAACCAAGCTAGCTCGATTAATCTTTCAATTGGTTCAAGTCCAGATGGCTTGGTTTATATTTTAGACGCCAACAACAATGATGTTACTCTCGCTCCAGGATTTCTAGCATCGTATCGCCAAGGACTTCATGCTTTAGATGGAAACGATCGCATACTAGGTTCATTAGATGGAGAGACGATCAATGGCAATCAGGGTGCAGATAGCTTAATTGGTGCCGGTGGTAATGATACATTATTTGGGGGGAAAGATAGTGACTTTGTAGATGGAGGAGATGGAGACGATTTACTTAACGGCAATATCGGACAAGATTTGGTTTTGGGAGGAAAGGGTAACGATTTAATTTATGGAGGCAAAGATCGAGATAGTTTAGTCGGTGGAGATGGCAACGATACCTTGAGTGGAGATTTGGGGGTCGATACTTTAACAGGAGGTGCTGGCAACGATTTGTTTGTACTCAGGTGGGATGATGCTGGCAGCGATCTTACTAATGTAGATACCATCGTAGATTTTACCCCAGGCGATCGCATTGGCTTAACAGGTGGACTCTCCCTAACAAACTTGAGTCTCCAACCCTTTAGTAATTCTGGGCAAAATGGTACTTTAATTCAAGTTGCTTCTACAGGTGAAGTCCTCGGTTACGTGGCGAATGTAGCCCCAACAAACCTGAGTGGTGCTTTTATCAGTTTGCCCCCAGTTTAAACAGAACAAAGTCAGGTGTGGTGTTTTAAGCATGAGGATTTTATTCGTTGAAGACGATCCAGAACAATTAGAACCCTTACATGCTCTCTTATCTCGATCTGGACATATCGTAGATGGAGTGCAAGATGGAGACACAGCCCAATGGTTAATCGGAGAAAAAGACTACGATTTGATTATTTTGGACTGGATGTTACCAGGAAAAAGCGGGATTGAGTTGTGTCGGCAGTATCGTCAAGTTGGTAAAACTGCCCCAATTTTAATCCTCACTGCTAAAGACACCACACCTGATAAAGTTGTAGGACTAGATGCAGGGGCAGATGATTATTTAGTCAAACCTGTGGACGCGCTAGAACTACTGGCAAGGGTGAGGGCATTGGGTAGGCGATCGCCTCTCTGGCAAGGTGATACCCTAAAACTAGCTGACTTGTATTTGCATTTAGATGCAATGACAATTCAACGAGGAGCGACAACTCTAAAACTCAGCAGTCGTGAATTTCAACTATTAGAATACATGCTGCGCCATCCCCGCCAAGTTTTCACCCGCGAACAAATTGAGTTAGCTCTTTGGGAATGGGGAAACGAACCAGAAAGTAATGCCGTGGCGACATTAGTTAAACGTCTACGTCAGCGACTTAAAGAGGTACAATGCCAAGATTGGATCGAAACCGTCTACGGTGTTGGTTACCGTTTACAGCAGATTGCAAGTGAGTGAGGGAAAGCCTTTTGGCGCAGCTGTGTGCAGGCACCCTTAAGGGTGCCCGCACACAGCTGTTGGTGTACCTCATGCGACACCTTGATGCCGCTGGCGCGCAGGTCGAGCATGATGGGTGCCCGCACACAGCTGTTGGTGTACCTCATGCGACTGCAATCCGCTATAACAGCGATGACCAGTGATTAATTTTATGCATACAGTATACAATGCTTAGAAATCTATACTCTCGCTGGAAAAAGTTACCAGTCCGCATTCGAGGAACAATTATTATTTCCATCCCCATTGGTTATTTATTTACGTCCCTCCTTGCTTTTGCTTGGTTAAAAGCCAGTTTAGTTGAGGATGAAGCTTGGGTACAACACACGCAAAAGGTTCGCTTAGAAACCAAACGCTTGCTAACGGCTTTAGTCGATGCAGAAACGGGAGTGCGGGGCTATGGATTAACGCGACGAGATGCGTTTTTAACTCCATATAATCAAGCCCGCGCAGTCATTCCCGATTCACTGACAAAACTCAAAAATTTAGTACAAGACAATATCGAGCAAACGCAACGACTTGAAGAAATTCGCGCTTTAGTTAACGAAAGTATAGAAATATTGCAACAAAAATTGACCTTGCAACAAGAACTTAAAAACCTGAAGGGACGAGAAGAATTAGTAGTTTCTACGATTGTTCTTTATGATTGGCTAGAAGAAGGAAAAGCCGCAATGAGTGCTACTCGCGCCAAAATTGACCAGTTTGCTACGGAGGAAGAAAGGCTGTTAAAGGAGCGTCAACAGCATCAAGAATTATATCGACAAATTACTTGGATAGCACTTTGTTTATCCGCAATTATTGGGGCAATTGGTGGGTTATTGGCGGTTCACTTATTTTATCAATTAGAAACAGAATTAAACGAGCGAGAATCAAATTTGCGTCAATCTAATCAGCAGTTGCAAAGATTTACTGCCAATGCTTCCCACGAATTACGCGCCCCTTTAGCCGCAATTCTCAGCAATGCTCAATTAGGATTAATGTTGGTAGAAGAGGAACCGGAGCAAGCCAAACAGCGGTTAGAAAAAATTGTAGGGCTGACTAAATCGCTCGGTAATTTAGTGAATGAATTATTATTTTTAGCCCGTCATGAAGGTTTAATCGATCCCGAATCTATCAAACCAATTGATTTGGTAAGTTTACTCAAAAATTTAACCCCAGATTGGCAAGATCGGGCAGAATCGCAAAATATTGGGTTTCAAACTCAATTGCCAATCGAGTCGATAATTGTTAAAGCTGATGCCGATCTATTGCGGCTGGCTGTAGTAAATTTACTCAGCAATGCTTGCCGATATACGAATGTTGGTGGAAAAATTTGGTTGCGGCTGTTGAAAAAAAGCGATCGCGCGATAGTTCAAGTCGAAGATACTGGCATTGGTATCCCTCCCGAAGCGCTTTCCCATATCTTTGAACGGTTTTACCGCGTAGATCAAACGCGCCGAAAAGTTCACGGTGGATTTGGATTGGGATTAGCGATCGCTCAACAAATTATGCAAGCCCACAACGGAGAAATAACTGTCAGCAGTAGGCTTGGTGTTGGATCGATTTTCCAATTATCTCTACCCTTAGAAGCAGTTGTGCCTGTCAATGGGCAATCGAAATAATTTTGTCATTTTGTAGTCATAATTTATTGTTAATCTGTAATCGAACATTAGTTAAACCGATTTACCAAAATGAAAAAAGCAATTTTACCGACATTAACAATGGCTTTGCTCATAACGGCAATTTCAGAAGCGATCGCTCAAACGCGGATTCGAGATTTACAACCCCGCGAGGATCGCATCATAAGTATATCTGGTGTTGTCAGGCGCGTTGTCGGAAATGAGTTTATCATCGACGATGGTACAGGACAAATAATTGTAGATTCTGGCCCTCGTTGGTATCGTGAAATTAATTTATCTGAAGGCGAAAGAGTGACAATTGTGGGTGAATATGATGATTATGATTTTGATGCTTATCGGATTACCAGATCTAATGGTCAAGTAATACAAATTCGCAATGCAGAAGGCCCTCCCCCTTGGGCAGGCGATCGCGGTCGTCGCAATAGAAATTAGGCTAAAATCCGCTATAATTCGCTAGGGTAGCATCTCTGTCTTTCCCAATGCGATCGCCTAATATGATGTCCGCTAGCTGAGGTTGTGTATAATTTTTGATTGTGTAGGGGCGGGTAATACCTGCCATGCTGGAAAATCACGAGAAATTTTTTAAACCCGCCCCGGATGTGCAGCTACCGATGCTTAAGGACATGATATAATTCGTTGATTAATTTAGCGGCATCGTCTTAATTTTTGACTGTTTTGAGGACGCGATCGCGCACTTTGCCTTTACGTCACTGCGCCGGATAACAAGTTGCGAGATTTACCATAGCTTGCTGGGTCTACTTTTTCTAGTTGTTTTGCCGCTGCTTGGCGCCCCCCTACGATTTCCCTAATCTGCTTGTTCGCTTGCGGCTGCTTGCGGCTGTTAAAGTCTCGTGGCATGTTATCGGCTATTGATTGCCACTTACCAGGGTAAATCATTTTGGCGATGGGAGCGATCGCAGGCGGGACGCCACCCTAAAGCCCGCCCTGCGTGACGGGGAGTCAATCTTTATCGATAGAATCGGGTTGAGAAACACCAATCAGGGTAGGGTCGAAAGGCTCGTCGCTACCCTTTTTAGAGATTTTTCTCAATTGCCGCGATTGCAGGTCAAAATTTAGATTAGCCAGCGTTTGAGCTTCCTTTTCCATCATAGGGGAGTTGGGAGCGCACAAAACTCGTCTGCGCGCATCTTTTAACAATTGACTGGCGGCTTCATAATTGCCGTGGGCGATTTGTTGCATCGCTTCTTTTTTAGCCCGTGCTGCCATCATCAGCGTCACCCGTTGCTGAACTTGTGGATGAGGCAGAAATTCTTCTAGCTGATTTGATGACATCACTGGTAAGTGCAGTGCTTTAAAGATTTTTTGCTGCATCTCCTGTTGCGGGTCGATCCAACCCAAGCGGAAGTAACATAGATCTGCCGCCTGTTCGATTGGTGGAACGTGGAGTCGCACCACCACTTCCAGCGCGTTCCCCATGACTAAATTCGGCAATTGGAACTGCCCCCGACTATCGCAAGTCAAATCGCTGAGTACGTCTTCGAGTTCTACTGACCCTTGAGGATTAACCGCCAGTGTCACCGTATGTCCAATCGTTGCGATCAAGTCTTGCAGTTCGGTACGGAAGATTGTCGGTAATTTTTGCGACGATGCAATGTAGTAATATTGCCCACCTCCCTGGCGAGCCATCACCATCAGTAGATTTTCGTAATAAGCGTTACCGACGCCCATCGTCGTGGTGCTAACGCCTCGTTGTGCCAAATCGTAGACATCGGTGCCGATTACTTGATTATTCCGCTCGCCCACCCCTGCCAATCCATCCGAAAGCAGAATCACCCGATTTAAATGTTCCGGATTGAGATGTTTCACCACTTGCATCGCGCCTGCTAACCAACCTGCATGGAGAGCGCTGCCGCATCCAGGCTCAATTTGCTGGATTTGATAGATGATATTGGCTTTATCCTCTGCTTGCGTACTATTTACCAAAGTATGGATCGCCCGATCAAACGTAATCACGCTGATGCGGTCGTTGGGTCGAAGTTGCTGCACGGCATAGCAAGCTGCTTGGCGAACTAAATCGATTTTCTGCCCTTTCATCGAACCGGAGCGGTCAATCACCAAGCTTAAATTGAGCGCTGGTCTTTTAAGCTTCAATTCGATCGCTGGGGGAATGATTCTAACCAGAACGTCCAAAGTTGAGGGTCGGTCTGAACTGACAGCAGCACGTAAGGGTAGTAATTCGATTTGAGGTTTAGGCTCTTCCATCCCGACGATCTCCTGGGGGTGGCGCTTGAGAGGAGCGATTGTTGCTTTCATGGCAGCGCAGTTAACTACATTTTTTCCCTACATACTAGGGTAATTTATCTCGAAAGGATATATTAAAAACCGAGTTTTCACGGATTCTTCATAACTCTATCGCTGTCCTTAACAGAAGCTTATAATACAAAATTTCAGCTTAGATCGAGTTTGTCAAGAAAAGGTTAAGTCAAGAGAAACCGCGTTTCTCTTGTTATAGAAACTTATACCATTTTCCTTTGTTAATATTACCTCTAAATTTCTAGTTCTCCTTTTTATGTTTTCCTCTGTCCCAAGATATATTGCATTCCCAAGGTAAACAGGTATTATTTTTGTCTCCAAGTTGACCCAAAACATTGATTTGACGAACATCCTCTTACGCATCAGTTATAAAAGTTAGACGATTTGAGTCGTCTTTGCTCTGCCCAATCCCTATGGGATCTAACTTCTGTTGAGATAACCATCATAAAAAGGTAAACAGGACAAGGGTGTCTTCCCCCTCACCCCCTCAGAGCGCTTTTGGTTGCATTGATATCGTAAACTATCGGACGAGGAGGACAAGGGAGGCAAGCAAGTATTTACCTTCAACAGCAAGAAGGCTCACATTTGACCCAAAAGCGAGCGTTAGATGAATAGAGGACACAGTTGACGACAGTCTTCCTACCAATGCCGTAGGCGAGGAAGGATGTCACAATCGGATGGGTATGCATCGATCGGATCGAGGAGCAACTTTGGCATCTCTCAACACAATTACCATTCCCCCCACAACCGGACAACCACCAACAGGAACGATTGTCTGTTTGCACGGCTATGGAGCCAACGCCGAAGGTTTGGCCTCCTTAGCACCGTATTTAAACTTACCCGATTACCAGTTCATTTTTCCCGATGCCCCGTTTTCTCACCCGCAAGTGCCAGGGGGAAAGGCATGGTACAGCTTGGAGAATAATGATGGTTTAACAGAAAGTCAGCAAATTCTGGCTGACTGGATTGCTTGTTTAGAGAATAATACTGGAGTGGCTTTGTCCCGCACAATTTTAAGTGGATTTTCCCAGGGGGGTGCAATGACTCTTGATGTAGGGCTGAAATTTCCTTTAGCAGGTTTGGTGAGTCTGAGCGGTTATTTGCATAGCGTCGCTGCCGAAACAAAGAAAGATTCGTTTCCTCCTGTGTTAATCGTGCATGGCTTTCAAGATATGGTAGTCCCTGTGAATGCGGCTCGAAACGCAAGAACGACTTTAACCAAATTGGGGGTAGCTGTAGAATATCAAGAATTTGAAATGGGGCATGAAGTTAATTTAGAGGTTTTAAGTTTAATGCGAAGTTTTGTGTTGCAAGCGATGTCTTGAGAATCGCCAGCTTAAAGGCACTTTTTTAATTCAGGGGATGAAGTGAGTAGTATAGTAAGAATGAATGCGGGAGACAAATCCCGCTTGCAAGAGGTGCCGGGGATGAAAAAAGCAAGCATTTCTAACCGCGATATTGCGGCGATGAGCGTAGCAGATGTAGCCGAGTTGGCTGCAAGGCTAGAGCGAGATGAATATACCAATGCGTTTGAAGGGTTGGAAGATTGGCATTTGCTGCGAGCGATCGCTTTCCAGCGTCCAGAGTTAGTCGAGCCATATATCCACCTACTCGATCTCGAACCCTACGACGAAGCATAACCAATTTTAGAATCGCTAATGGCTAATGGCTAATGGAAAAAAAAGAAATTAGCAATTAGCAATTAGCAATTAGCAATTAGCTTTTCTTGCAATTACCGATGACATCGAACAGGGTTTTAATTGGTATAGGCGGTGGTATTGCTGCCTATAAAGTATGCGAAGTGGTTTCAGCACTGGCAAAATCTGGCATCGAAGTGCGAGCCATTTTAACCGATGCTGCTGGTGAATTTATTACGCCCTTAACGGTAACAACTCTTTGCCGCCATCCTGCTTATACGGATAAAGATTTTTGGCAACCTACCCACGGGCGTCCATTACATATTGAATTGGGAGAATGGGCAGAAGTTTTTGTTATTGCTCCCTTGACGGCGAATACTTTAGCCAAACTCGCCCACGGTTTTGCAGATAATTTACTAACTAATACAGTACTCGCTTCTACAATGCCAATTTTATTAGCACCGGCAATGAATACGGATATGTGGGAGCAAATGACGGTGCAGCGGAATTGGCAGCAAATACAACAAGATCCTCGGTATCATAGGGTAGGGCCTTCTTCGGGGATATTGGCTTGCGATCGCATCGGCAAAGGACGCATGGCAGAACCTCCAGAAATATTAACCCACATTCAATCTTTATTGCACACAAAAGGCCAGCGAGACTTATCCGGAAAGCGCGTATTAATTAGCGCCGGAGGAACGCGGGAACATCTAGATCCGGTGCGTTTTATTGGCAACCCTTCTACGGGTAAAATGGGAATTGCTTTAGCACAGGCAGCCATGCATCGAGGGGCGCAGGTGACGCTGGTACATGCCCCGATGGATGGGAGATTGGTGGAATCGGTGGGGGAGATTGGGAGAGCGATCGCTATCACCAGTGCAGCCGAAATGCATCAAGCAATGCTAGAACATTTTTCTCAAGCCGATATAACTATCATGTCGGCGGCGGTAGCTGATGTTAAACCTGCCAATTATAGTCAGGAAAAATTACCCAAAAACTCCCTTCCGACTGCCTTACCTTTAGAACCAGTACCAGATATTTTAGCAGAATTAGGCCGGTTAAAACAACCCCACCAACGCTTAATTGGATTCGCTGCCCAAACCGGAGATATTGTGACGCCAGCTTTGGAAAAAATGCGGCGAAAAAAAGTCGATGCCATAGTAGCCAATCCAATAGATAAATCCGATAGTGGTTTTGGCAGCGACAATAACCAAGCTATATTTTTAGATAACCAAGGACGCCAGTTAGAAATTCAACCTGGTTCTAAATTAGAAATGTCGCATCATTTGTTTGATTTTATTAAAAATTTGGAGTAAATATTTTATGACTCAGGAACTAACCGACTTAAGAAATAGCATCTTAGAAGGACGCTACCAAGATGCTTTAGAAATTGTAGATGAATTAGAGGGAATGAGTAAGCAAGCAATTCTGCGTAATATACAATCATTTATCGACAGAATGTTGATTCACTTAATTAAGAATCAAGTTGAGCAACGATTAACTAACTCTTGGGTAGCTTCAATTTCAGATTCTCTCGTACAAATTAAACGGCTGAATCTCAAAGAGAATAAAACTTCCTATTACGTAAAAAATGATGAATGGGAATCATTGGTCGAAGAGGGAATAGCTAATGCAATTCGTCCGGCAAGCGTAGAAGTGCTGAATGGAAGATTAAAACCCGCTCAACTTTCAGAAAGATTGGATAGAACGCAGTTAATTGTAACAGCTAAACAGTTACTTGATCTAACCTATGAGCATTCAGCAACTGCTTTACCTGATATTATCGATGAATATTTAATTCAGTTACCTGGCGGGCAAGAGTGGTTTGAAAATATAGAGGAATAGAGTTGGCGAAAAAATTAAAAGCCTGCCCAAACATTCATTTTCCCATGAATCCGCCACGCTTGGGGGCGGGTTTAGAGAAATTGTTTGTTTTTTCCCAACATGACTGGTAAAAGTAGCCCCTACAATCGCTACCTGTTGATGTGTAGCATTTTCAAAGGAAATTGGTATTAATCGATCAATACGCCGACTGATAACATTTAGCACTCGCTGTTTAGAAACTGATATCATGTCCTTAAGATTACCCATAATCAAAAGCCGGGACACGGCATTATTAACGTCCCTTGTTTGTCCGAGATATATATAATGCCGTGTCCCTACGCAACGACGAGGTGATGTTTTTTTATTATCGGCAATTCAACGGACACGATATGATTTACAAACGTCGCCTTCTGGCGTCAGAATTGCTTAGATAGCCAGATGCTTATGCTTGGCATTAGTTGTAGGTTGGGATAAGTTAATCATCAAAAACGGGGATGACCTTCCCGTCAGAGGATTGAATCCGGATAGCTTCAAACTTGTTGTCATCATCGTATGTGCCGACAACCGTGATGCGATCGCCTGGTTTAAGTTTTGCTTGTCGTAAGGGTTGGGACTCGGCCTCAACTAAAATTTGACCTGTACCATCATCTAAGACAAAATCCTCGCGGTAAACCTGCACAACTCGTCCCACCAAGGTGACACTATTTGCCTGCTGCAAATTACGAATCGTTGTTTGAGCGTAAACAGTTGCCGGAATTGCCAGAAAAGTTGTAAGGAGCATGACTGAGAATGCCCGCTAGTGGTGTACGCAGTTCATGGGAGGCATCAGCAGTAAATTGTTGAAGTAGCTCATAAGACTGGCGGATTGGTTGCATTGCTTTACCACCGAGAAACCACCCCGTCAATGCGATCGCTCCCAAAGCGAGAGGAACACCTACGATTAAAAACAACCGCAGTTGTCGTAACGGTTCTTCAACGGAAATCAGGGGGGCAGCTACTTGCAAGTATCCAATCAGTTGCGCGTCTTGATACACAGGTAAGGTAAGCTGTCGCAGACGGTGCGGTGGAAACTCGCCAGCACTATCAGCATTCAGAGTTTGAAAACCCGAGGCAGTTGTCAACTGGGATGGTGGAATCGGACCAATAAACTGAAGCAGTTGTTTTTCGGGAGTGTACCAGCGAGCAAAAACCAGATTGCTACTCAGGGGTAAAGAATCACGACCAAGAACCGGCACATTTTCCAGATCGATTCGTTTTTGTCCCTCATAGACTAAATTTTCGACTCCTGCTGCCACGATCCGGCTGGTGTCGTAGAGAGTCCGATCGAAGGCTTGCAGGCGATCGCGTGCCTCTCGCACGTACAGGATACCTGCAAAAATGACAAGAATGCTCCCCATTGAGAGCGTAAACCAGATCGCTAAATTGCTACGGCTGCGATTGAACATAAAGTCAGCTGGGAACGCTCAAGCAATATCCCATACCGTACACAGTTTGTAGCCAATCATCTGCCCCAACTACCTGCAATCGTCGGCGTAGACGATGAATCAAAATAGTCATCGCCTTACTTTCGGGCACCATATCCCATTCCCATAAAGCATGTTCAATCTGATCGCGGGTTAGGACTTGGCGAGGATGACGCATGAAGTATTCCATCAACTGGAATTCTCGCCCTGAAAGTTGAATCTCTTGTCCAAGGCGTTTGATTGTCAGCGTTGTCAAATCGAGTTGGAGATCGTAAACTACCCACACTGACCCG
>DNGJ01000050.1 GCA_003486305.1 Cyanobacteria bacterium UBA11371
TCATTCTTTGTAGCATTGTGGGTAATATTGAAGCGGGCTTCCAATTTGGAGAGTTGAGTTTAGCTTTGCTGTCAGATCTGCCTGCTCAACAAATGAGAGCGAAACCCTTGTACGTTGTGAATGCGATTGTAAACCATTGGAAGCAGTCAATCCATGCCACCTTAGATCCTTTGCTCAATTCCTACACCATTGCTTTGGAAACGGGGGATTTGCCAGTAGCGGGTTGGGCAGCTTATATGTATGGATATCATTCCTATTTTGTTGGGCAAGCACTAGGTGAATTGATCTCGCAACTGACAGCATACAGCGAGCAGCTTCATCGGATTCAGCAGGAACCCCTCAAGCTGATGAACGATATCTGTTGCCAAGCCGCTTTCAATCTGGTATATGAAACTGAAACACCCTCGAAATTGAGTGGAAATTATTATGATGAGGAAGCCCTACTGCCCCAGCATCAGAAGACAAATAATTACACCCTAATCTTCAAGTGCTATCTCCAAAAACTGATTCTTAGCTATTTGTTTGGCAATCCTTCTGAAGCCGTGGGAAATGCAAATATGGCAGAACAGTATTTAGATGGAGTTATCGGCTATCTAGATATTCCCTTGTTTTACTTCTACGCTTCCCTGGCGCTGCTTGCAACATTGCCTGACGGAAACACAGAAAAGGTTAACAGCATCCAAGAACGAGTAGCTGTCAATCAACAAAAGATGGAATATTGGGCAACCCATGCTCCAATGAATTACTTGCAAAAGTTCCATCTCGTTGAAGCAGAACGATGCCAAGTGTTGGGACAAAGATATGAGGCAATGGAACTGTACGATCGCGCCATTTCTGGTGCTAAAACTAACGGCTACATCCAAGAAGAAGCTCTTGCCAATGAACTCGCTGCCAAATTCTACCTCGACTGGGGCAAAGAAAAAGTTGCCGCAGGCTATATGCAAGAAGCCTATTATTGCTATGCTCGTTGGGGAGCGAAAGCGAAAATTGAAGATTTGGCAACCCGCTATCCTCAACTGTTGACTCCCATTTTGCAAAGAGCGCAGATTGCCGAACTCTCACCCCTCACCACTTCGGTTAATACCCTTGTTTCCCTGCACCAAACCATATCCAGTACTTCCACTTCCATTTCTAATCTGCTCGATCTCGGCACTGTCTTGAAAGCGGCTCAAGCACTCTACAGCGAAATCCATCTCGATAAATTACTTGCTGCTATTATGAAAGTAATTGTCGAAAATTCTGGAGCAGATAAAGCGGCTTTATTTCTCGATCGCGACGGGGAGTTAGAAGTGGTTATTAAATATTTAGATAATGCCATTGGGTACTTTTCTCCTAAGCCTGTAGATGAGTGCAAGTATTTCCCAACTGCCGTAGTTCACTATGTCGAACGCACTTTAGAAACCCTGATTAACGATGCTAAAACTCATCCCAGCATTGTTAGCGATTCTTATTTCATCCAACACCAGCCCCAAAGTTTGTTGTGTACCCCCATTCTGAATCAAGGCAAGCTGATTGGCGTGTTGTATCTAGAAAACTCGCTCACCAGCGGTGCATTTACTAGCTCGCGCGTCGAATTGCTAAAATTCCTTTGTTCCCAAGCCGCAATTTCCCTAGAAAATGCGCGACTCTATCAACAATCCCAAACTTATGCCCAACAGCTAGAACAATCTGTAGAGAAACTACAATTCAGTGAAGCCCGGTATCGTTACCTAGCAACTGCTACATCCCAGATCATCTGGCTGGCTAGTCCTGAAGGAGAAAACCTCGATACAGTCCACTGGATGGCATATACTGGGCAGACAGAAGCAGAAGTGAAGGGAACCGGATGGCTTAACGCACTTCATCCCGATGATATTGAACACACAACTCAAGTTTGGCTTCAAGCAGTTGAAACAAAAACCCTCTACGAAACAGAGTACCGCATTCGAGGCGCTGATGGAATTTACCGTTACTTTGCTGTCCGAGGTGTTCCCCTCCTAGCAGAAGACGGCAGCGTGAAGGAATGGATTGGAACTTGCAACGACATCGACGCCCGCAGACGTGCCGAAGATCAACTGCGTTTGAAATCTCAGCAATTAGAGCAAACTTTAAAAGAACTTCAAACAATGCAACTGCAACTGGTGCAGAACGAAAAAATGTCGGCTTTAGGAAATTTGGTAGCAGGTGTAGCCCACGAAATTAACAATCCAGTTGGCTTCCTCAAGGGTAACATTTCACCTGCTCTCGACTATATCAAAGATTTGTTTGGTTTAATCGATTTATATCAAGAAAAATACCCCGAACCCGATGCAGATATTGAAGATGAAATCGAAACGATCGATTTAGAATTTGTGCGCGAAGATTTACCCAAATTGGTTGGTTCGATGCAAGAAGGAGTCGAGCGCATCGCCAACATCAGCACTTCACTGCGAACCTTCTCCCGTGCTGATAGCGACACTCCCGTTGCCTTCAACTTGCATGAAGGACTCGACAGCACGATTTTGATTCTCAAACATCGCCTCAAAGCCAACGAAAATCGTCCGGCGATTAAAGTCATCAAAAAATACGGTCAGATTCCTAATGTAGAATGCTTTGCCGGACAAGTAAATCAGGTATTTATGAACATTCTAGCAAATGCCATCGACGCGCTGGAAGATTCAAATATAGGACGCAGTTTTGCAGAGATTCAATCTCTGCAAAATTGGATTGCCATTACAACCGAATGCGTCGAAAATAAAACCGCTGTTTGCATCAGAATTAAAGACAATGGCACGGGAATGTCAGAAGAAGTGAAACAGAAAATCTTCGATCATCTCTTCACTACTAAGGGCGTTGGTAAAGGGACAGGATTGGGGTTAGCGATCGCTCATCAAATTGTGACCGAAAAACACAACGGTTTGCTCGAAGTCAACTCCACCCTCGGTGGGGGTTCTGAATTTATCATCACACTCCCTGTCAAAACCAATGTGTAGTTATGTTAAGGCAAAGCAGTGGTTATGCGATCGCTGCCGTAGTTGCAAGATAAAATAATATAGCGGTTTGCGACTTGCTGGAATACAGCCCTTGTGGCCTTAGTTTGTATAGCGGCACCCTTAAGGGTGCCGCTATACAAACTAAGCCCGTCTACACGGGCTATTAATTTATGAAAAATCAATTGTATTCTATTAAGTCACAATCCGCTATAAAATACTTCAGTCGCTGGTTTTGTATATGGATCGCGGCTACAAAGAAGATCTTGCTTACATCCACGATGTAGGATTTGGCACTTTCGCCACTCAATCCGCACCCGGATTGCTGGAAATATTGCGCCAACAAGGTATAGAAAAAGGTCTAATAGTCGATCTAGGATGCGGTAGCGGCATTTGGGCAAAAGCGCTTACCGAAGCCGGATATGATGTTTTGGGGATAGATATATCAGATGCGATGATAGATTTAGCCAGGAACAAAGCACCAAAGGCTAATTTTCAAACAGCATCTTTGCTGAGAGTCGAACTGCCAAAATGCGATGCCGTAACCTCAATCGGAGAATGCTTTAATTATCAATTTGACGAACATGGGTTAACCGAAATAAAACAACTATTCGCTCGAATATACGAAGCATTAAACCCAGGCGGTCTATTTATTTTCGATATTCTGCAACCAGGTTCTTTAACGGTTTCTAATCCCCAACAAACTTATTACGAAGGGGAAGAATGGGCAATTTTGTTGGAAAAAGAAGAAGATAAAAAAAGCAGTACGTTAACTCGCAAAATGACAATATTCCGGCAAGTTGGCGAGCTTTATCGTAAAAGTGCAGAAATTCACCGCGTTAGATTGTATAAAAGTGCTGAAATTGCCAAAGAACTGCGGCAAGTTGGCTTTCGAGTCAGAATCATTCGCGGCTATGGAGAATTAACATTTAGAAAAGCTCACGTTGGATTTATCGCAACAAAAGTAGCTTAAGAACGGTTGCTGGGATGCGATCGCTCTATAATTTACCACCTCTGCTTGACAGCAGGTTAAGTGCTATCTTTGACAAAAGTTTATGAGTTCAATCATGCCTACTATCGATATGACCTTCCCTTTCTGGGGTTTAGCAATCTTCATCCTGTGGACAATTGCTGTCGTTATCCTTTTGCTAATAGTCAGAATTCGTCATCTATCTGCGGGTGGATCTGTAAAAGATTTCGCAACGCAGAACGACGAAAGCTTGCTTTGGCGACTATTTCGGGTGCAGTCCAACTTAGTAGAGAACCTTCCTTTGTATATAGGAGTTGTCTTCCTGCTTACAGTTCGGGGCGTATCCGGAATAGCCGTAGATTCGCTGGTTGTTGTATACATCGTATTTCGGCTTATACACTCAGCGATTCACATAGCTGGTATCGATCCAATGTTTAGGTTTTTAAGCTTAGTTATTCAGTTAGTCTGCTTGGTCGCCTTAACTGCTTTGGCAATTTTCTAGAACGATCGAGTTTGCCGATGAGATTCCTTTTGCCCTGAGCCAGCGGGCATAATAACAGTAATTGCCCTTTTGTATGGGCAAAATGGAGAGGAGAAGAAGGCGCATGAGCGAGTATCGTCAAACGGCTGAACAGCTTTTTGCCGGAAATAGTGAAATGGCGATGCTGATGCGATCGCACGATTGGTCGAAAACGTCCCTCGGTGCGGTGGAAAACTGGTCGCAAAGTTTGAAAACTGCCGTTCGCATCGTGCTTACCTCCAGCCAAGCGATGTTCATTTGGTGGGGCGAGGAACTGATTAATCTCTACAATGACGCTTACAGGTCTGTTCTAGGTGGCAAACATCCACAAGCGCTTGGACAGCCAGCCGCTAATGTGTGGCGAGAAATTTGGGATCAAGTCGGTCCGAGGGTAGAATATGCGATGCTCCACAATGAAGGCACCTATGACGAAGCGCTGTTGTTGATCATGGAGCGCAACGGCTACCCAGAGGAAACCTATTATACGTTCTCTTATAGTCCCATTCCCGACCATCGGGGTAATCCGGGCGGCATTATCTGTGCTTGTACTGAAGAAACGGAGCGCACGATCGCGGCGCGTCAGTTAGCATTGTTGCGCGAACTCGCAGCCCGCACCGCCGATGCACGCACATTTGACGAAGCTTGTACGCTGAGTGCAAAGTGCCTCCAAACTAATCTTTATGACCTGCCGTTTGCGATGATTTATCTGGTTTCAAGCGATCGCCAGAGCGTTGTTTTGGCTGGAACAAGTGGAATTGATGCCTCGCACCCCGCTGTTCCCGCAACTGTCGAGATCGATTCTGATTCAATCTGGTCGTTTGCAGAAGTGATTCAAACGCAAAAGCCGGTTTTGATAAAGGATTTAGAAACCAAGTTTAGCAATTTGCCTACGGGTGCTTGGGATCGAGTACCGCATCAAGCTGTTGTTGTAGCGATCGCACCTTCTGGTTCAACGGGTCGATCTGGCATATTAGTAGCAGGATTAAATCCTTTCAGACTTTTTGACGATAACTATCGCAGCTTTATCGATTTAGTTGCAGCGCAAATTTCCGCCAGCGTCGCTAATGCCAATGCCTACGAAGAAGAACGCCTTCGCGCTGAAGCACTCGCAGAAATAGACCGCGCTAAAACTCTATTTTTTACCAACGTTTCTCATGAATTTCGCACCCCGCTGACGTTGATGCTCAGTCCATTAGAAGAATTATCCATCACCCTCGATCAACGCTTACAACCCGATGAACGGGAACAGTTAAACCTCGTGCAGCGCAACGGCTTGCGATTGCAAAAGTTAGTTAATACCTTGCTTGATTTTTCTCGCATTGAAGCCGGACGCATTCAAGCCGTCTACGAACCAACAGATTTAGCCACCTATACAACCGAACTTGCCAGTGCGTTTCGCTCGCTCATCGAACAGGCTGGAATGTCGCTGATTGTCGATTGTCCACCCTTGCCAGAAGCGATTTATGTCGATCGGCAAATGTGGGAAAAAATTGTTTTAAACTTATTATCAAATGCATTTAAATTTACCTTAAATGGCTCGATTGCGGTAAAAATGACATGGGAAAAGAGTCAGGTTAAATTATCTATTGTTGATACAGGCGTTGGCATTTCACCCGCAGATTTACCCAATTTATTTAAACGATTTCATCGAGTCGAAAACTCACAAGGTCGAAGTTTTGAAGGCTCCGGGATTGGCTTATCCCTAGTACAAGAATTGGTTAAACTGCATGGCGGCACAATTGATGTAACTAGCGTTGTGGGGCAGGGAAGTTGCTTCACGGTATCGATTCCCACGGGATCTAGCCATCTGCCGCAAGAGCAAATCGGTGCAAGTCGCACAATGAGTTCAACTGCTTTAGGGGTAATGTCTTATGTCGAAGAAGCGCAACGCTGGCTGCCAGAAGAAAGTTCTGAGTTCTCAATTTTGAGTTTTGAGTTAGAAGAAAATTCTGAGTCAAACAACGAAGCTAACAACTCAAAACTATTCTTTAACTCAAAACTCAAAACTCAAAACTCAAAACTATTATTGGCAGATGACAATGCCGATATGCGCGATTATATTCAGCGGCTTTTGAGTTCTACTTACACAGTTGAAACCGTCGCGGATGGTATGGCGGCTTTGAGCGCGGTGCAGAAAAATCCACCGGATTTGGTGCTGTCGGATGTGATGATGCCAAAAATGGATGGATTTGAATTGCTGCGGCAATTGCGGAGTGGAGATCAAACTAAAGAGATTCCGATTATTCTGTTGTCGGCACGGGCAGGGGAAGAAGCCCGGATTGAAGGACTCGAAGCTGGAGCTGATGACTATTTAATTAAGCCGTTTTCGGCACGAGAATTGCTGGCGCGGATTGAGGCAACGCTGAAGCTGTCGAAATTGCGACAAGAGGCACTGCAACAAGAGCAGACGCTACGGGCGGCGAGTGAAATAGCCCAACAACGAGCCGAAGCTGCTTTCCGGCGCATCGATCAACTTTTAGAAAGCATGAGCGATGCGTTTATTGCGCTTGATAAGGACTGGCGAATTATTTATCAAAACGCCGCCGCCGAACGCATCAACGGCAACAAACCTCGGTCAGAGGTATTGGGAAAAACGCTATGGGAAGAGTGGCCCGCCGCAGTAGGATCGATCTCGGATCGACACTATCGTTTAGCGATCGCACAACAGGTGCCAGTTCACTTCGAGCAGCACTACTACGAACCGCCCGACCATGATGTGTACTTGGAAGTTCATGCCTATCCGTTGGAAGAAGGACTGGGAATCTTTTATCGGGATATTAGCGATCGCAAACGATACGAGCAAGCGTTAAGAGAAAGCGAGGAGCAAAGTCGGAATATCTTGGAGAGCATCACCGACGGATTCTTCGCTCTTGACCAAAATTGGCGATTCACCTACGTTAATCGCCAGGGATATGGCCTCCTCGACCGCACCCCAGGCGATTTGCTGGGGAAGGCGATCTGGGAAGAATATCCAGGACTGGCTGGCAGTGAATTCGAGCGAGCCTATCGCCAAGCTGCGAGGGAGGGGGTTGCTTCCTCTGTCACCTCGTTTTATCCTGACCACGATCGCTGGTACGAAGTCCACGCCTACCCGGCGCCAAACGGAATCGCTGTCTACTTTAGAAACGTGACCCAGCGGATGCGGGCAGAAGAAACCTTGCGCCGATCTGAGGAACGCTATCGCACTTTGTTTGAGTCGATTGACGAAGGCTTTTGCGTCATCGAAATGCTGTTTGATCAAAACGATAAGCCGATCGATTACCGCTTTTTGGAAGTCAATCCATCGTTCGAGCAACAAACGGGATTCAAACAAGCAGAGGGTAAAACGATGCGTCAGCTAGTTCCAAATCTCGAAGCTAGTTGGTTTGAAATTTACGGCAAAGTCGCGCTGACGGGGGAACCGATTCGCTTTGAAAATCGCGTTGAAGCGATGAACCGTTGGTTCGATGTTTATGCGTTCCGCATTGGGCAAGCGCAGGAGCGGAAACTCGCCATACTTTTCAACGATATTAGCGATCGCAAGCGCATTGAAGCCACACTTGTTGAACGAGAAGCTCGTCTGCGCTTGATTATTGAAAGTGCCAAAGATTATGCCATCTTCACCCTCGATCTACAGGGGCAGATTACAAGTTGGAATGTAGGCGCACAGCGGCTGCTGGGCTACGAAGAAGCCGAGATTTTGGGACAGAATGGAAGCATAATTTTTACAAGGGAAGACATCGCTCTGGGCAAACCTGAAGAGGAGAGGCAAAACGCGCTAACGCGAGAACGGGCAGAGAACGAGCGTTGGCACGTGCGAAAAGACGGGAGCCGCTATTGGGGAAGTGGACTGATGATGCCCCTGCGCGAGCAAGATGGCTCAATCCGAGGATTCCTCAAAATCATGCAGGATAAGACAGCCCAAAGACAGGCAGAGCAAGAAAGAGAGCAATTACTCGCGCGCGAACAGGCAGCCCGCGAGCAAGCAGAAACCGCCAATCGCATTAAAGATGAATTTCTGGCGGTGCTTTCCCACGAACTACGCACGCCGCTCAATCCGATTTTGGGTTGGTCGAGTCTGCTGCAACGCGGTACTTTGGATGCGGCAAAAATGACTCAGGCTTTGAAAACGATCGATCGCAATGCCAAACTCCAGGCACAACTGATTGACGACTTGCTCGACATCTCCCGCATTCTGCGCGGCAAACTGGCGTTAAACGTAGCACCTATTGACCTGAATGCGGTCATCGGTGCCGCACTGGAAACAGTTCGCTTAGCAGCAGAAGCGAAATCTTTGCACATTAAAACCGATCTCGACCCCTCGGTTGGTTTAGTCATGGGCGATGCCGGACGATTGCAACAAGTGGTGTGGAATCTGTTGTCGAATGCGGTCAAGTTTACGCCATCTGGAGGACAAATCAAAGTTGAACTAACCCAAGTTGGAACGAATGCACAAATCCAAATTAAAGATACAGGTAAAGGCATCCATCCTGACTTTTTGCCCTATGTATTCGAGCATTTTCGTCAGGAAGATGGTGCGACGACGCGCAAATTTGGTGGATTGGGGTTAGGATTAGCGATCGCGCGTCAAATTGTCGAAATGCACGGCGGTACAATTCGCGCGCACAGTGCCGGAGAAAACCTGGGAGCTACCTTTACGGTAAGCCTCCCCTGCTTGAATCAAAATCCTCAACAACCAGACTCAACGCCAAGAGAGTCTAATGATGGAAGTTATAACTTGAACGGATTAAAACTGTTGGTAGTCGATGACGATCGTGATTCGCTGGAATTTCTCTCATTTGTGCTATCGGAACAAGGCGCAAAAGCGATCGCAGTTTCTTCAGCACAAGCTGCTTTACAAGTGCTGGAACAGTCTGATATCGATCTGATTGTGAGCGATATTGGAATGCCCGAACTCGATGGTTACACGCTGATGCAGCAGATTCGCTCAAAGGGTAACCACATTCCAGCGATCGCCTTAACCGCCTATGCTGGAGAGGGAGATCGACAACTTGCTTTAGCCGCCGGATATCAAAACCACCTTGCTAAACCTGTTGATACAGATGCCTTGCTTGCGATCGTTGTTAATTTAATTAAATGATATCAATTCCGTTAGCATCCGTATTGCGGCGGGTTTATATTATCTGTAAAACCCGCCCCTACAACACCTGAAAATCTACCGATCCGATTCATAAGGATATGATATAATACATGCTGAAACACCCAAATTGATTGTGATTATCAACGAGCGAGTAATATCATGTCCTTAAGCATCAGAGGAGCATATTTAATGGTTTTGTAGGGGCGGGTAATACATGCCAATTTCTGATCCCAACAGACAGTCTATATAAACCCGCCCCCCGCGTGCGATGCCGATGCAACCGGACTTGATATAACATGGTTTCCGGTTGCATCGGAATTATTCAACGCGCTATTACCAATTACCAATTACCAAGAAAGCTAATCATTCCAATGCAACCGGATTTGATATAATATCATGTCCCCCCGTCAGGCATTGCGCGGGGGCGGGTTTATCAACATAATTCGCTTGGGCTTAAACGGGACTGGTAAAACCCGCCCCTACAACACAATTAACCGTACAAGTCCGATGCTAACGGACACTATATAATTTAATCGGATTTTTTAATGTGTGCTGGTAATACCAATTTCCCTTGATAATGCTTATCATCAACATATAGAGATCGTAGGGGCGGGTTTTACCAATAACCTTTGATACAAGCAAACAATTTAAATAAACCCGCCCCAAGTGTTTGGCATTGATGGGAAAACAGTATAACTTAGCCGATACAACTAAAACTAAGGAGGTAGAAATAGATGGATTCATTGCAGATCGTTCTTTCAGGCAACAAGGAAAAAGATATTCACGCGATCGCTCAATACATAGAAGCTCATATTGCGCTTAACTGGCAAACCCTAATTGACAAGAATATTGATAAATTAGTAAACGTATTCAACAAAGCCGGTGATATGGCGTATGGAATGTATCTGGACTCGTATGGTTAATATCGTTGTAGGGGCGGGTTTTACCCAAAACGAAAGATTCTAAGCGAACAGTCTTTATAAACCCGCCCCGTCCGTGCAATGCCGAAGCTTAAGGACATGATATCACTAGAAGAAAAACCAGAACCTTCCGCACTGACTGCAAGAGCAGTGGCAGCAGCAGTATCTGTTGCTACTGCCCACGGTGTAAGTATTGATGACCCCCAGGTAATTGCTGATGCTTATTCAGTGCGAATCCATCTAAAACCTGCACCAATCGTCGCCCGTGTAAGTACCATCACCGCTATACTGCGCTCTGGGATCGAATCATGGCTTTTGCGCGAACTTTCCGTAGCTGAATTTTTGGCATCAAAAGGCGCTCCTGTCATCCCACCGAGCGATATTTTGCCACCAGGAGCGCACTATTATGACGGGCTGTTCATGACCTTCTGGCGCTACTTCCAACCAGTATCTGATGCCTTACCAGAGTCTGCAATTGTGGGAAGAATGCTAGCGGAATTGCACGCCGTTTTGCGCGATTATCCTGGGGATTTACCGCTTTTAGCACCGCCACTTAACGATATTCCACGCGGACTTGAGCGGATTGAACGTGTTGGCGACATCCTCCCCGCGAGCGACTTGAGGCTATTGCAAGAAACCTACGATAAGCTGCTTCCTCAATTGCACAATTCAGCTAGTTTGTTGCAGCCACTCCACGGTGATGCCAATGCTTTAAATTTAATTCCGACTGCGGAGGGATTGCTGTGGAACGATTTTGAGGATACTTGTAGGGGTGCGATCGCTTGGGATTTGATTAACCTTGACGACGAGGGGAGGGCAGCTTACCCAGACGCCCCCGACTCGGCGACGCTGGAACCATACATCAAGATGCGACAGCTACATGGGATTGTCTGGGTGTATGCGTTGCTACCAGAGTTTCCTAACTGGGTTGCACATGTCAAAGTGATGCTGGATGATTTGCGCGAGCGATCGCAAAGGTTACATTAGTATCTGCAACAAACCGATCAAAAAGTTCTTTCACTTCCCACTTCTCGGAGTCGTTTTGCTATGCTCCAAAGACTATACGTACACAACTTCAGATGCCTAGAAAACTTTGAACTAACCCTCAAGGAGATGCCATCTGCTCTGTTAATTGGAAAAAACGGTTCAGGTAAATCAACTATTTCTCATGTCTTAGAGGTATTTCAGTCCATCAGTCGAGGCACAAATAGAGTTCGCGATCTTGTCAAGCCAAAGGATTTCGCTCGTGGAAGGTCTGATGTTCCGATCCGTTTTGAAATAGAAGTATTACTTAACGATAAATTATACAAATATGTCCTGGCCTTGGAGTTGCCAGAAAAATTTAGAGAGCTTAGAGTTTTTGAAGAGCAACTGCTAGTTTCAGGAGAGCCAATTTACTCTCGAAAAGAAGCCCAAGTCACTCTTCACAACAGTTCACAAAATCGTGAGGCTCAGTTTTTAGTGGATTGGCATCTTGTTGCCCTTCCAGTCATTCAGGCGCAATCAGAAACCGATCCGCTTCCTATTTTCAAGACTTGGCTTGCACGCACGATTATTTTAGCCCCAATCCCAAGTTTGATGACTGGCGACTCCACCGGCGAAACATTGGAGCCAAAGCGGGATGGTTCAAACTTCGGAGAGTGGATTTCTGGGCTACTCAGTCGCTATCCTGCCGCCTACACACAGGTTGATAAATATCTCCGAGAAGTTATGCCTGACATTCAGGATTTTTTGAATGAACAGATTGGCAAAGACTCCAAAAGCATGATTGTTAGGTTTGAAAAAAATAATGCGAATCTGAGTGTTGACTTTAAAGATTTATCTGACGGAGAGAAATGCTTTTTTCTTTGTGCTGTCGTCTTAGCTGCAAACAACTCATATGGCCCACTTTTTTGCTTTTGGGACGAGCCTGACAACTATCTTTCCCTATCAGAAGTTGGGCATTTTGTTACATCACTGCGACGCTCATTTAAGAATAAAGGTCAGATTTTGGCTACCTCGCATAATGAGGAAGCAATCCGAAAGTTTTCAGATGAAAATACCTTTTTACTCGATCGAAAAAGCCACTTAGAGCCAACTTTGATCAAATTGCTCAGCGATATACCTGTTAGAGGCAATCTTGTAGATACCTTGATTCGTGGCGATATAGAGCTATGAAAATCAATAGGTATACACCGCACATTATTGTGTTGCCGGAAGACCGTGCTAATGAAGAGATTGCCAACGGATTTATTCAAGCTCCAAACGTTAATTACAATATTATTCAAGTCGAGCGACCTGCTGGTGGTTGGACAAAAGTTGTGGACAAGTTCGCTGAAGTTCACGTGCCTGAAATGAGAATATACTCACAAAGAATGATTGTTTTACTTATTGATTTTGACGAGCGTGAAGATCGATTTAGTTATGTAGAGAATCAGATTCCAGAGGATCTAAAAAATAGAGTATTCGTTCTTGGAGTGCAATCTAACCCAGAAAATCTAAGGAAAGCCACCAAAAAGAGTTTTGAAGATATCGGAGAAGCTCTGGCAAAGGATTGCTCCGATAACACGAATGAATTATGGGGGCATCCTCTTCTCGAACACAATAAAACAGAGTTAGAGCGGATGATTTTATCTGTAAAACCATTTCTGTTTAATCAGAGCGTAACAGATTATTAAAATAAGGCGATCGCACTAGCGCACTTTGTCATGCGATCGCGCTTCCACCTACTGTTGCAAAATCTCCACAATTTTGACAATAACTTCATTCAGTTTTTCCGGCTTAAGTTGACCAGCTTTATATAAAATTATTTGCCGATCTGCCGTGAATAAACGATTAGGTCTGATATTACTACTCTGTTTCAGACTACCAGAGCTAAAGTCATCTGTTTCAAGAGAAACAGCATACTCATCTGTAACCGACTGACTGGTAATTTGGCAGAGAATTAGATCGTTCCCCGATAATACAGCTACCACTAAGGCAGGTCGTCTTTTTGCCTGAGTTAAATCTGAAAATGGGAAAGGAACAACGACAACATCTCCTTTTACAAATTCTGCCAAGCCTCATCCTCCTCTGGCTTTAACCAATCTTTCCCAAGAGCAGATTCACTCAAGATACTAACCTCTAAATTGTCTTGTAGATGTTTCATTTTGAGAAACTGGAGGAAATCTAGAACTTCTGGCAGCATAAATTCTGGGGTTTGTTCAAGTTCCTTAAGTAACAATTCTTTTACACTCAGCTTGGCTTGCATAGAGTCAAGGTAGGCAGCGACTTCTCTTTTATTGTACTTTCTGGGAAACTACAGCGCAAAAAAGGTGCGTTACGCTGTCGCTAACGCACCCTACAGAATTTTAACTGCCCAACAGAGAACGATAGCGCCCTAAAGCAGTTAGCGGGAAATGTTGAAAATACAGATGATACTTCAGATAAAAGTGGCAGGGGAAACCCGTACCTGTAAAGTAACTTTCATCCCATGTACCATCCGCACGTTGAGTTTCAACTAAATAATTAACTCCCCGTTCAATCGTTTCTTTGGCATAGTTTCCAGTTGCTTCGCCTGCTGCTAGTAAACCAATTAATGCCCACGCAGTTTGAGAGGCGGTACTCTCTCCTTTTCCTTTCAAACTGGGGTCGTTATAACTGCGGCAAGTTTCGCCCCATCCGCCATCTTTGTTTTGGCAGGAAACTAACCACGCTGCACCGCGTTCGATATTTTGCCGATGAGATTTTGGCGCAACTAAAGCCAGTGCAGCAAGTACACCACTCGTTCCATAAATATAGTTAACGCCCCAACGTCCAAACCAGCAACCTTCTGGTTCTTGTTCTTTGGCGAGATAAGCTAAGGCGCGATTCAAGTTGCAATCATCAATCGATAAATCGCAGCGCCCCAACATTTCTAAAACCCGCGCCGTCACATCTGCCGTGTTGGGATCGATCATCGCTTTTAAATCGCCATAAGGCACGGCATTCAACCAATCTGCATTATTATTCAGATCGAATGCTGCCCAACCTCCATCAACGCATTGCATCGAAGCAACCCAATTTAAGGCGCGGATAATTGCCTGTTTCTTTAAATTCTCATTCGGCAATTTCACCCCTTGTAACGCCATCATGACAACGGCAGTATCATCCACATCGGGATAGAAGCGATTTTCAAATTCAAATGCCCATGCGCCCGGTTTTCCGACTTTATTTTTAACCGCCCAATCGCCATAAGAAAGAATTTGTTTCTCGATTAACCATTCTCCACCTTTGACTACAGCAGGATGATCCGGGGCGAGTCCAGAATCAACTAAACCGCGCATGACTAACGCCGTATCCCAAACCGGGGAAATGCAACAATTCATCCGGTAAGTATCTTCGGTTTCAATCGCAAATCCATCTACCGCCTTTAAACCCCGTTCTACAAATGGATCTGCCGGATCGTAATTTAAGCAGCGCAATGCTAACAGGGAATTCAACATTGCGGGAATAATTCCCCCCCAGTCGCCGGTTACTTCTTGGCGTTCCAATACCCATTTTTCGGCGGCTTTAATTCCTGACTCTCGGAATGGAACTAAATTCAAATCTTCGGCTAATTTAAAGGCATTGTCGAAGTAAACAAAGATATCCGTCCAATCATTGTTGCGGGGTAATTCAAACTTGGCGTTTTCAATTCCTTCTGTATAGAGTTCGTCCAAATTAATCGCCGGATCTGTTTTAAAAATCGGCTTGCGGTCAAATACAATTAGTAAAGGAACCGTGCTACTGCGCGCCCAACTCGACATTTCGTAGATGGGAAAAGATTCCGGCAATAACATAATTGAAGGCGGAATCGAAGGAACGCCGCGCCAGTTGTAACACCCAATTAATGCCAGGTGGAGTTTAGTAAAAATGCGCGTTTTGCTAATGCCGCCCCGGTCTAAGATAAACTTACGCGCTTTTACCATCGCGGGGTCATTTTCTGACACCCCTAACAACTTCAGCGCCATATACGCTTCTACCGATGCGCTGATTTCTCCCCCGTCACCGTAGTATAATTCCCAACCGCCATGTTCTCGCTGTTCTCTGCGTAGATAGGTTTCTGCTTTGTGCAAGGAGCGCGTTTTGTCAGTTCCCCAAATTTTGTGCAGGAGAACGACTTCTGCGGTAATGGATACGTTCGATTCTAATTCTGCCCACCAGTAACCTTCCGGGTTTTGAATTGAGAGGAGGTAGTTTTGAGATGCTGCGATCGCACGCTCTACCTTAGTCTCAGTCCTAGTCCTGTCTTGAGTCTGCATGTTTACCGTTCACCCTACAACAATGACTAACAAATTATTACAAAATTTGAAGCACTAGGGGCACGGCATCACAACATCTTCGCGTTAGTCACAAAACTTGCTGATGCCGTGTCCCTACGCCCACGATCGATCGGATAGGGGCACGGCATCACAACATCTTCGCGTTAGTCACAAAATTTGCTGATGCCGTGTCCCTACGCCCACTAGACGGTGCCGTACACTGCTGATAACACACCCTACATATAAATAGTTTGCCTAAGTCCTGTTAATGACTTTTACTTTCTGTTTGTTGTGCAGCGGCTTCTTTTTGAGCTATAAAATCAACAACTTTTGGCATCGAACTGAGTTTGATTTGACCTTTGAGAGTGTTTCCCTCTACTATCCCTTGAAGGCTGATGGACTGATTATGACACGATTTTAGCTGGGAAATTGCACCAGACATCGACAATTTTTGCTGGTTCAATTTACCTGTCAGCGAAGGTTTTTGCCTGACAACCTTGTCGGAATCGACATGGTTTTTGCTAGGCAATAAAGACCCGTTTAAATAAATGCCTGATTGCTGAATTTCTAGGACTAATGCTTCAGCTTGGAGACAGCCGGGTAAATTTTTGGCTTTAATAGGATAGCGACCGCCAATGGACGGAGAAGCTTTAAGATTGGACTCGCCGTAAGCTGTGACGACTTTAAACAGCAGCACGACCGAACCAATAGCTACACCATAAAATATTAAAGATTTGAGGTTGAAGTGACTCATTTTGTTTGGTAATGGGTAATTGGTAATTTCAGATTAAATTAAATTTAAAATCTGAAATCTGAAATTTAAAATTGTCCAGGCTAGGCTAGGCATTGGGAGAGGGGCGGGTTTAGTTTAGTTATTTGTGGGAGTTTAATGGTTATTGGTAAAACCCGCCCCTACATCTCATGGAGTCACCTGCTCACCTGTTTGTTTGTCTGTTATTCCAATTACTGACGCGAGGTGAGAGGTTACTTGAGCGTAGCGGCGGGTAATTAATAGGGAGGAGTGACATTGGACGGCTAATTCATCGGTGTAGCGTCCTAAAGTTTGACGTTCGATACCCCAGGTGCGACTGGTACCGGCGATGGTGAGATCGACGTTTTGGGACATTTCTACGACGGCTTGAATGGGTTCTGGAGCTTCTACAATTTGGATGTGGATGCGCGATCGCACCCCATCTGGTAGTCTTTCCATTACCGTGCGAAACTCGTAACTTAAATCGCTTTTAGGCTGATTCTCCTGATTTACCTGTAAAACCGTCAAGCGGCTGTTATCGTTATTAACCAGCAATCTTAAAGCTATTTCCAGCCCTAAATCGTCGTGAAAGTTTGCCGAATATGCCACTAATAAATTTTCTAATTGTTCCTGTCCCCGATTGACAAAAACTGCTACATCTACAGGGGCGATGCTGAGAATTTTTCCCACTCTTCCACCCAAGCGATTTTTACTAAAAGCTGGGCGATGCCATCCTACCAAAATTAAATCGGCGCGATCGAGGACGGCGAGTTGTGCTGTTTCTCGCGCTACATCGTGGGAAATGCGGAAAATGGGATGCACCAGATGGCGCATTTGAGGAGGTTCTATGCTGGCAATTAATTCGTCTAAACGCGATCGCCGTTCGTTGATTAACCTTTCTGCCTCAACGGGAGTACTTTGAAATAAATAATCTTCTTCTAATTCAATTAAGCTTAAGGGATGGACGATTGAGGGTTGCAATTTATTCCCCGCGATCGCAACTGCTAATTGCACTAATCCTTTTTGCGTAGTGGGATTGGCAACGGGGACTAAAATTCGATAAGTCGGTACGGGAGTTGCGGGTATTTGGGATGGTTCTGTTGTTTCCTCCGCCGCTTCCAATACGTCCAATTGAATCAGCTTTTTCGGATAAGTCCATTCGAGTAACGGCGAGGTCATAAATGTAGTCACCAATGCCATAATTACCAGCATGGTAAATAGCAACGGCGTAATAACTCCTAAACTCAAACCGATATTGAGTACAATTAGCTCGGTAAGTCCTCGCGTATTCATTAACCAACCCAGTGCAGAAGCTTCTCGATGTTCGATTCCAGAGACTCTCGCTGCTGCATAAGTGCCGATGTATTTACCTGCGATCGCAACTCCTAAAACCGCTAAACACAACAACCATAATTCTGGACGATTGAGCAAACCAATTTCCGTCCT
>DNGJ01000049.1 GCA_003486305.1 Cyanobacteria bacterium UBA11371
AATTGGGCTACCCCGTCCTACAATTGCACCGCGTCGCAATTGGCCCGATTCAACTACAACCCTCTGGGGATCGCTCCCTCCCTCCCGGTCAATATCGTCCCCTGAAAGAATTTGAGTTAAATTTCTTGCGATCCCGGTAGTACAAAGTCGATCCACTATTGTGAAATAACAAATAATTTGGTTAACTAAATAAAGCAAGAGTCCCGCTATAACCAATAAAGGTGAAATGAATTGCGACCAAATAAATAAAAGCGTAGCAACGCTATTCTATACCCATGCTATACTCAAAAGCAGCAATCATAAAAACCGATAATGTACCAGGCTTAGAAATTCCGAAATTATCCAACGCAACAACAGCTTTCCACATTGTCAAAAGCCTTGCCGCGAATATTTTCGTTGCCAGCTATCCCGCAAGATAGTTAACGAAAACCAAGTTATTGCCTAGAAAATATCAAGGCTGAAGGTATGATAAGCAATCGTAATTTAGCTAAAGCGATGGGCGATTGTGGATGGGGGATGTTTGAGACAATACTTGAATGCAAATCCGCAAGAGAGGGAAATCTCATATCTGGCTTTAGATGTTGGGACTAAACATGACAAAGATATAAACGCTTGCGGATATTGTCGTTAGGAACTAGCGACACTGCCAAAGTCGGGAATGTAAGTCGGGCTGGCAAAACTTCTGTTTTGTTAAACGCTGTTCCCGGTAAAGTTGGAAGCTTCCACTATATCCGTTAGGATTGGTGAAGAGTATTTCACATCCCCCTACACTCATGTAGATGTGCCAGTACAGGTCAAGGAACACAGTCCTATGAAGCAGGAGCAACAAGAACCCATACTTTCCTATCTTGAGCAACAGCGAGCCGAGAAACTAGCCGAGATGGGGAGTTACCTGCGCCATCTGCGCGAGGAACAGGCGCTGTCTTTGGAAGATGTTGCCGCCAAGACCAAGGTTCAACCGCGTTTGCTCAGTGCAATTGAAGAAGGCAGGTTGGAACCCCTACCCGAACCTATCTACATTAAAGGTTTTATTCAGCGATATGCTGATGCCCTTGGCTTGAACGGGGCGGAATTTGCCAGCGTCTTCCCTACGGCGGTGGGTTTTCAAAACAAGCGTTCCTGGCGCAGTTGGTCTACTCCTCAGCTAAAGCCAGTTCACCTTTACTTGTTTTATGTATTTTTGATCGTCGTTGCCGTGACGGGCTTGTCTCGGTTGATAGAGCGATCCCCAGCGCCTGTAAGCAATGTGGCTGGGGGAAGATTGTCTGCTAAGTCTCCGGCACCCCGGACATCCCCCAAGGCAAATAAGCCCAAGCCTGAAGGTGTTGAAGTTGCTAGCACCGCGCCAACTGCCCCCGTCGCTAAACCGGGCGAACCAGTGCGAGTGGACATCGAGGTTAAGGAAGAGTCTTGGGTGCGGGTTAAAGTCGATGGTAAAACCGAGTTTCAGGGGCTGCTCAAAAAAGGCGAGAAGCGCTCATGGACAGCGAAGCAGGAACTGGTTGTGCGATCTGGCAATGCTGGGGGAGTGATGGTGGCTTTTAATCAGGAGGAAGCCAAGCCAATGGGAGACTTGGGTCAGCCAAAAACATTGACCTTTAAGCCAAGCGATCGCTAATGGCTAATGGCTAATTGCTAATGGCTAATATCATGTTCGTTAGCATCGGACTTATATGGTGAATTGTATTGTAGGGGCGGGTTTTACCAATCAATCGGTGGAACCACGCGATATGTTTTTAAACCCGCCCCAAGGAGTGCGATGCCGATGCAACCGAACTTGATATTAGTTGCCAGGTGAAGACTGACGAAAGCTCAATACCGAATAGGGGCGCGACCGTATGTCGCGGTCATGGTTTTGAGGCGATCGCGCAATTCTTCTGTTAAGCGATCGCTTCGGTAACGCCAAACCCAATTTCCTTGTGTTTGACTCGGATTATTCATCCTCGCTTCGCTCCCCAATCCCAGGATATCTTGCAGCGGGATAATTGCTTGATCCGCTACCGAACTGAGTGCCAAACGGATTAGTTCCCAGTGAATTTCGTCGCTACTGGTACGACCCAAATATGCCCGGATGCTATCTTTTTCTCCCTCTGACAATTTCTCGAACCAACCGATTGTTGTGTTGTTGTCGTGAGTGCCGGTATAAACTATGCAGTGGCGCGGATAGTTTATCGGCAAATAAGGATGATCCGGATCGCCGTTAAACGCGAATTGCAATACTTTCATGCCGGGGAAGTGAAAGACTTCGCGCAATTCCAACACTTCTTTTGTTATTGTCCCTAAATCTTCCACAATAATCGGTAACTCGCCCAATTGTTCTTGCACCTGCTTAAACAAAGCTTCTCCCGGAGCTTCTACCCACTTGCCATTAATCGCAGATGTTTCTTCTGGTTTTATGACCCAGTAAGCTTGAAATGCCCGGAAGTGGTCGATCCTGATTACATCTACATAATCTAACACTGCCTCGAAGCGCTGCACCCACCAGCGAAAGTTTTGCTGCTGCAATTTTTCCCAGTTATAAACTGGATTGCCCCACAATTGACCCGATGAACTAAAATCATCGGGGGGCGTTCCAGCAACTAGGATCGGTTGGTTAGTTGCTTCATTTAAACAAAATATCTCGCGATTTGCCCACACATCCGCGCTATTGTGGGAAACATAAATCGGAATATCGCCGATAATTTTAATCCGCTTTTCGTTGGCATAATTCTTTAAATTCAACCACTGGCGGAAAAACTCAAATTGCAAGTATTTGTGAAAAAATATTTCCGGTGCAAGTCGCCGCCGCCATAATTCTATAGCTTGGCGATCGCGTTTGACAATTTCTGGTTTCCATTCGTACCAAGGAGTGCCAAAAGTATCGCGAAACGCCATAAATAACGCATAATCATCTAACCAGTAGCGCGCGACTTCGCAAAACTCCCGAAATTCCTTTTGTTGTTCTTGAGTAGCATTAACTTTAAAATGCTCGCAAGCTTTTTCCAACAAAGGCATTTTGGTTTGCTTTACTTTTTCAAACTCTACCTTTTCTGAGTTAAATTCTGGTAAATACCAAAAATCGCTATCAAATAACTTTCCCTCATCCCGCAACTTTTCCGGACTAATTAGCAGCGGATTTCCTGCCATCGACCCGTAAGATACATAAGGATTTTCATCGCAGGGCGATAATGGTAAAATCTGCCAATATTGCTGATTGCTTTCTGCTAAAAAATCAATAAATCGATACGCTTCATAACCTAAATCGCCAATACCGAATCGGCTGGGAAAACAGGTGGGATGCAGCAAAACACCGCTCGATCTGGGAAAAAACATAATGGATTTTTGGTAATTGGTAATTGGTAATTGGTAATTGGTAATTGGTAATTGGTAATTGGTAATTAAATTAACAGGCAGTAGGGGTGATTTTAACGATATATTTAGTCGTTTTACAGCCTACTCTTGACAATTACCCATTACCCATTACCCATTACCCATTACCCGTACCGCTCGATGTAACTAGGAGGGGCTACTTTAACGAAATATCTCATGGTTCTACTTAATTGGCAGGTATTACCCGCCCCTACTTACGTTATTTTAGATTTTAGATTAAAAGCAGCGCATCTTTAAAATCTAAAATCTAAAATCTGCAATTCTTCAATTATTTTGGTGTGCGGTTGTAGATTTCGGTCATGCGGCGGAGGCGGTAGGTTATTTCTGAAGTTAAAGCATTGGGAAGATAGCGCCATCCCCAGTTACCTTCGCCGACGCCGGGACGGTTCATGCGCGCTTCGCTTCCCAATCCCAAGAGGTCTTGCAGCGGAATTAGCGCTTGATTTGCTACCGAACTAAGTGCCAAACGCACTAAATCCCAGTGAATTCCTGCTTCACCAATTCGACCTAAATAGCGCAACAGGTAATCTTTTTCATGGTCTGATAATTTCTCGAACCAACCGACTGTTGTATCGTTGTCGTGGGTGCCGGTATAGACGACGCAGTTGTTGGGATAATTGTAAGGTAAATAGCTATTTCCAGGATCGGAACCAAAGGCGAAGTGGATAATTTTCATGCCGGGAAATTCAAATTGATCTCGCAGCGCTTCTACTTCTGGAGTAATAACGCCCAAGTCTTCGGCGAGGATGGGTAATTTACCTAATTGGTGCCTTAATTGTTTAAACAGTTCCTCTCCTGGTGCTTGCATCCAAGTGCCATTCATAGCAGTTTGTTCGCCTTGGGGGACTGCCCAATATGCTTCAAATCCTCGGAAGTGGTCGATGCGAATTACATCGACGTAATCTAACAACGCCTCGAAGCGATGTATCCACCATTTAAACTCTGTTTTTTGCAAATATTCCCAGTTATAAACCGGATTGCCCCATAATTGTCCCGTTTCGCTGAAATAGTCGGGGGGGACGCCTGCCATCATTGCGGGGACGCCTGTTTGTTCGTCTAAGCAGAAGATTTCCGGATTTGCCCAGACATCGGCGCTATCGTGGGAAACGTAAATGGGAATATCGCCGATAATTTGGATGCCTTTAGAGTTGGCATATTTTTTCAGTTCTGTCCACTGGCGGAAAAACTCGAATTGCAGGAATTTTTGATAGGAAATTTCATAAGCGAGTCGGCGTTCCCATTTTTGGATTGCTTCTGGTTTGCGCTTAGAAATTGAAGGTTTCCAATTGTGCCAACTGTCGCCTTCAAAGGCATCTTTGAGCGACATAAATAAGGCATAATCATTTAACCAGTAGGCTTTGCGATCGCAAAACTCCTGAAATTCCCATTGCAGATCTTTGTATGGATTCTTTTGAAACTTTTCCCAAGCTTTCTCCAGCAAGGGCATTTTGCTTTGAATCACCAGATCGTAATCTACTGTTTCGTCTGGAAATGCTGGTAATGTGGCAAAATCCTCATCAACGAGCAATCCATCGTCATACAGTTGTTGAGGACTAATCAGTAATGGGTTTCCAGCTACGGCAGAATAGCACATGTAGGGAGAATTTCCGTATCCCGTCGGCCCTAAAGGCAAAACCTGCCAGAATTGTTGGGAACTTTCTGCTAAAAAATCTACAAATCGATAAGCTTCTGCGCCTAAGTCTCCAATCCCGTACTGACCGGGAAATGAGGTAGGGTGTAACAAAATGCCACTAGACCTGGGAAACGGCATAATTATCCTGCGAGCTTGCCACCTTTCTGACATTATCATGGTTGGCTCTGCTTTGAAACCTATCTCTGGTGAGACACCTGGCATTCGGTATGTGTTTTAACGATCTCACCCACCGGGGCGGGTTTAATTAAATTATCTGCTTTCCCGAAAGGTTATTGGTAAAACCCGCCCCTACATTTCTCACCTGTTTGCCCACCGGGGCGGGTTTAATTAAATTATCTGCTTTCCCGAAAGGTTATTGGTAAAACCCGCCCCTACATTTCTCACCTGCACACCTGCTCACCTACTCACCTGCTTACTTATGGCCTACCGCAATCCTACTCCTACGGTTGATATCATTATCGAGTTAATTGACCGACGCGATCGCCCGATTGTCCTCATTGAGCGCAAAAATCCTCCTTTTGGATGGGCAATTCCGGGTGGTTTTGTCGATTATGGCGAGTCGGTGGAGGTGGCGGCGCGCCGAGAAGCTGAGGAAGAAACGGGGTTGAAGGTAGAATTAATCGAACAGTTTTATGTTTATTCTGACCCGAATCGCGATCCGCGTCAGCATACTTTGAGTGTGGTTTTTATTGCGACGGCGACGGGTGAACCTCAAGCTGCTGATGATGCGAAGAATTTAGGTGTTTTTGAGTCTTGGAATGTGCCGGGAAATCTTTGTTTCGATCACGATAAGATTCTGCGGGATTATTGGATTTATCGGCATTATAAGTTGCGTCCTCGTTTGAGTTAGTTTTATTGAACCGCCAAGACGCCAAGAACGCCAAGAAGAAGAGAGGAGAGGTAGATCTGCTGATTCGGTGTTAGAAGTAGCGCTTGGGTGGGTAGACTAACTCACAGGAGATTGTGAAGGTATTTATGGATGCTGATTAACTTCTAGAAAGATACGCTAAAGGCGAACGAAACTTTAAAGGTTTAAAGCTCAGTGGGATAAACCTAAAAGGGGCAAACCTGAGTGGGGTATTCCTAGAAGATGCCGATTTGACGGGGGCTGAATTAGATGAGGCTAACCTGACTAATGCGACAATTAACAGAGCCAATTTTAGTAGAGCATCCCTGGTAGGTGCAAATTTGACTGGTGTGCAAGCTGGTTCAGTAAATTTTACTTTGGCAGAGATGAAAGGTGCTAACTTGAGTAAGGCAACTTTGAGTAGCTCTAATTTGAGTAATGCTAATCTGGAAAATGCAAACCTCAGTGATGCCAAATTAGAATCTGTCAAACTAATTAAAGCTTCTTTGCTCGAAGCTAACCTAGTTAGAGCCAATTTGTACTATGCCAATCTTGCTGAAGCCGACTTGACAGGAGCCGATTTGAGTCGAGCCAACCTAGATGGGATTACAATTAAAGATGCTAATCTTCAAGGAGCAAAGCTTCGGGGTGTAAAGCTGTCTAGATATGATTTGTCAGGGATGAATTTTGCTGAAGTGGATTTGGGAGCAGCCGATCTTACAGAGGTAAATTTTAGAAACGCTTGCCTGCAAGGCATAAATCTAGAAAGATCGGGTTTGCAACGAGCAAATTTGATGAATGTAAATCTGATAAATGCCAACCTGAAAAAAGCTGATTTGACTGACTCTAACCTTTATGGAGCAAACCTTCAAAATGCCGACTTCAGCGGTGCGATAATGCCGGATGGAGAAGTCTACAAACCAAAAGCTTTTGAGGCTGAATTACGCCAACAGTCAGCGTCGCTAGAAAAAGCGATCCCAACAACTCCTAAAATCATTCGCCTAGACGAAGTACCAGCACCAGTAGGTTCGTATAATCAAGCGATTGTTGCTAGCGGTCAAATGATATTTGTGGCGGGTCAAATTGCTATCGACCCTAGAGTTGGTACGATTGTCTATACTGACGATGTGGCAAAGCAGACGGAACAGGTAATGGCACATATTAAATCGATTCTTGCTGCTGCTGGTGCTAGTTTAGAAAATGTAGTCAAAACTACTGTATATCTCGCAGATATGAACGACCTCGCGGCGATGAATGCGGTTTATTCTAAATATTTTGATGACGCGACTGCCCCCGCCCGCGTCTGCGTTCAAGTTTCCCGTCTTCCTAAAGATGTATTGGTCGAAATTGACTGCATCGCTGTGATTTGATTCTTCACAGAAACCGGGTTTCTTTTATGGCGTTACATATAGCGGATTGTGACTTAATAGAACACACTTGATTTTTCGCAACTTAATAGCCCGTGTAGAGTAACTCTCGTTTGTATAGCGGCACCCTTAAGCGTGCCGCTATACAAACGAGAGCCTCAAAGGCTGTATTCCAGCAACTTGCAAACCGCTATAGTAAAATCACCGGCGGGTAGGGACTAAGGCTAAAGTAAGTTTTCCCATTACTCAAAGTCTTTTTAATGCCGTGTCCCTACAATGTTTTGTTCCACCGAATTGAAAACCACTGTTTCAGTAAAATCAACGGGGGTAGGGACACGGCATTATTAAATTTTGTCGCATGACCCAAAGCTTTTCTCATGCCGTGTCCCTACCATGTTGCGTTGCACTGAAATATTCCTTGTAAAAATTATTTCCGCTATTCTATGGTGTATGACCTATGCCAAAAAAGCGATATTTTCCCTGATATTTATGATAACTATAATTGTGTGCGATCGCAATCACTCTTGAGGCGTAAAGTTATCACATTTTACCCAATCTTTAATCACCCAGGCAGTCATCAAACGTTGCCTAAAATAAAGCTGTAACCAGAGAGGAGTGTATCTTTATGGTTAAGTCAAAAGAAGTTAAGTTGAAGCCGAATCCGTTTACGGCTTATCGAGATCCAATTACAGGTAGGTGGATGGTTGTGTTACCTACACAGCAACAATCTCCTGTAGTAGTTTGATGGCAGTCTGTGTGCAAAGCTACGTATGCAGATTGAGCAAGTAGCTAATCGCTAATTGCTCGTCTTTTCCTGGATAATTAGCTATGTCGATCTGATGCATTCTCTTAACAAAACGGGTTTTTAGCCATTTTTTGGCTCAAAATATGGTAAACATACTCATAGGACAATCCTAGTCTCTATTCGCTGTTTTATTAGTAATGACTCGCAAAATTATTCGCACTGACTCCGCACCCGCTCCTGTAGGGCCTTATAATCAAGCGATCGCTGCCTCTGGTCAAATGATTTTCGTCGCCGGACAAATCCCCCTCGACCCCAAGACGGGGGAAATTATCGGCACTGGCGATATCACCAAGCAAACTGAACAAGTTATGGCTAACCTCGAAGCCATTTTGACGGCTGCTGATGCGAATTGGTCAAATGTCGTTAAAACCAGTGTCTTCCTTGCTGATATGAACGATTTTGCCGCGATGAATGCGGTTTATGCCCGCTATTTCGATCAAGCTACTGCCCCCGCCCGCGCCTGCGTCCAAGTCTCCCGTCTGCCTAAAGATGTATTAGTAGAAATTGAATGCATCGCCGTCATTTAACCAAATATCCCTGGAGCAGTGTCAAAATCTGTGGATCTGCCCTTATTGACTTTTTTTTGCAAAAGTAGTTGACTTAAATTTGCAAATGCTTAAAAATATATTAAGCAGTTGTTGCCACTAACTTTATATGGGAAGTGGCTAAATTTACCTATTCACAAAAACTTAAGTTGCAGTCGTGAGAAAAATACTACTAGGTGCAAGTTCAGCACTAATAGCACTGACAAGTATTGGCATTAATGCAGTTGAGAAAGAGCCGCAAGCGATCGCTCACCACACTCGGGAGCATGGAGTGCAACAGCGAGTCGCCCAAAATACCATGACGCGGCTAAGAATTGCTTTCCCTTCCCGCAGAGACTCCACGGACTTGCAAAATAAAGCAAATCAGGTGGCGCAGTTCCTGTCGGGGGAACTGAAAATGCCGGTAGAAGCGATCGTATCCGATGAAACCGCCGCTGTTGAAGCGCTGAGGGCGAACCGCGTCGATGTGGCGTTCTTGAGCAGCCGTCCCGCCATCCGCGCCGAACAAGCAACCGGGGCGCGGATGGTACTGGCAGAAGTGCGTTCCGACTATTCCGGTGGAAATACTTACGATTCGATTTTGGTGGTGCGAAAAGATAGCCCCTTACGTACCCTCGGTAACCCGCAACAAACCCTCAACCAATTGCGCGGCAGAAGAATGGCGTTTGCTTCTCGCACTTCTGGATCGGGATTTATTATCCCGACGGGGGATTTAGTCGGTCGGGGGATTGTCCAAGGGCCAGATCGGTTGGATAGTTTCTTTAGCCAAGTTACCTATGGGGATGGCTACAGCAGTGCGTTACAAGCGGTGCTGCGGAGACAGGCGGATGTAGGCGCGGTATCGGAATATGCTTTAAATCCCCCGTGGATTACGCAAGCGGAAGCGGCGCAATTGCGAGTTTTGTATTCGATTCCCGGCGTACCAGCGCATGGAATTGTAATTGATGACGATGTTCCAGCACCGATGCGCGATCGCATTGTCAACGCGCTGATGAAATTAAATCAGCCCGCAAATAACGGCATGTTCCGCGCCCTGTATAATTCAACAGAGTTGCGCCGAGTTGACCACGCTCGTCACCTCGCGCCAATGCGTCAAGCATTACAACGCGCCAGATTAGAACCATAGTAGGTAATGGGTAATAGGTAATAGGTAATAACTTAAGTTGCTAGTTATCTCAAATAGGCTGCTAATGGCTTGTAAGGGCGAAGCATGAGCGTATATATATTTTGAGCTTCTACCAAAAAATAACAGCGCTCATGCTAATGCCTCCGGCACGCTGCGCGAACGCCCCTACTAATGGCTATTGTGAGGAAAAATGCTGTATTAGCTTTTCTGGCAATTAGCAATTAGCATTTATAATTAGCAACTTGCGTTAATAGGAAAAACCAATTACCAATTACCAATTACCAATTACCAATTACCTTTTTACCAATGACTATTGAGTGCGAAAATCTAGAAACAGGCTATAACAAAGCTCTCAAACGTCCTATCCTGAATGGAATTAGTTGCAAAATTGAACAAGGTGAATTTGTAGCGCTGTTAGGATTAAACGGTGCAGGGAAATCTACTCTATTAAGGGCAATGTTGGGGTTAGTTCCCTGTCAAAAGGGAGAAATCAGAATTAATAGTTTAACGATGACTCCTAATACTTTGCCCAAAATTCGCCGCGATGTGGCGATGATATTTCAAGGTGGGGGATTAATTCGTCAATTGTCTGCGTTGGATAACGTGCTGTGCGGACGTTTGGGGGAATTGTCGAGTTGGGATACTTTTTGGGGATTTAGGGAGAGCGATCGCCAGGTTGCCTTAAAATTACTATCATCTTTGGGATTGGAAGATTTAGCTTACCAGAAAACGGGGAAACTCAGCGGGGGACAGCAACAGCGGGTAGCGATCGCGCGCGCGTTAATCCAATCTCCTCAAATTTTACTAGCAGATGAGCCGATCACGGGTTTAGATGTCATCGCAACGCGACAGGTGATGGATACCTTCGCCAAATTACACGCTCAAGGGATGACGATTGTAACGGTGTTGCATGACCTTGCGATCGCATCTACCTACGCCAAACGCGCCATTGTTCTCGATGCAGGTAGTATAGTTTATGATGGCCCCTGCCAAGAGGGAATTTTAGATTTTAAATTAGGTAATGGGTAATGGGTAATCAGGACAACAATTACCAATTACCCATTACCAATTACCAATTTTTTGAGTGGAGTTAACTTGAGAGTGACGAAATCCTTACAAACCGACGATAAATCCAACATCCAAAATTTGCTGACTTGGTTAAGTCGGCTGGGCATTTTTGCGATTGTTATTTTAGTTTATTATTGGGCATTTCAGGGATTAAAAATAAATCAAGCGATCGTTGAAGATAGCTGGAAATACGTAGTTACTTTTTTGACAGACTTCTGGCCTCCAAATTTTGAAATTATAGATATTGCCGTCAAAGCCTTAATTGAAACGATCCAGATGTCGATCTGGGGAACTACAATCGGCGCAATTATATCTTTACCCATTGCAATTTTAAGCGCCAGAAATTTAGCACCTCGCTGGTTACAATGGATAGCGAACTTGCTGCAAAATGCGGTTCGTTCCGTGCCTTCGATTGTTTTAGGATTGATATTTGTCGCAGCGATTGGACTCGGCGCACCCGCAGGTACTTTAGCTTTAGGAATTTACACAATCGGATATTTAGCCAAGTTTTATCAAGAAGCAATTGAATCAGTCGATGCGCGTTCGATAGAATCGTTAAGAGTAGGTGGAGCTTCTTGGATACAAATAGCTCAATACGGAATTTTACCGCAAGTGTTGCCCTTGGGATTGGGTTATACCTTGTATATGTTTGAATATAATATTCGCGCCGCTTCGGTTTTAGGTGCAGTAGGTGCGGGTGGTATTGGGTTTCAATTGAAAACTTATATTGATAGTTTTGAGCGGACAAAAGCAGCGACGATTATGCTCGTGCTGTTAGTTGTTGTAACTTTAATCGATACCATCAGTAGCAAATTGCGCCAGCGGTTAGAGTCGATGTAGCCATACGCTGACACCCCCAATACAAAAACTCGCCTTGAGATAGAAAAAATTCCTATACTCTCTTGCTAGGGTTTGGGTAGAGTTATCCCTACCCTTATGAAACTACACCATAGCAACTCCCATCGACGTAAAGAAATACTGCGCGGTATCTTTGCGGTGTGTATCATTATCGTTGGAATTACGCACTTTATTAGACCCGAACAATACGCTAGAATTGTGCCACCCGAATTGCCTAACCCGGTGGCGTTGGTTTATATTAGCGGCTTTTTTGAGATTTTAGGCGGAATTGGGTTAATCATTCCTTTTGTCAGCGTCGCAGCAGCTTGGGGATTGATTGCTTTATTTATTGCCGTGTTTCCAGCTAATATCAACATGGCAGTAAACAATATTCCGATTGAAGGAATTCCCCACAATCAAGTACTGTACTGGGTTAGACTTCCATTTCAAGCGGTTTTGATTGCTTGGGCATATTGGTATACTAGAAAACCACAGCAACAACCAGGTGCAGAAATAATTGAAAAAACGGCAGGATCGCTGATTAATGAAACTGCTGGAACGTTGAGCGATCGCTAACCAAAATTCGACACCCTTAAGGGTGCCGCTATACAAACTTGCGCCCGCCTTCGCGGGCTGAAATTCTTACAGCCCTTGCCTTGCGGGCGCAAGTTTGTGAGCAAGAGGCTTTAGCCTGGGGGGCTGGGGGGCGGTGCAGAAAATTGGCGAAGGTATCATATAAGAAACCGGGTTTCTCACTGATGTAAAATAAACATCATCACAATATAAATCCTTTAAAAATGCGAGAACTTTACCCGCCTAGAGAACCTTACAACTCAGGATATCTAAAAGTTTCTGACCTGCATACGATTCATTTTGAAGAATCTGGTAACCCCCAGGGAAAACCAATTGTATTATTGCACGGTGGACCAGGAGGCGGATGTCCGCCGTTTTATCGACAATATTTTGACCCGGAAAAATGGCGGTTGATAATGTTCGATCAACGCGGGTGCGGTCAAAGTAAACCCCATGCGGAATTGCAAGAAAATACAACTTGGGATTTAGTTAATGACATTGAAAAACTTCGAGAACATTTAAGTATCGAGCAATGGGTTGTTTTTGGTGGCAGTTGGGGAAGTACTCTATCTTTAGCTTACAGTCAAACCCATCCCGACCGATGCAAGGGTTTAATCTTGCGCGGCATTTTTATGTTGAGACAAAAAGAAATACGCTGGTTTTATCAAGAAGGAGCTAGTTATATTTTCCCCGATGCTTGGGAGGAATATGTTAAACCGATTCCCATAAATGAAAGGGATGATATGCTAACCGCTTATTATAAACGCTTGACTAGCCCTGATGCTCAAATTCGATTAGAAGCGGCTCGTGCTTGGTCAATTTGGGAAGCTAGTACGAGTAGATTATTTCCAGATTTCGATTTAAAGCAAAGGTTTGGAACGGATGTATTCGCCGAAGCGTTTGCTAGAATTGAGTGCCATTACTTTATCAATAAAGGATTTCTTGAACCGGAAGATCAACTGCTTTTAAATGTGGATCGGATTCGCCATATTCCGGCGGTTATAGTTCAGGGACGTTACGATGTTGTTTGTCCGATGATGTCGGCTTGGGAACTACATCGTGCTTGGGAAGAAGCTGAGTTTATTGTAGTTCCCGATGCGGGACATTCGATGAGCGAACCGGGAATTCGCAGTGGATTAATTGAGGCGACGGATAAGTTTGCTAATTGCTAATTGCTAATTGCTAATGGGAATATTTTCTGGATTTACCATGAGCCATTAGCTATTAGCAATTCGCTTTTTTATGGATGCGATCGCAACTTCTATCCCCCGTTCTTTTTGCGGATCGGCTCCTTGGGTATATTCTAGAGAAAATGGCACTACAATATCCGGTGTGACGCCAACTCCTTCTATTCTTTTGTTTCCGTCAACATAAACATCGGCTACTGCTAGGTAAAGCAAGCTATTATCTGACATCAAAAATGGAGAACCTGCAACGACTGCACCTGCTGTTTTTGTCCCCACAACTGGGCCGATATTATATTGTTGAAAGCCATAAGCTAAAATTTCTTTAGCGCTGCGACTGCCTTCATTTACTATCATTACTACGGGTTTATTCCAATGTGCAATATCTCTCCATCGCCTACCGTCTCGCCTAATACTTGTAACGCTTGGCCCTTTTGCTGTATAAATATTTAAAGCACTAAGTGGCGCGCCTCCCCATCCATCTCTGAGGTCTAAAACTAACCCATCTGCTTCTCTTAAACGACCGTAAAATAAATCTGATTCTAATTGTTCCTGATATTGGTCGCCAGCATAAGACCAAATGTGAACGTAGCCAATTTTTTTACCTTCTCTTTCTATTATTTGGGTGCTGGCTTGCATCGCATCTAGAAACATCGTAGTTGCATCGAGCATTTTTGGCGTGACGGTTATTTCTTGCTGATTGTTCAGCAAACGCTCAATTTTTATCTTGACATTTTGCCCAGCTTTCCCCTCAAAAGATTGCACTGGTTTAAATGGCTGACCGTCAACGTCGATGATTCTATCTCCCGCCAGCAGTCCTGCATTAGCTGCGGGAGAACCATCTAAAACACCACTAATAAATGTCTTATTATTAATGTCTTTAGTAAAGATACCAATGCCGCTGTATTCAATCTTACCTTGCGGGAATATCTTTTTTAGCTGCTGTTGTAAGTCGGGAATTCTTGGTGCAAATATTCCTAAAACTTGATAGTAAGCTGGCTCTTCTGACGTGTAGAAGCGGGTATGAGAGGTTTTTAATTCGCCAAGCATTCCATTGATAATATTAGCGGCTTCTTCCTGTGAATGCGCTTTTGTAATTTGCGGTTCGTATTTTTGTTTTAGCGCTTTCCAATCAACGCCATTAAACTTGGAATCGTAAAAGTTATCGTTGACAGTTTGCCAAACTTCGCCAAAAATTTTAACAGGCGCTTCTCCTCTAGTGGGAAGTTCTGTTAAAAACAATCCCGATAGCAGGACAATACCAACGCCGAGCAAAGTTATGGCTAGTTTAAATCTTTTCATCGGGTAGGGATAAAGCAACAACTACTTTCGTGCCTTTGCAGCCAAATTAGGTTAGCATTTTCCCCACCCCGATGAAATCGTCCGAATGGTCGAAAATTTTGTCAAAACTCAACGCTTGGCGAACAATCTTGAGACAACACCGAAGAAGCCCAAGGCTAGTAAACTGAAAACTGAGCCTGGTTCTGGGATTGACTTATCAGCAGATTTCTCGAAGGATATTGCCTGCAAAGAAGCTGTTTTGGTATTGAATAAAGGCCGTAAATAAAAATTAGCTACCGATTCTCCACGAGAGGGATCGATGTCAGTGACGGTAAAGCTGGAAACTCCCTTACCTAGTAGAGAAACGAAGTCAATATTGTCACCGGATTTGAATTTACCTAGAATTTTGCCTTCTGCTGCAACGGTAAATAAATCGTCAGCATCGTCGCTGAAAAAGTCGAGAATATTCGTTATTAAAGAATCTCCCTCTACCGTATATTCTAGACCATAAGTTGTTGGTGGGTCAACCCAAGCACCGCTGGATACATCCGAAAAAACTTGCAGGTCTTTAACGATTTGGTCGGGAAGCAATGCCGTGTATTTTGTTTTTCCTTTTAGCCAATTCTTCGCCTTTTCGTTATTTGCGATCGCACCCTTAATATCTCCTGAATATAATTTTGACGCTCTCGACGCCCCCTGAGTTTCAAGCGGGCTATTTCCAATTGCTGAAACGATTGCATTCTGCGATAAAGTCTGGTTTGGGGTGTCTAATTGATTTGTTTCCGTTCCCATTGCTGCAACGATAGAATCGGTAATGATTGGCTCGGTTGCTAATGCTTCTAGTGAGGTTTCAAATCCACTTGGTAGCAATTTGCTAAACTTATTTTCAGCTTGCTGTTTAGTTCTGTTCTCTTTAACTTCCACTACAGTTAAATTGGTCGGCTTCTTGAAATAACGCTGATACGAACCTGCAACAGAAGCCAAGGCCGATTCTTCCTTTCCTCCAAATTTTTTGTCTTTTGACAAGCTATCGAATTTGACTCTGGGACTATTTTTAGCGAATAGATAATCCGGCTTCCCTGGAGTTGATAAGTTTCCGGTTAGCAGAAAGTAATCTAAAATGTCAATCTTCTTGCTGTCAGTCGCATCCAACACCAAAAAGTATATATTTCCCGCCGCCTTAGCACTTTCTGTTAAGCGAGTATCGATTGAAGTCCTCAGTTCTAAACTACCGAAAAAATTAAATTTGAAAAACTCGTTTCTTCCCACCAAGAAGTTGCCGACAACTTTAGCCTTGCTGTCTGCTGTCCCTAAGTAACTATTCCCTTCGCCAATACCCATACTTAAGGTTGTATTGTACGCCAAGGGGTTCTGCCCAAGAAAAATTGAAAAAGCTTCAGCCGAGGTATTTATTGAACTGCCTGGGGCTGCATTGGTAAAAGGATTGACATTAACTTCAGTAGTAGTTCCACTCGGGGTATGACTAAAGTTATTTAAAAAAAAGTTCGCGCTCGACATTGATAAAGTGGCAGCAACAGCGGCATCAGATGCGATCGCATAACCAGTGGCTATCGGAATCATGCTCAAAAATAACCGATTTGCCAATCCTAGTTTATCGGCTTTCTTGTCAAATTTTTTTGCTTGCTTCAACATGGTTGTTACCCTCAAACCAATCTGGTGATGGGATTGAAAGCCATTCTAGCTAACCCTTCCCATCACCTGTTGCCATTTTGGCAGAACAATAATTTTTAATTAAAAATATTCAAAATTATGGCAAGTTTAAATCTTTTCATCGGGTAGGGATAAAGCAACAACTTCTTTTGCGCGATCGCAGCCAAATTAGGTTAGCATTTTCCCCACCCCGATCAAATCGTCCGACTGGTTGAAACTTTTGTCAAAACTCAACGCTTGGCGAACAATCTTGAGGCTATACCCAGGACACCGAAGGCTAGTAAACTCAAAACTGAGCCTGGTTCTGGGATTGACTTACTACCATACTTATCGAACGATCTTGCCTGTAAAGAAGCTGTTTTGGTATTGAATAAAGGCCGGAAATTAAAATTAGCTACCGCCTTTCCTGGGGCGGGATTGATCTCAGTTATAGTCAGGCTTGAGACGCCCTTATCGAGTAGAGAAACCAAGTCAATATTGTCACCCGACCTGAATTTCCCTAGAATTTTGCCTTCTGCTGCAACGGTAAATAAATCGTCAGCATCGTCGGTGAAAAAGTCGAGAATATTCGTAATTAAAGAATCTCCCTCTACCGTATATTCTATCCCGTAACTTGTTGGTGGGTCAACCCAAGCACCGCTGGATACATCCGAAAAAACTTGCAGGTCTTTAACGATTTGGTCTGGAAGTAATGCCGTGTATTGAGTTTTTCCTTTTAGCCAAGTCTGCATCTTATCGCTATTTGCGATCGCAGTCTGAATATCTCCTGAAGATATTTTTGATGACTCGTATGAACCCTGAGCGTCAAGGGGTTTATTTCCAATTTCTGCAACGATTGTTTTCTGGGATAAAGTCGGTACTTCGGTGTCTAATACACTTGTTTCTGTTCCCGTTGCTGCCACGATAGAATCGGTAAGCATTGGCTCAGTTGCGACTGTTTCTACCGATGTTTCTAATGTACTTGTTCCTGTTCCCATTGCTGCCACGATGGGATCGTTAAGAATTGGCTCAGTTGCGACTGTTTCCACCGAGGTTTCTAATCCGCTTAAATCTGTGGCACTTGATAGCATCATTGAGTCGCTTGTATCTGCTTGTAATGAGGTGTCTAATCCACTTAGACTTGTCAATTGGCTAAACAAACTTTTAGCTTGCTGTATAGTACTATTCTCTTTAACTTCTATTACAGTTAGATTGGTCGGCTTCCTGAAAGAACGCTGATACGACCCTGCTACAGAACCCAAAGCCGATTCTTCCTTGCCGATAAAATCTTTTTGTTTTGACAAGTTATTTATTTGGACGCGGCGACTCTTTTGAGCGAATAGATAATCAGGGATACCTGGAGTTGACAAGTTTCCGGAGAAAAGAAAGTAATCTAATACATTTATTTCCTGGCTGTTAGTCGCATCCAACACTAAAAAGTATATATTTCCCGCCGCATTGGCACTTTCGCCCCAAAAAGTATCAATTGAAGTTCTCAGTTCTAAATTACCGTAGAAATCAAACTTGAAAGACTCGTTTTGTCCGACCAAGAAGTTGCCGACAACTTTAGCCTTACTGTCTGCTTTCCCTAAATAATTATTCCCTTCGCCTATACCCATACTTAAGGTTGTATTGTACCCCAAGGGGTTCTGCCCAAGAAAAATTGCCATAGCTTCAGCCGAGGTATTAATTGAACTACCTGGGGCTGCATTCGTAAAAGTATTTACATTAACATCAGTAGTAGTTCCAGTCGGGCTATGACTAAAGTTATTTAACAGAAAGTCGGCTCCAGAATAAGCTAAAGTCGCAGCAAGAGCGGGAGCAGATGCGATCGCATAACCAGTGGCTATCGGAATCATGCTCAAAAATAAGCGATTTGCCAATCCTAGTTTATCGGCTTTCTTGTCAAATCCGTTTGCTTGCTTCAACACGATCGTTATGCTCCAACCAATCTGGTGATGGGATTGAGAGCCATTCTAACTTTACACAGCGATCGCCTGTTGCCATTTTGGCAGAGCAATAATTTTTAACTAAATATATACAAATAGTTAAAAAACATGGCTAATAGCTATTTCCCAAGCAAGCTATTAGCCATCTAATGCTAATTATATGAAACAGACTTAAGCCCAAACATAGAATATCTCCGATGTTTATTGCAGAAATGCCAAAATGGCAAAAATTCCCAGGCTGGCTGGTTTATATTTAAAGCGATCGCAAAACTAAAGGTTGCGAGCTAGGCTTTGGCTAGAGAAATTCTTGCCGATAAATTCGGAGAGTTCTATGGGTCATGCGTTTGATTTAGCTTTGGCGCAATTAGAAGCGCTTGACTTAGATTTTGCCGAGCAACTCACCGAACAGGAAGCGGCACAAGTAGGAGGGGGGCTAACAACAGGCTATTTGTCACAACTCTAGCACTTGGTAAAGCTTCCCTAGCCTATACGGCAAAGGCAGGGCGACTCGGCGAGTCGTCGTCGTTTTGTCATGGAAACTTATAAAACTCAGATTAAACGCCAACCAACTCACCCACAGCAGGCTTACAATGGTCTGGGTTCAAATACTGTCAGTGTTATAGAAACGAATATGCCCCGCCGTAACGACCTCAAAAAAATCCTGCTGTTGGGTTCCGGTCCCATTGTCATCGGTCAAGCCTGCGAGTTTGACTATTCCGGCACTCAGGCGTGCAAAGCCCTTCGCAGCGAAGGGTACGAGGTGGTGCTGGTCAACTCCAATCCCGCTACCATCATGACCGACCCGGAAACAGCAGACCGGACTTATATTGAGCCGCTAACACCGGAAATGGTAGAAAAAGTAATCGCCAAAGAGCGACCAGACGCCCTACTCCCAACGATGGGCGGGCAAACTGCACTGAATTTAGCGGTGGCTTTGTCGAAAAATGGCGTCTTGGAAAAATACGGTGTAGAACTAATCGGCGCGAAGCTAGAAGCAATCGAAAAAGCCGAAGATCGGCAATTGTTCAAAGAGGCAATGGCGCGCATCGGGGTGAATGTCTGTCCTTCTGGGATTGCCTCAAATATTAACGAAGCAAAAGAAGTTGCTTCGTTAATTGGCTCTTACCCCCTGATTATCCGACCGGCATTTACTATGGGCGGTACTGGAGGCGGCATTTCATACAACCAAGAAGAATTTGAAGAAATGGCGCAGGGAGGTATAGAAGCTTCTCCCGTGTCGCAAATTTTGATTGAAAAGTCGCTCCTGGGATGGAAAGAATACGAATTAGAGGTGATGCGAGATCTGGCAGATAACGTAGTAATTATCTGCTCGATTGAAAACTTAGACCCGATGGGAATTCACACGGGGGACTCGATTACGGTAGCCCCGGCGCAAACGTTAACTGATAAAGAATATCAGCGCCTGCGGGATGCGTCGATTAAAATTATCCGCGAAATTGGGGTAGAAACCGGCGGCTCGAATATTCAATTCGCGGTTAATCCGGTAGATGGGGAAGTAATCGTAATTGAAATGAACCCGCGGGTGTCTCGTTCGTCGGCGCTGGCTTCTAAAGCGACTGGGTTCCCAATTGCTAAGTTTGCGGCGAAGTTGGCGGTGGGTTACACCCTGGATGAAATTAATAACGACATTACCAAGAAAACCCCCGCGTCGTTTGAGCCGACAATTGATTATGTAGTAACCAAAATCCCCCGGTTTGCGTTTGAAAAGTTTCCCGGAACTCAGCCATTTTTAACCACCCAAATGAAGTCGGTAGGCGAAGCGATGGCAATTGGGCGCACGTTCTGCGAGTCGTTCCAAAAAGCGCTGCGGAGTCTGGAAACCGGACGTGCGGGATGGGGATGCGATCGCAATGAAAAACTCCCCAGTTTAGAACAAATTCGCGCCAATTTACGCACCCCCAATCCAGAGCGGATTTTTACACTCCGCCACGCGATGATGATGGGCATGTCGGTAGAAGAAATCTACGAACTCACCGGGATCGACCCCTGGTTCTTAGATAAAATGGCGCAAATTCTGGAAACAGAAAAGTTCCTCAAACGTGTAGGGGCGGGTTCAACCAACCAGTCGCCGGGACAACAGACAGCTTCATCAAACCCGCCCCTACATTCTTTGACCCAGGAACAGCTATTAGCAATTAAGCAACTCGGATTTAGCGATCGCCAAATCGCCTTCGCTACCAAAACCAACGAAGACGAAGTACGCGCTTACCGCAAACAACTCGGTGTAATTCCCATCTACAAAACTGTCGATACCTGCGCGGCAGAGTTTGAAGCGTTCACTCCCTACCACTATTCAACTTATGAAATGGGTAGTATGTCAGTCACCAGTCAGTCGTCAGAACAAGAACAACTGACCACTGGCATTTGCGAATCCGAAGTACTACCTTCGGATAAACAAAAGGTGATGATTTTGGGCGGCGGCCCCAACCGCATCGGTCAGGGAATAGAATTTGACTACTGCTGCTGTCATGCTAGCTATGCCCTGTCTAATGCCGGGTTTGAAACTATTATGGTCAACTCGAACCCAGAAACGGTTTCGACTGACTACGATACGAGCGATCGCTTGTATTTTGAACCCCTCACTAAAGAAGACGTTCTCAATATTATTGAGACGGAAAATCCGGCAGGCATTATCATCCAATTCGGCGGTCAAACACCCCTAAAATTAGCCGTGCCGCTGCAAGAATATCTCAACCAAATTGCTAATGGTTCATTGCTAATTGCTAATGGGGAAGAATCCAACCAATTACCAATTACCAAAATCTGGGGAACTAGCCCCGATTCTATCGACATCGCCGAAGACCGAGAACGGTTTGAAGTTTTGTTGCAGCAGTTGCAGATGAAAACCGCCCCCAACGGTATCGCCCGCAGCGAGGGAGAAGCACTCGCTGTGGCGCGGCGAATTGGCTATCCCGTCGTGGTGCGCCCCAGCTACGTCCTGGGCGGACGCGCGATGGAAATTGTCTACTCGGATGAAGACTTGCAGCGCTACATGACAATGGCGGTGCAGGTGGAACCGGAAAAACCCGTGCTGGTCGATAAATTCCTCGAAAATGCCATCGAAGTCGATGTGGATGCGATCGCCGACTCTACGGGAAACGTAGCGATAGGGGGTATCATGGAACACATCGAGCAAGCGGGAATTCACTCAGGAGACAGCGCCTGCACCCTGCCCACGACTTCGCTGCCGCCCGCAACCATAGAAACAATTAGGGATTGGACAACCAGGTTAGCCAAGGCGCTGAATGTAGTTGGGTTGATGAATATCCAGTTTGCTGTGGTTGGTGCCCACGGATACATGCCCCAAGTTTATATCTTGGAAGCGAACCCGCGCGCGTCGCGCACGGTGCCATTTGTATCTAAAGCGATAGGCGTACCGTTGGCGAAACTGGCATCATTAATTATGTCGGGGAAAACATTAGAAGAATTGGGCTTCACCCAAGAAATTCTGCCCCGCCACATCGCGGTTAAAGAAGCCGTATTGCCGTTTGATAAATTCCCCGGTACGGATACCCTATTAGGGCCGGAAATGCGGTCTACGGGGGAGGTAATGGGGATAGACAGCGATTTTGGCAAAGCATTTGCCAAGGCAGAACTGGCGGCAAATCAGCGCTTACCCCTGGCTGGAACGGTGTTTGTGTCGATGAGCGATCGCGACAAACAAGCGATCGTCCCCGTGGTCAAACAGCTGTTAGAGTTAGGTTTTAACGTGGTAGCAACCGATGGTACCCGTCGCGTATTGCAAGAACACGGCCTCAAGAACGTCGAATTGGTGCTGAAAATCCACGAAGGGCGTCCCCACATCATGGACTCGATTAAAAACGAGAAAATCAACCTGATTCTGAATACGCCTTCTGGGGAAGAAGCCCAAAGCGACGGACGCCTGCTGCGCCGCACGGCTTTAGCTTACAAAATTCCGGTGATTACCACGATCGCTGGGGCGCAAGCAACTACAGCTGCGATCGCGCGCTTGCAGTCAGAACGACTCGAGGTAAAAGCGATTCAGGAATATCTCCAATAAGGTAATAGGTAATGGGTAATTGGTAATGGGTCATAGGGAAGATAGGGAGGTTCTTGAGCAGGTGACTCCGGGACTCCGGGAGAATATAGATTCAAATTCCCCTCTGCACCTGTACACCTGTACACCTCTGCCCCTGAAGCACCTCCCTCACCTGCCATTACCAATTACCAATTACCCATTACCCATTACCAATTTCTTATGAAATTACCAACGACATCAACGGCGAAAACCCTTGGAGACTGGGCTTACCTGGGAATTGAAAAACACCTCAAAAAAATTCTCAAGCACGAAGCCGATGTTCTAGAAGACCGCGATCCCGAAGCTTTGCACCAAATGCGCGTCGGGATGCGTCGCCTGCGATCCGCCGTCACGGGTTTTGATCCCGCATTAGATCTGCCCGAGTCGGCGCAAGAAAAACAAATTGGTAAAATAGCTCGCACTTTGGGGAAACTGCGGGATTTAGATGTATTAAAAGAAGCACTCCAAAAGCGCTATAAACCCAATTTGCCCCGCGAAGAACAGAAAGTTTTGGAAAAAGCTTTGGCTTACCTAGATAAACGGCGGAACAAGGTTTTAGAACAGGTACGCGAAACCCTCCACCACAAAAGTTATAAGCAATTTAAACAATCTTTGAAAGCGTGGTTGTCAGAGCCAAAATATCAGGCAATGGCTCAGATGCCAATTCACGAAGTCTTGCCAGATTTACTCTTACCCTCAGTCAGCGATTTGTTACTTCATCAAGCTTGGTTGACTGGAACTCAAGCTGAGGAAACAGAAATTAAACCCCGTAAAAACTTAAGTCACGAAGCCGTAGAAGAACAAATCGCCATGCACGGAGAAGTTCTGCACGACTTGCGGAAACAAACCAAGCGCGTGCGCTATCAAATGGAACTCTTTACTGACTTCTATAGCCCGACTTATACAGCTTTTCTCGAAGATATCCAGAGCATTCAAGAAATACTGGGGCACATTCAAGACAGCTTCGTTTTAGCCGAATTTCTCGCAGATGCCTTAGATTCTGAAACCACCAAAAACCTGCCAAAGCTAGCTAAACAACTCGCCGAAACTCGCTACGAAATGTGGCAGGAATGGCAACTCCTACAAATGCGGTATCTCAATTCTCATATCCGCCATTCCTTCCGTTCAGAACTTTTGTTACCCTCAAAAGAACCAAAAAACGAGCAATTAGCTGAGAGTTATAAGTCTTTTAATGGGGTAGTTAATTCACCTATTTAACCAGGGGCTAATGGCTAATGGCTAATAGCTAATGTCAGAAAAAATCCTATATTATCAAATTAGCAATTAGCAATTAGCAATTAGCAATTAGCACTATCTATAACTCAGTCATCCTCATATTCCACCCAACTACTCGGCGTTTCAGATACAGCAACTTTCAGCTTTACCCCTTCTGGTAGAAGCTTCTTTGTTTTGTCGTAAATATACTGGGCAATCATCTCTGCTGTCGTCTCGTATTCGGGCGGTAGCACTTCATTCAAAACGCAATGATCTAATCCCCCTTTGGTCACATCCTGCTTCGCCCAGCGCAACGTTCTAAAATCCGCTACCATCACCTTGTGAGGCACGAATTCCGACGAGTAAAGTTGATTGGCTGTTGCTTCAATTTTGATGCGGTATGTATGACCGTGTAACCTACCGCAAGGGCCTTTGTAGTCGTTGATATAGTGGGCGCTATCAAGAGAAAATTCAGTGACCAGTTTCCAGCGTGGCATATTTTTTAAGTTTATATTCTTGTCTTTGACACCTTAAACATTTGGACTTATCCGTTGATTTATCTGTATTTATAGCGTAGCGCCAGCTTTTTTGTTAACCTTTAGTCGATTTTGTTTAGCTATTTTTACCTAAATTATACATGAAACTTAAGCGAATCGGCGAATCAATTTTTCTGCAATTTTTTTCCCAATCGTGAAAGTACTGACGCAAAAATCCGCTTTTTTAAGTGTTTCCCTCATATAATAATTATTATTCATTGATAGCTTATTTTTTTCAGTAAGATTACGGAATTACAAATCCGCCAAAAGTCCGATTCGCTTGTAGAGCGGCTTCAAGAGCGAGTTGATTGTTGCAGAAGCGGATTCAGTAAAATTACTGAGCAAAGCAACCCAAAGCCGGTTTTACAGCGAGCGATCGCACAGATCCAGCTAGGAATGCGATCGCTCGCTTCGATTGCTTGTTAATCTTCGCACCTCTACAGGTGGGGAAATAACAGATCGAACAATTGGGGAGGAATTTTTTCAAAATGTTCCAAGAGAAAATCCATTAGAGCGAGATGGTGCAAATCGCAACGTTTGGGGGAGCGATAATTGCTCGCGCGTTTAAAGGGGCGTTGCACGGTAGTAGGGGAACGGGAACAAATTTCGCCAATTTGCTCGTAGGTTACATCCCATTTTGCATAAAAACTCTGGGGCGAGAGTTCGAGTTGGCAATTTGCGTAAAGCCTAATCAATTGCAGTTCTCTTTCTCCAATTGGGCCAGGATTAGTCATGAGACTTCTTCCTCCCATCGCTGGCAGGGTTTATCATAGTTCTAGTCTCCTTTTTTTGGGGAGCTAGGAGTCAGCAGGAAGCCTCGGAAACTTGATGCTGACTTCTGACATTTTTAGGTTTGTTGACGAGTAAATAAATCGGCATATCGTTCTTGGGATAAGGTTTCAAGGCGAGAAAGGGCATCTTCGCTATATCGCTGTGCTTCTCGCGAAATTGATTTCCAAAAATCGTTGAGCGCATTTAGATTTGAACAACTGCGAATAAGGGTGCGACAAGCAGCTATCCACTGTTCTAATTTGCGGTAACTGACAAAGTAACCGCCGATTCCTTTGATATGCACCCAGAGGACGTTGTGCCATTTTTCCCAGTTGAGTATGCGCTCTTGGGGGATTTTTAGGTGTTTGGCGATTTGTCTGAGAGTGATAACGAAGGTTTTGGTATTAATACGGCGGCGTAGCGGTTGCATAGTTGTTGCCATTTCATGCTTGACTTTTGCCAGAGTAGGATGATAATCTGACAATATACTAAAAACGAATAGGAGTCAAGCGCGATATTTAGAAATTCTGGTTCTCTTCCCCATATGTGAATCCAACCATGCGAGCAACTAATTGCAAATGTTTCGACGTGGAGCGGCTAGGCTCACGAAGTTCATTTTCCCATTCGCTGACCGTCGCCTGACGCACACCTAGCTGTTGGGCAAATTCTGTTTGAGTCAAGTTCATGTGTAGCCGCAGTGCCTTGATTAGTTCACCATTCCACAATCCTTTTTTACTGACGCGGGTAACTTTTGGTTTAATAATCGGTTTGCGAAATGTCACTTGTTGCTGTTCAAAATCGACATCCTCAACGCGATACCCAACTTCCATCCAAGCTTCAGCTTGCAGTGCGCCTTTGCGGCGATTGCTCCACCATGCCCGTTGACTGCGTGCTGAGTCGGGCAGATTGCTATCAATCAGCGCCTCGATTTCTGCAAAAGTTAGCTTAACTTCGTCTTGATTGTTGTCGCGCAGAAATTCCAGGAGTGGCTGGTACTTGGTACCCTCCTTCATGCTCTATTTTCCTTTGCCAACATCGTCCTCAAATAAAAGCGATCGCTCGATTCCCATTATCCATGCAAGCGATCGCTTCCACCTAAAATCCTTTACTCCACAGTCACCGATTTTGCCAAATTCCGGGGCTGATCCACATCCAGCCCGCGACGGGCGGCGATATGATAAGCCAATAATTGCAGCGGAATCACCGTCACAATCGGGGAAAGTAACTCATCAACTGGCGGGACGGGTAACAAATCATCAAAGATTTCTGCCGCTTCGGTGTCGTTGATTTGAGTCACCCCAATCAATCTGGAATCGCGCGCCTTTGCTTCTTGGGCGTTAGAGAGGACTTTTTCGTATACGCTACCTTTGACAGCGATCGCTACCACCGGCACTTTAGCATCCAATAGCGCAATCGGCCCGTGTTTCATCTCTCCAGCGGCATATCCTTCTGCATGAATGTAGCTAATTTCCTTTAGTTTCAGCGCTCCTTCCAACGCAATCGGGAAATTAATTCCCCGTCCCACGAAAATAAAATCTTGGGTTTCGGTAAAATCGTGGGCTAATTCTTCGATGTACTTTTCTTGATTCCCCAACAGCATTTCAATCTGCGCGGGTAGCATGTGCAATCCGGCAACTATTTCTTCTATTCTCGATAGAGGCAGAGTCTGACGCCGATAAGCCAAATCCAACGCCAAACAGTAAAATGCCATTAATTGGGCGACAAAAGATTTAGTTGCGGCTACTCCAATTTCAATCCCCGCGTGGGTATCGATCAAATTCGGGACAATCCCCGCCAAAGAACTTTCGGGACGATTGGTAATACCCAACAACCTGGACTCAAATTTACCGCCTTTTGCTACCCGACGTTGCTTATCCATCGCCAACGCGGCTAGAGTATCCGCAGTTTCTCCAGATTGGGTAATGCCGATGGTGAGGGTATTGGGAGTCAAAGGCGGGGGTGCGTAGCGAAATTCCGACGCATATTGCACCGCAGTGGGAATACCGGCTAACTGTTCTAACAGGTATTTTCCGACTAATCCGGCGTGCCAAGACGTACCGCAGGCGACGATTTCGATTTGTTCTAAATTTTCGTAGAGAGATTCTGTTAGTTTTAGATTGACGGGTGGTGCTTTGGTTGCGGCATTCCAATCTGGATTAACATAAGCTTCTAAACAAGCCCGTACCACGGCGGGTTGTTCGTAAATTTCTTTGACCATAAAGTGGCGGAATCCTTGTTTTTCCACCAAAATTGGGTTCAAAGAAAGTAACTTGGGCGCTTTTCTGAGCCTATTACCCGCAAAGTTGTAAATTTCTACACCTAAATGGGTTAGCAGCGCCATTTCCCCATTTTCTAAAGGTAGTACGGCGCGGGTATGGTTGACGATCGCAGGCGTATCCGAAGCGCAGAAAAATTCCCCTTGACCGAATCCCACCACTAGGGGTGCTTGTTGTCTGACAGCAACGATTTCATCGGGGTAGTCGGCGCAAACGACAGCGATCGCAAATGCCCCCTCTAGTTTATTCACAGCTTGTCGGACTGCTTCTAGTAACGGTGAAGTGCGATCCGCATCCGAAACTTGAGTTTTAGCTAAAAATTCAGCAATTAAGTGCGGTATAACTTCAGTATCCGTATCCGAACGAAACTTGTGTCCTCGTTGCTTTAATTCTTCTCGCAACTCGCGATAATTTTCCACAATGCCATTTTGCACCACCGCCACGCGCATTGCCGTATCCATGTGCGGATGGGCATTATACTCTTCTGGTTTACCGTGGGTAGCCCAGCGCGTGTGTCCGATGCCTACAGGGGCTGGATTTTCCATCCCTGCTAGTTTATCGCGCAGGTTATCGAGTTTTCCCTTAGCGCGGACGCAGTGAACTTCACCTTCCCACACCGTGGCGATTCCGGCAGAATCATAGCCCCGGTATTCGAGTTTCTCTAACCCAGAAAGCAAAATTTCGCTTGCCGCTTGGGTGCCGATATAGCCAACGATTCCGCACATTTAGCTCATCACTCCTGCCTAGCTATTAGCGATCGGTTATTAAACCAGCTTGCCAAGGTAGGATAGCACAACTCAAATCGGGGCGGCTGAGCAAAAATACAAGCTTGAGTAATGTATGGGCTTTGCCATTGGGAAAAAACACCCTACCAATAAAAGCCGAGTGCAATCGCCGCAATGGGAAAGCCCCTAGTAACTGCTGACGCAGGAGCAGCTTAATAAGCCAGACCCATACTGCGGGTAGTTTCAGCCCCCAGGTAGACCCGGATGCTCAAAAAGTCAGTGGGACAGGCAGTTTCGCAACGCTTGCAGCCTACGCAGTCTTCGGTGCGAGGAGAAGAGGCAATCTGACCGGCTTTGCAGCCATCCCAGGGAACCATCTCCAGCACGTCAGTCGGGCAAGCGCGGACGCACTGAG